>JAYEGX010000078.1:0-67644 GCA_034659295.1 Candidatus Altarchaeota archaeon | reverse complement strand
TTTTTATAGCTTTACGCGAGTTCTTGAGCCGTAGGTGAAATCCTCAACAGAGGAGAACCACCGTCCCCCGCAACCTTTTTCTTTTGTAAATCCCGAAGGGATTATCCCCTGCGGGGGAAAAAGAAAAACGTTGGCGAAAAAGAAAACAATTACTTTGTAGAAAAAGCATTGACCTCATTTGCTCAGGCTTTTTTTTAGCTTTACGCGAGTTCTTGAGCCGTAGGTGAAATCCTCAACAGAGGAGAACCACCGTCCCCCGCAACCTTTTTCTTTTGTAAAAGAAAAACGTTGGCGAAAAAGAAAACAATTACTTTGTAGAAAAAGCATTGGCCTCGTTTGCTGAATCTTTCCTAAAGCACGACCTAAAAATAAAAAAACCCCCACCTAAAGAGCCCACTCCGGCGTCCCAAGCAAGACGGATAGAAAAACAAACAATATCATGGATACAGCACCCCCCGTGAAAACAGTCATCACCATAACAGTGAAAGATTTCTCGAAACCCACCCTCACCTTTATCCCAACATACAAGAGAATAGTGCTGTAAGCAATAAAAAGAAAACTTAAAACAATAGTCTCCCCATAGGCTGCGAAAACACCCCCAAACAAACCAGGTATAATCGAATAAGCCGTTAAAGGAAAACTCTCCCCGAAATCCAGCTCCCACCTGCTGAAGACCATCAACAGATAAGACATCAAAAAAACCAGAAAAATCCCGGTGAAGAAATACTGGAAGCCCACCTTAATAGCGGTTAAATTATCCATCGTCCCATAAACCCCGGCAACAAAATAACCCAGGTAGGTGAAGTAACCCGCTATCAAAAGAAAATCCATTATGTAATTCCCAAGCCAGAGAGTGAAGAGCAGGATAACCAGAACCACCAAATTCAGTACAACATCATTCCCAACCAAAATCCTAGGTAAAACCATCACCCCCAGAAGAGATAGCAAAGCCCATAAAGCCATCGGCGTAACCTTAGGCTCCTGCAGCCTCATATCCCGGAAGAAATCATCCCAGCGGAAAGGGTTCATCAAACAACATAAATCATGTGCAGCCAGCGTTATTCCCGAAAACAGATCCTTAATATCTAATACGGTTACCATTTTTTTTTCTTGCTATAAATAATATTAACAACCAACAGGAATAAAAATGTACGACACCATAATAGTCAGGTACTCGGAAATCTTTCTAAAAAGCGAATACGTGAAAAAGGAATTCGAGAACCAGCTTATAGGAAACATCCAACTAAAGCTTAAGGGTCTAGGGGTGGGAACCAGAAGAGACCGGCATAGAATCTATCTCAAGACAAAAAAAGCAAGCTCCCTCGCCTTAGAAGTTGCCAAAGTCTACGGCGTGAAATCCGTAAGCCCCGCAATAGAAACAGACTCAGGTATAGACAACCTCTCAGCCAGAGCCATTAAACTAGCTAAGGAGGTTATAGAATCCGGGGAAGGCTTCGCTGTCAGAGCCAGAAGAATCGACTACACTCTAAAAAGCAGAGAGATAGAGGAGAGGCTTGGAGAGCTTATCCTGAAAAAAATAGACTGCCACGTAAACCTAGACAACCCCGACAAAACCATTCACATAGAGGTCAGAGGCGGACGGGCCTACATATTCCACGAAAAAATAAGCGGGGTTGGAGGCCTGCCCTACAAGACGCAGGGCAAGGTTATAGCATTAATATCTGAAGGAATTGATTCACCGGTTGCTGCGTGGATGATGATGAAACGAGGATGTGAGATGATAGCAGTGCACTACGGCAGCGACACAAAAGTGAGAAAGGTGTTAAATAAACTGGAGGAATACTCCGTGCACGGGATAAGGCTCTACCTGATACCCTACAAAGAAACACTGGACAAGATTAAATACAAATCAGGGAAAAACACGTGCATAGTATGTAAGAGGTTGATGTACAAGATAGCGGAAGAAATAGCGTTACGGGAGAATGCTGAAGGCATAGTCACCGGGGAAAACATAGGGCAGGTAGCCAGCCAGACCCTGCACAACCTCAAGCTCCTGGATGAATCCGTTTCTATTCCAGTATACCGGCCCCTGGTGGGATTGGATAAGGAGGAGATCATATCCAAAGCCAGAGAGATAGGAACCTACATGCTTATAAAGCCCACAAGGTGCGGGATCGCTCCCAAAAATCCCTCAACGAAGGCAAAAAAAGATGAGATAAAAGAGATAGAGCAGGAGCTGGAACTGGATGAATTAGTCAAGAAGGTGTTGAGAGAATGTGGGATAAACTAATACTATACTCCAGGAAAGATCTGGCCGGGGTGAACATCAAATCAATACTAAAAGATGAGTATGATGTAAGGAATCTTCTGGCTTTTGATGATGTGTTAGCTCTAGAGTCTCTTAACAGGAGTCAGGAAACCCTATGTATTGTCGCATCAAAACACGCATCCAAGTCAGGTAAACCATGTCTCACCTGCCATCCACCCGGGAACTACTACAGCGCAGACTATGGAGGAAACCCCTGCGAGCTTTCTTATGCGCCAGCTTTTTATCTGCGGAAGGCGCTCCAGCTTCTGCAGGAGAAACAAGAAAGGGAGGGCATCAACTATGAAGTCAGCTTCGAGAGCACCCACCACGGCCCCACAGGGCTTAAGCAGCCTGTTTTTTTCGTGGAAGTGGGAAGCACAAAAAAAGAGTGGGGCGACCTGAGGGCGTGTTCTATAGCAGCTGAAGTAATCAATGAACTGCTTTCCTATGAACCCGCAAACGGAGATAAGACAGCTATTGGATTAGGTGGAGGGCACTATTGCCCAAAGTTCACCAGGATAAAAGACTATGCTATCGGACACATCTGCCCCAAACACAATCTACCCTACCTGGATGAGACAATGCTGGAAGAGATGGTATCCAAGACCCTACCAAAACCGGATGTTGCATTGATTGAATGGAAGGGGTTGGGTAAGGAAAAAAAGCGGGTAACGAGTTTGCTGGAAAACACCGGGCTGGAGGTTGTGCGGGTGTAGCTATAGACCGCTCTCCCTAAGATCCCTGTACCTTAATCCCAGATTGTTTTCTCCAATAAGCCTCTCCAGCAGACCTTGCATTTTAACCCTTCTCGTCAGGTAGTCAGCAACCCTGATGGGATAAACCTGTGGGTGCAAGAGGTCATCCTCCCGGGACCACATATACGCGAGAGTTCCTAAATCATCCCTGAATTCATTGTAAGGAAACTCCCACCGGACGGTGAGGTGCGGGCTTCCCTCCTCCAGGGTATAAGAGAGCTTTTTGGAGGGCAGCTTCAGGTAACAAATGTTTACATCCTCCCTCTCATGCACCACGTACTCTTTCTCATCAAGTATGAGGTCTAAGAGCATGAGGTTAGTGCAGTCCAAGCCCACCTTACCTGCCAGATCACCTGCATGCGAGTCCTCAGCCATACCCACAACCTTTCCCTCCCCAATCAGCTCATCGTATTCCTTAAGAGCCTTCTCCCCACCGTATCTTGATAGTTTACCATGGTTTGTGTAAAGACTTCCGTCAACCAGCAGGTAATCCACATCACAGCCTCCAGACCTTAACTCCCTGAATGTTTTCCTGAGGGACTTATATTCCTTAAGAATTCTGGTGTTGTTTGCTTTCTCCTCCACCAGACGATACGGCTTTATCTGTCCCGCATCGATGAAAGAATTATACATCAGGTTCCTGTACCAGATTTCCCCTCCCACAAGAGGGTCACCGTGTTTTCTCCCATCAAAGCAGGTCCGTAAAACAACACAATGAAGAGCCCATAAAGCAAAAAAACGGAGCTCGGCTTTAACTATGGAGGAGTCAACAGCCAGCAACTCAACACTATGAGAGGGTTTAACCAGGGCCAGCTTCCTTATCTCAAAACCTTTTTCCACCAACTTATCCCTGAATAAGTCCCTGTCGAATTCCAGTTCATCAAACTCTTTCCTTAAGGAGTTGATTCTGTTCTCCATCAGTTCAGCATCAAACCTGAAATCCGGTGTCAAAGGCTCCAATTTAAATCCTTGATTTAAATAACTATTAATCATTCAATCCCAAAAAATGAACCACTCGATTTTGCTCAAGGTCGCAGGTGAATACGGAACACCAGTATACGTGTACGATGAAAACAGGATACGGAAAAACTTCAGGGATTTCCTACTGGCATTCAGAAGCCGCTACCCCAAGACCAAGGTATTCTACGCTCTTAAGGCGAACACAAGCTTGGCTATACTGAATGTGCTAAGAGAAGAGGGCTCTAAGGCTGATGTAGTCTCCGGTGGGGAGCTGAAGGCTGCCCTAAAGGCGGGCTTTGAGGGCAGGGAAATCATCTACACAAACAACGCCAAAACAAAAGAGGAGATCCTGCTGGCAATAGACTCAAACGTTCTATTAAACATCGACTCAATGGATGAACTAAACAGGGTACATGAGCTAGCCAAGTCCAGAAACAAGAGTATCGCAATCTCCTTCAGAGTGAATCCCAGTATAGACCCGAAAACCCACTCCAAGGTTTCAACCGGGATAAAGGAGTCGAAGTTCGGGATACACATAGAAGATGATCTTGCCTTTAAGGCCTACCGGTTCGCCGGGGAGCTTTCTAACATAGAAATCAAGGGTGTTCACATGCACATAGGTTCACAGATAACCGATGAGAAACCCTTTATCGAGGCCCTGGATAAACTCATGGCCTTCGTGAAGAGACTTAGGGAGGAACTGGATTTAGAGCTGGATTTCGTTGACGTCGGCGGTGGACTGGGCATAGACTACAATAGCGATGATACCCTATCACCAGATGAGCTGGCTGAGTCGCTCGTTCAGGTGCTGGACAGATGGAGTAAAAGAACAGGATACGAGCCGGAGCTTTGGCTGGAGCCGGGCAGGTATGTGGTAGGAAACGCAGGCGTTCTTTTATGTGAAGTGCAGAGCGTTAAGGAGACACCCTACAAGAAGTTCATAAACGTGGACTGCGGCTTCAACACCCTGCTAAGGCCCGCCCTGTACGGTAGCTTTCATAGGATAGAGAACCTCTCAGGCAAGGGGAGGGGGGAAAACAAAACATATGACGTGGTCGGTAACATATGCGAGTCAGGTGACGTACTAGGCCGGGAAAGAAAACTACCTGAAACAAAAGCGGGCGATATCCTGGCCATACATGATACGGGAGCATATGGGTTTTCTATGAGCAGCCAATACAACAGCCGGCCAAGGCCCCCTGAGGTCCTCTTATGGGGTGAATCAGCTGAGCTGATACGGGAGATGGAGGAAATCAAAGACTTATTCAAAAACCAGAGGATACCTGAGGATCTCATCTAACCATCCAGATGCTTTAGGGTGTGCATTATATGCTCCAGCTTATCCTCGGTCAAGGGTTTGGTTAAATAAGCGGATGCGCCCAACTTCAGGCAATCTTTCATGTCCTGCTCCCTGCTTAAAACGCTCATCACAAAAACCCCGGCGTCAGGATCAAACTCCAGCACCTCCCTTAGGAACTCCTTACCGGATTTTCCCGGAAGTATTATGTCAAGCAGGACAAAATAGGGCTTCTCTTTCCTGTATTTCTTAAGAGCATCCTCCACGCTTGCGGACTCAATAAATTCCACAAAACCCTTTTTTTTTTAGAAGAGATATCGCCCTGGTGCGACTGAACCTCTGGTCGTCGAGGATTAAAACCGTCTCCACCATATTATTCATTAAACACCACCCACCACAAATCCACAAACCCGACCTTTAGAAGAGATCGGATATTATCAGCGCTCATAAGCATCATCACCATTCCATGAAAGGAATTCAGCTAAAGCTTTTCTCATCACAGATTAAATTATTGTTATATCAGCTAAAGAAGGAAACTTAACCAGTTCCTTGACTATAATCCCCTTAATCTCCTTGAGCCTTGCATTGGTTTCAGCCTCAAATCTCAGGATTATAGCCGGTTCCGTGTTCGAGGCCCTTACCAGCCCCCACCCGTCGCCGAACTCTACCCTGACACCATCTATGTCTATCACATCATATTCTTCCCTGAATTTTTCCCTCATCTCCTCCACTATCCCGAACTTCTCCTTCTCATCACACTTCAATCTAATCTCGGGTGTGGAGTGATAGTGCGGCATCCCCTCAACAAGCTCTGCGAGAGTTTTCCCACTCTTGGATAATATCTCCATCAGCCGGGCTGCGGCATATATCCCATCATCGAAGCCATAGTAGTTGTCTGCGAAAAAAAAGTGACCTGACATCTCACCCGCCAAGGGAGAACCCTCCTCCCTCATCTTTTTCTTGATAAAGGAATGCCCTGTCCGGTACATTACGGGAACACCCCCCTCCTTTTTTATCTCATCAATCAAGGCCTGGCTGCATTTGACCTCAAAAATAATCCTGGAACCGGGCTTTCTCTCCAAAACCTGCCTAGCGAAAAGAACCAGTATCTGATCACCCCGGACAATATTTCCGCTACCATCTACTACACCAAGCCTGTCGCAGTCACCGTCAAATGCAACACCAAGATCTGCCTTATTCTCCCTAACCCTTCCGATCAAATCCTTAAGGTTCTCATCTACTGTAGGGTCCGGGAAGTGGTTTGGGAACGAGCCATCAGGCTGGCAGTAGATGCAGGATACCTCACAGTCCAGTCTACTGAACAATTTCTCGGCTACGTCATCAACCGCCCCGTTACCTCCATCCACCACCACACTAATCTTTTTATCCAGGCTTATTCTCTCGGCTACGTAGCTTAAATATATCTCTTTAACATCAAGTTTTTTAACGCGACCTTCCCCTACCCTATACTCCCCAGAATCTATTATTCTTCTGAGTTCCTGAATCTCCTTGCCGTATAGGGTGTGGGTTCCCCTACAAAGCTTAAATCCGTTATACTCGGGAGGGTTATGGGAGCCTGTAATCATTATGCCCCCGTCTTTTTTGTAATGGGATATGGTAAAATAAAGCACGGGCGTTGGCACCATACCAACATCCACAACATCACACCCTCCTAAGGTTAAACCCTTAACCAGTGAATCCCTTAAGCTGGTTGCGCTTTCCCTGGCGTCAAATCCCACCACAACCTCCCCTCCATTGATGTATGTGGCGTATGCCTTTCCGATGTTCTCAGCTACCTCACAGGTTAAATCCTGGTTGTAGACTCCCCTGATATCGTATGCTCTGTAAATTGACATTTTCAGGTAATATTAAGGTATCTGCCATACACGAGTGTGATAAACCATGAAAGCAGACAGCCTAGGAGGCACCATACAAGCAGGTCCGCTACCAGGAAATGCCCCAGAAAGAAGGCATGGTCTCTTGCTATGTTATCCGGCCCACACCACTGGTATATGGGAAACGGAAGCCCCTGATAACACCATACCCTGTCCGTGAATTCAACAGACAACAGGCATACTCCAACAATAAAAGATACCATAACCTTAGCAGGCGTCGGCTTAATCAGGTCCTCCAAAAGATCCTTTAGTTCACCCATCAACTAATAATATCGGAGACAGGATTTAATAACGGTTTGTTTTCTTCCTGTATCGCTCCCACATGAGATTCCATTCCTCCTCCAGTTCAATGTGGAACGTATTAGCCAGCTTCAGGTTCAGGTATAGGATGTCTGTCAGCTCCTCACCCAGTTCCTTCCTACTGAAGACCTCCTTTTTATACCCATCTCTTCTAAGGATGCGTCTGGCTATCTCCCCAAGCTCTTCTGTCATATGCAATACTATGTGGCTTGCCTGGTCCTTGCTCCAACCGTGTTTTTTGTCGTATTCCCCGACCTGTTCCTGCATCTCACTTAATGATGACATAAATAATATTATATAACCTATGGATAAATCACAGATTGAGAAGGAGGTTGGCTTGGAGGTCTACAAATCCAAGACATCAGGTCTGGGTGGGAAAATAAAGCAGCTTCCTGCGGACTTTATTGTTGAGGAGATAACTCTCCAGGGCTTGATTCTGGAGGTTTGCTGATAGATTGTGATTTACGTGAGTGTTGTGTTCTTTTGTACGAATGGTTTTGGGCTAATAATTACTCCCTATTTTATCACACATACCTGATTCATTACAAACACGCAAGGATACAGTAAATTGCTTTGCAATTTACCCACATCCGCAGGGCGGGATTGTACTACCTAGTATTCTCTACCTTGCGCTTGCACCTCCTTTGTTTCTTAGGTTCCTCTCTGGTTCCATCTTTCAACACTTAATGGATTCGGTTGTGGGGTATGTGTCCCTTATAGGCGCGGTTGATCACCTTCTCTAGGGCCAACGCGTTCACCTTGTAGGTGTCGTAGGCCCCTGATATGGCTGTTTCTCCTCTACAGCGATTTCACGTCTTTTTCTTCCACACTTTATTTCGGAAATTACACTATCATATGATAATTAACCATTTATATAGCTAAATTTATTATATATTATCAAATATTATCAAGAGGTGATTATCATGCCAAGTGCCTATAGCATACCAAAGATATATGAAGAAGAAATAAAAGCAGTTATAACTGCAGGCTACTACTCTAACAAATCAGAGGTAGTTAGGGACGCATTAAGATTCTTCTTTGAGTCAAAAATACAGTTAAGACTAGCTGCCGCCGTTGAATTATACAAAGAGGGTAAGGTCACCCTAAGCAAGGCAGCAGAATTGGCCGGTATGACCACCATCGAGTTTAAAGAAATCCTCAAGGATGGGGGTATCAAGATAGTGGTCCCCAAAAAAAGTAAAAAAGAATTGAATAAGCAGATCCAGAAGATCGGGAGGATAAGAGGGTAGAGATGATTCTGGTGGATACGAATATTATCTCAACCTTTATGAAAATAGAGAGACTGGATCTGCTGTTTAAGGTTTTCAATACCCCCAAGTTATACCTCTCCTCCAATGTATTCCAGGAACTTAAGGTAGACCGGGACAGAGGTTACGCCCCCGCTGAAGAATTATTCTGTTTGATTAATGACCACCGGATCGATATAGTAATCCCAAGTAAGAAAGAATCACTCCTTACCCTCAAATTGCCAGAATCGTTTGGGTCCGGTGAACTGGATTCCATTGCAATATGCAAAGAGAGGGAGGCAGTTTTCCTAAGCAATGAGAAGAAGGTAATTAATTACTGCAAGAGGAAAGGCATAACATGTTTTGATTTATGCGATATCCTGGCTGCATTATGGAGATACAAGCTTCTTAGAAAAAACGAGATCAGAGAACTAATAAAGGAGATCGAAGAGAGGGATAATGTTTTTATTCCCTCAAAAGACATCATATTCGAGGAATAAACTAAAAGATTTTGTTCCCTTCATTATGTTAAAGATGCCAGAAATAAAACCCCCCGGAATCGAGAGAATTCTTGGTATGGAAGTCTATAAATCAAAGACGCCGGGTCTGGGCGGCGAAATAAAGCAGCTTCCTGCGGACTTTATTGTTGAGGAGATAACTCCTGGGGGTTTGATTTTAGAGGCGGGTAAATCCCTCGGTCTAGAGCCAGGGAGAACAGGAGAGCAGTTGCATCTAACCCTGGAGAAAAAAAACCGGAGCACCCTGGAGGCGGTTAAGCGATTGTCTAATGCCTTAAGGGTCAGCAGGAAGAGGATCGGATTTGCCGGCACAAAAGATAAGCGGGCGCTGACCACGCAAAGGATTTCGGTCTGGAATATATCACCCTCTGATCTGGAGAGGGTAAGCCTGAAGGATATATGCCTTAGAGACTACAGTTACTCGGATAAGAGACTTAATCTAGGCGACCTGCAGGGGAACAGGTTCACCCTCAGGATCAGGGGAATTGATTTGTCCGGGAAGGAGATCAGGGGGAGAGTAGATAAAATAAATAATGAGCTCAGGGCGGGTTTCCCTAACTTTTTCGGCATACAGCGTTTCGGCTCCATGAGACCTATCACTCACCTGGTTGGGAAAGAGATTGTTAAAGGCAATCTTGAGGATGCGGTTATGGTCTACCTTACTAATTCCTTTCAGGGGGAAAGCGACTCAGCCAGAGAGGCGAGGGAGTCCTTACGTATTTCCAGGGATTGCCGGCAGGCTGTGAAGGAATATCCGCGGCATCTGGAGTACGAGCATTCACTCATGAACCATCTGATCAGGAACGAAGGCGACTATGGGGGTGCTCTAAAGCAGCTGCCTCCCGGCTTGAAGAGGATGTTCGTTCATGCATACCAATCGTTTATATTCAACAGGGCCTTGAGTTACTATCTGAGGGAACAGATCCCTGTGGAGAGGCTTCCGTTGGTTGGCTTCAAAAGCGGGGTGGATGAGGTCACCGCCTCTATACTGGAGGATGAGGGCGTGTCGGTTAATGATTTCAGGGCAGGGTCTTTGCCTGAGCTGGGTTCTGGGGGAATCCTAAGGGATGCTTTTGTTGTATACCATGATTTTGAGGTTCTAGGTGTTTCAGGAGATGATCTATCTCCCGGAAAACACATGGTTGAGTTGCGTTTTGTTTTATCTAAGGGGTGTTATGCTACCTCTCTTTTGAGGGAGTTTATGAAAATATGATTTTTATATGTTAAATACAATATATATGTTGCACCTTATCTTTATTTAATCCAAAAACATTACACAAAAAAAATGATAAAAGACAAAAACATAGAGCTTAAGGTCATGGAAGCCCTTCAAAACGATGTTGGGCGGGGTATAGCCAGGATAGACGAAATAACAATGAAAGCCCTGGGTGTGACATCAGGCGATATACTCGAAATCAAGGGCAAGAAAAGCACGGCAGCAATAGTATGGCCCCTTCACCCACAAGACATGGGAGCTGGTATAGTAAGAATGGACGGTCTAATAAGACAAAATTCAGAGACATCACTGGGAGATCGTGTCTCAATCAAGAAGGCAGAAGTCCACCCAGCCAAGACGATAATAATAGCTCCGATAAAACACGAAATAAAGTTCGGCGGAGACTTCGCCAACCATATAAAACAGAGGTTCCTGGGCAGGCCGATGATGAAAGGCGATAACCTGTCCATCGGTGTTTTGGGTCAGGCCATACCCTTCATGGTAGCCAAAACAAAACCCTCCGGTGTAATCCAAATACTAAACAACACAAACCTTGAGATCAGGGAGAAACCCCTCAGGGCTGAGTCAACAGAGCTGGCCGTTAGATATGAGGATATTGGAGGGCTAAAAGAGGAGATATCCCGGGTCAGGGAGATGGTGGAATTACCCATGAAACACCCTGAACTATTTGAGAAACTTGGGATACTACCCCCCAAGGGTCTTTTATTATACGGCCCCCCCGGAACAGGAAAGACGCTGATAGCTAAGGCGGTGGCAAGCGAAACAAACTCCTACTTCCTACCCTTTAATGGACCTGAAATAATGGACAAATACTACGGGGAATCAGAGAGAAAGCTGAGGGAGATATTCTCGGAGGCACAGGAAAATGCCCCATCCATAATCTTCATAGACGAGCTGGACTCTATCGCACCAAAGAGAGAGGAAACCAAGGGCGAGGTAGAGCGAAGGGTGGTGGCCCAACTGCTTGCCCTGAT
The DNA here is from genome assembly GCA_034659295.1 of Candidatus Altarchaeota archaeon. GTDB lineage: Archaea > Altiarchaeota > Altiarchaeia > IMC4 > QMZM01 > EX4484-2. The sequence continues at coordinate 56,192 of JAYEGX010000078.1, read as the reverse complement.
GGACGGGCTGATGGAAAGAGGTAACGTGGTTGTTATCGGTGCAACAAACAGACCTAACTCAATAGACCCTGCGCTAAGAAGACCGGGCAGATTCGACCGGGAGATTGAAATAGGCGTGCCAGACAGAGACGGCAGGAAAGAGATACTCCAGATACATACAAGAAACATGCCCCTAGCAGATAACGTCGACCTGGATGAGATGGCATCCTCCACCCACGGGTTCGTAGGAGCGGATTTAGCATCTTTAGGCAGGGAGGCTGCCATGCAAACCCTCAAAAGGATACTGCCCCATATAGACCTGGAGAAGGATGAAATCCCTGTGGACGTATTGGACTCACTGAAGGTGGAACGAAAGGACTTCGTCAATGCCAAAAAGCTGGTTTCTCCCTCAGCCCTGAGGGAGGTGCTGGTGGAGATACCTGACGTTAAATGGACTGACATTGGAGGCCTTAATGATGTGAAGAACCTTCTGAAGGAGGCGGTGGAGTGGCCTATGAAACACCCGCAAGCGTTTAAGAGAATGGGAATCAGGCCAACCAAGGCAATACTCCTAAACGGACCCCCCGGGTGCGGTAAAACCCTTCTGGCTAAGGCAGCGGCAAACGAGTCAGAGGCTAATATGATAGCAGTAAAGGGACCTGAGCTTTTGTCTAAATGGGTGGGTGAATCAGAGAAGGCGGTAAGGGAGATCTTCAAGAAGGCTAAGCAGACCTCGCCCACAATAATATTATTTGATGAAATAGACGCCATCGCCCCCAGGAGAAGGGGGGAGGACTCTACCAGTTCCCCTGTAACAGAGACCGTGGTGAACCAGATACTGACCGAGATGGATGGCATAGAAGACCTGGAGAATGTGATGATTATCGGGGCGACGAACAGGCCTGATATACTAGATTCGGCTCTCTTAAGACCTGGCAGATTCGACACCCGGATTGTTGTGCCCGTGCCAGATAAGGATGCCCGGTTGGAGATATTCAACATACATACCCGGAACATGCCCCTTGATGGTGTTAAATTCAACGAGCTGGTTGAGAAAACCAAGGGATACAGTGGCGCAGACATTGAAGCAATATGCAGGGAGGCTGCCATGATATCCCTTAGGGAGAGCATAGATTCGGATAAGGTTCCAATGAAGCATTTCGAAGAGGCCCTGAAAAATATACAACCGTCCGTATCCAAGCTGGATATAAGCGCCTTCGAGAAAGGCACCAGTGAAGGGTTGAAGGAGATGGCATACTACCGTTAGATGATGAGGCTGCACTGATGGATAACTTCAATCTTACTAAGGCACTGGATATGAACGCCTCCTACCTTGGTGTGGAAGGTATTCTGCTGATGGAGAACGCGGGTAAAGAGGTCGCATTAAAAGCCTCATCCTATGAAAAAATAGCGGTATTCTGCGGGACAGGCAACAACGGGGGAGATGGCCTGGTGGCTGCCAGACACCTGTCCTGTCTGGGAAAGAAGGTGAGGGTATACTCCCTGAAGGGGGAGAGGACTGAAGGAAACAGGAGAAATTTTGAAATAATAAAAAAACTGGATTCCATAGAACTTGAATACGTGACCGACTCCACCCAGTGCGTGGAAATCAGAAATGAACTAACCGGATTCGGGTGCATAATCGAAGCCCTGATTGGCACAGGCATCAGGGGAGAGCTTAGGCAGCCTGTGAAGAGCATAGCTGATACAATAAACGCATCAAAATCTTATAAAATCTCTGTTGATTATCCTGCGATTGAAGCTGATCTGGTTCTATCCTTCCATCTACCCAAGACAGAGGATGCAAAGGTTGCTTATATCGGAATACCCCCTGAGGCGGAACAGCATGCGGGTCCGGGAGACGTCTACCTGGCAGTTCCAGGAAGGAGCGGAGCGGAGCATAAGGGCGCTTTCGGCAGGGTACTTACTGCAGGAGGGAGCAGGGATTATCTCGGTGCTCCCCTGCTGGCTGCCGTCTCAGCGCTTAGAAGCGGAGCAGACCTCTCTATTTTAGCGGCACCCTCCCGTGTGTTGGAACGAATCAAATCAGATCCCAACCTGATATACCTTGAGCTTGAATCTGAACACTACCTAAGTCTAGGGGATGTGAAAAAACTCCTGGAGGTTAGACATGATACTCTAGTTGTGGGCAACGGCCTGGGAACAAAGAAAGAGTCAGCGGATGCGGTGAAGGAAATCCTGAGGAAAGCAGAGAATCCTGTTGTATTTGATGCTGATGCCCTTAACCTCCTGAAGGAGAGGGATTTAGGAAGATACTCTAATGGCAGGGTGATATTAACCCCTCACAGGGGGGAGTTCGAAACTCTCTTCGGTGAGATGCCAGACAGCCCTGATGTGGTAAAAGAGCATGCAGAAAAAACCGGTACAGTAATCCTTTTAAAGAGCCCCATGGATGTGATCTCCGACGGCATGCGGGTTAAGTTGAATACTACAGGAAATGCGGGGTTGACTGTTGGAGGCACCGGGGATGTTCTGGCAGGTATTGTGGGAGCTCTGGCATGCAACAAAAAAACAACATTATTTAATGCTGCCTCCGCCGCCGCCTTTATCTGTGGTGTTGCAGGAGACCTGTGCATGGGGGACAAGGGTTATCATTATACGGCCACTGATGTGATAGAAAAAATACCTGCAGCGTTCCTTTACTGCAAAAAATTTGAGTGATTAGAGAGCCTTTATTTCCTCGACCTCAACACGCCTTACAGGGCTTATCCTCTTAACGTTCTTGTATATGTTACTACCCAACTTACCTACAACAGCCTGCTGGACGAAATCGTTCACCCTATGGTTTTTATAGGATCCGATGATTTCAGAAACCTTGTTTCTTATATCTCTCTCCTTTGTTGATGAAATATGTTTGTAGGTTATGGTCATGACCTTGACATGCACATTCACATCATCCTTTAGTTTTAAGTGGACTATGCTATCTATCTTGCTTGCACCCTTTTTTACCTTAGACCTCAGGTAGCCGGGGTTGACCTCGAATTTCTTGAAGCGGGTGTGGGCTTTCCCACCCTTAATATCAACAATCTTGAAGATAATCTTCATATGTTGTTTTGTTTTATCCTTCAGCATCTCCCAGAGGGACACGTCAAGTGTTCTCCCTATGACGCTGTCCGGATCGTTTGCTACGCACTCACCTACCTTCCGGTATTCAAATTCCTTGGGCGCTACTATTTCGAAGAACTGCTTTTTTTTCCACGATGAAATCTTCTTGCGCGCCATTTTTTTTTATTGAATCACCCTCTCAGCAACCATCTGGCAGCATATTAAGTCGTCTAAGGTATTCATCAGACAGTTCAGGTTCCCTGACTCCACATGGGTTGTTATATATTTTCCCTCGGGTGTTGTCTTAATCCTCAGGTCTTCCATTGTAACATTATCTGTTTGAAGCGATTTCGCGACACTTGATGCATCCATTGACCTGGTTTTAAGTAGGGCTTTAGCTTTCATCTTACCATGAGCTTCGCTTTCTCGGGGTCGTATCTCCAGTCAGCCGGCAGCTTTCTGGTGTTCTTGTAGTATTTGACCAGTCTCCTGATTTTTGACTCAATAAGAGCCAGGTTCCTCCTGTTGTGTATGTCTTTTTTATGAGACTCAAGGTGTTTCCTGAGGTTAACTGCTTTCTGGATGAGGTTTTCAAGATCTTCCGGTAGCTCTGATGCCAGCTTGTTCTTCTCAAGGAAATACCGTAGTTTCTTACCAGCGACATCCTTCACGCTGGTAATACCGTAGCTGTCTCTGAGGATGGTACCTATCTCGCTGGGTGTCTTATCATCTTTCGCCAGCTTCACAATCAGCTCCTCTGTCTCCTTTTCGTCGTAATCCAGCCACTCCGTATGCCTCCTGCTAGGTTTCTTTGAGCCTGATTTACCTCTCCTGCGTGCGTGCATGCGAGCCATTTTTTGATTGATTCAGCTAATGTTACCTGGCGTACACCAGACGCATCCGGCGCACCCAGAAAGCGGGTTCTACAGTGTAGAAAGATATATATTCGACTCATTACTTAAATACCACCTACCCTCCTGTGAGCTGTTTCTCGAATATGTCGTTCACTGCTTCAATAAATGAATCCACTGCCTTCTTAGGTACTGTGGCGCCTGCTGCAATATCATGTCCTCCGCCTTCTCCGCCGAATTTCCTGCTGCTCTTGCGCATAGCATCTCCCAAGCGAATCCCCCTCCTGACCAGAGTCCAATTAGCCCTGGCGGAAACCTTCATCATTTCAGGGTCCTCCCTGTCCAAGGCGAAGGCCAGTATGGGCTTGTTTGGTGGAATAATCTTAGCGCCATAGGCCATCCCGGCCACCACGCCAATAATCCTCTCGTTTATCTCACCCCCAGCGTTAAAGTAATAAAGCTGCGCTCTCTTATTAACCCCGCTGTTTGATAGATACTGTATGCCCCTTCTTAGCATCTCCCGATGGCTTTGCAAAAGCTCCCTTGCTTCATCCCATTTACCTTCCCGATCACCTAAACACACCGCCAATCCTATCTCAGCCCTCTCCTGCCTGCCGCACGCGTTCATCAAGGTAGCGTACTCCTTACTATCCCTTAACTCACTCCTTTTTTCCTCCCTCAGCAGGGTGTAGACCTCGCCGACCATCCCCTGAATAAGATATTCAGGGACGTTAAAGTCAAGTAGCCTCATGTATAGTGCACTGATGAGTTTCTTTCTTTCCCCGAGGCTGAGGTCCACATAGCTCTTCCAGGAGTTGTTATCTCTTTTCGGGTTGATTCCCAGCGACTCAATAAACTGCATGCATGCCTGCTGATTACCTGTTAATCCAGGGATTATCGGATCCGATGCATAGGTTAGCATCAGGTGCACAGACCTGCTTTGCCTTCCAAACAACCTTAAATCGTTTTTTACCTTCACCGTCTTCTGCTTCACAGCATCCTCAAGAATTATTCTGTTGAGCGAATGAAGGCTTCCGCTAGAGTCCTGCATGTCGCCTACCGCCCCAACCAGGGCCAGATGCGCCATATCAACCCGCCCCAAAGATTTAGCCACAAAATAGGCCATCCCAGCCCCTGCGACATCACGCCCCCCGTCATAGCCATAAAAATGTGGATTAACCTGTCTATCATCTCTTTCCATTGGCTTGTGGTGGTCTATGATATAATAATCTACCCCGCTTTCCCTGATGAGATTAAGCTGCCCGGAGCCCATATCCGAGAACACAACACTTCTTTCTATCCCCTTAATCCTCTCCATTACCCTACTATCCAGCTGCTTGGTGATTATCGAATCAGTTTTTATTTTTAGGTAACTGAATAAGTCCAGTAAAATAGCGCAGGCTGTTATTCCATCAGCGTCGTGGTGGCTGACCACCAACACATCCTTCTCCTGCCTCAGCCTCTCGCTGAATAACTTAATATCATCCCATAACTCTTTGCTTATCTGCTCAGACTTCATTTTCGAGAATAATAACTATTCACGTAAGCCAATATATCTCAGAACTTTTGGAGAAATTCATCAGCGTGTTTCTTTTCAATAATCAAGGGGGGAAGGACCCTGACTGTATTTCCGGAGTGTATGGCCAAAACACCCCTTTTTATCAACTCCAGGACCCTGCTTTCTCCATCCTCTGTTTCCACGCCAATCATCAATCCCTCACCCCAAACATTGAAGCCTTTCCCTTCCAGTTTTTTCTTGAGATAAGAGCCCACCTCCCTTGCGTTAACATGGAGTTTATCCTTTATTATGGTATCAACCACAGCCTTAGCTACCTCACAAGCCAGGGGATTCCCTATGAAGGTTCCTCCATGCTCTCCCGGTTTGAAGTCTATCCCCGAGGAAAGCATGGCACCTACCGGAAAACCAGAGCCCAAGCCCTTAGCCAGGCACAGGATATCTGGCTTAATCCCTGATTTCTGGAATGCGAACAACTCCCCGGTCCTGCCGAACCCGGTTTGCACCTCATCAACAATCAACAAAACACCCCTGTCATAGGTTAAATCCCTCACAGCCTTCAGGTAGTCTTTCTCTGGGATAATAACTCCCGCCTCACCCAATACCGGCTCCAGGATTACCGCAGCAGTGTCCTTGTTTATTTTATCCTCCAGTGAATCTATATCATCATATCTTGCGAACCTCATCCCAGGAACCAGGGGCTTAAAGGGTTCCCTGTATTTCTCCTCCCAGGTCAAACTCAGGGCGCCAAGGGTCCTTCCATGGAATGCGTTCTCCATGGCAATAATCTCTTTTTTCCCTGTTCTAGCCCTCACCAGCTTTATAGCAGCCTCAACGGCTTCGCTTCCGGAGTTGGTTAGAAAAGCCTTTTCCATGCCACTAATCTCTACCAGAAGCTTCGCCAGTTCAAGCTGTGGCAGCGTATAAAACCAGTTGGAGACATGCAACAGCTTCCTCGACTGCTTCTCTAACGCCTCAAGTACTGCCGGATGAGCGTGACCCAAGCAGTTAACAGCTATCCCGGCAAACATGTCCAGGTACCTCTTACCGTCGAAGTCGTAGAGATACATCCCATCCCCCCTCTCCAGAGCTACCGGAAGCCTTGTGAATGTGTTGGAGTAAAATATTTCCTCCATTTTTTTTATCTCATCAAAATCCATTCCCTTAATTTATTTTTGTTCCCCCTTAAAAACCCTCGAAATAATTATCGTGTATAAACCCACCAGGGGGAGGAACATCAGATTCTTCCAGATTCCCATAACACCCCACAGGATGAAAACCACAAGCAGGGGGACTGTTTTCTCCATGAAGTCGTAGATTACAATCTCCCTGTCTTCTATACGAACAGGCTCCCTCAACATCTCATTCATCTGTTTCTTAACGTTCTCATGATTCAACATATTCGCCCGCATCTCCTTCATGTATTCCTCAACCAGCGCCTCTTTTTGTGTGCTGTTATCCGCCTGCTCCACTATTCCTGCGATTATTTCCCTAGCCTGCTGGTCTACCTCACTATCCCATTCACTTTTTCCCTGGTTTATTATCCCCTCAACCCCTGCCTTGATTGCTTTCTTATCCTCCTGCGTAAGAGACGAATCCTCCAACAACTCAATCTCCCTATCTCCTATTTCACCCAGCTTATTCATTCCCTGTGATTTAATCACCCCACTCACTGCAAGAGTGAGGTTGGAGAGCATCGCCTTCTGCACATCCTTCTGTGCCTCAATGCTGTCCTCTACCTGGCTTCTTAGCTGTTTCTCTGTTAACTGCATCGATAGAGAGGCGTAGGAGTCCATGCAATCGTCCATGAGCTCAGCGGTCATTGATTCACTGCTTACCATGTTGTGGGCAACAGATAATATAACCGCTATCTTGATTACAAGATAAGCCCGGGAAGCAGCTCTTGTGGATGCCCTATACACCCTCATCGATTTAAGCTCCTGGTATCTGACATTAGCCCACCTGCCTGCGATTACTGATGCGATGATAAATGAAACCGAGAAGATAAGGTAGGTCAGGTTAGCCTTAAAAAACAACAAACCAAGCAATAAAGCAAAAAAAGAAGCAGCTACCGGTATCACATACTCGACGCTTTCCCTTCTGATACCATAGTAGGCCATCACAGCAAAGGGTAGGGGGAAAAGAAAGAAGAACGGAATCAGCACAGTTAATACGGATAGTATCTCCTGCGGGTTTATTGTGAGGGATAAAACCCGGGTCATTAAATCCCACACGTCTATTGAGGCCGTGCTGTAGGCGTAGAAGGAGGCAACAGATGATGCGACAAAAAAGAACATAACAGCTATCCCAAGTCGTTTATCACCTCCCCCCCTCACGATTTTATCCCAATAAAAAAGCTTTTTTCTTCCATCATTTACCATACTCCATCACCTCAAAAACCTGTTCCAGATCCACATCAGTTTCTACACAACCATCCCTCAATAATATAACACCCTGAACGGGGATGCCCTTGCTTGCGACCTCCAGTATTCCCGCGTTCACCTCCCAAGCACACCCGATACCCAAAACCGCCTTCGGTTTTTTTTCCTTGATAATCCTCCTCACAAAACCCCCTCCTGGGGCTATGTAGGCCCCCATGTACCCCAGCTCCTCTGATTTATTTACTATATCAACGATTTTACATTTACCGCATTTAAGGCACCTGGCCCCCTCAACCGAGTTGAATGTGGTCTTGCAGTCTATGTTCCTCAGGCACTGGGGAATCAACACCAGCCTATCCTTAAAGGGCACATTAGAGAAGCTATTCTTCAAGAGCATGTTCCTGATCTCAATCAACACTATATCAATTCGGTTGCTGTTTCTACCAAGAACTGAGATAATCTTCTTTAGGGGGATGTAAGACAGGTCCAGGAAAAACAACATTATATCCAACACTATGTGGCTGAATGTAGAATAAATCCTTTCAACCAGCCCTTTGTCCCTGAAAATGAAGTATACTGCGGTCGTAGAAAACAACAGCAACAAAACAAATACCACCAAGAGAATTAATGCTATGATTCCGATATATGACAGGGTTTCCTGAGAAAACATTTTATAATTCTATGGAGGAGAGCTTTTCTACAACCTCTCTTATTTTATCTCCTGATATAAACCCATAGCTTATTCTAACACAACCCCTTCCCTGTGAGCCGAACGGGCTGCCTGGTATAACCCCTACCCCTTCCTCAAGTAATCTGTCTGCGAGTTTGATGTCGTCCCCGTCCCCAAGCCGGGGAAACACATAAAAGGCCCCACCCGGTTCATAGTCAAGTAATCCAGCAGCACCTAAGCCCTCAACCAGCAGATCCCTTCTATCACTCAGGTCCGATACCATCTCCTTAACCCCTGATTTAACCTCTTCTGTAAAGGCCTCAAGTGCTGCATACTGCACAAATGATGTGGCGCATGAAACGCTCTGGGATTGAATGATATTCATCTTGTCTAATACCTCCTTCTCCTGGCAGGCGCAATAACCAAGACGCCAGCCGGTCATAGAGTACTCCTTGGAAAAACCGTTGACGGTGATGGTTTTATCATATACACTTGCCGGGGAGAAATGCTCTCCTTGATATATTATCTTCTCATAGATTTCATCTGAAAGAATCCATGCATCCTTCCTCTCTGCTATGTCAACCATATCCCTTATCACCTTTTTAGGGTATACAGCGCCTGTGGGATTGTTGGGTGAGTTCATGAATATCACCCGGGAGTTACTGTTCTCCAGCTTGGAGAGAAAATCATCTCCGGGGATAAACCCATCCTCCGAGCTGAGGGGCAGCCAGACTATCTTACCCTCAGCGAGGTTTATTATGGGCTCATAGCTCACCCATGAAGGGTTTGGGATAGCGACCTCAACGTCTCTGTCAACCAATGCCATAACCGCCTCGAATATCACCTGCTTGGCCCCACAACTAACCAATATATTCTCCGGACCCAGGGACTCAATATTGTTCTCCTCCTCAAGTTTCAGAGCAATCTTCTCCCTCAACTCAGGTATCCCCCTAGTAGGGGTATAAGATGTCTTCCCCTCCCTCATAGCCTTTTCTGCGGCCTCTACTATACTAGGGGGTGTTTCGTAGTTTATCAAGCCTTGGGTGAGATTCAGTATGCCCTCTCCTTTAGCCAGCGATGAATACTTAAATGTTGCTGATCCCCTCACCTTATCCAGTCTGGAAGCGAAATCCATTTTCCCCCCTTCAATATACATAAGATATTAATTATTTTATCCCGATAATAACATCCGGAACAATATCGATTGAATTTATTTGCTTGTTACGTTTTTTGTGAAAATAATACTGGCACATTGGTGAATAATATTATTTAGCCTTCAATCTCTATATTTCCCCTTCTTAGCTTCATTATCTATTTACATTTCATTTCTTTTATTTTTGAATTATAAAGTATAGCAATACTTCATAATAACCAAGAAATTTACTTCCTAAATTTCTTGTCCAAGAACTGCTTTATGGCAGGAAAAGATTTCATAGAAAATTATTCTTTCTTCTTTTTAGGTTCATCAGGGGATGGTGGAGGAGGCTCCCACACGGATAGGGAATAACCCTCAAAGTCACCGAGAGAAAATTCTTTCTTCTCACCCCTCTTAAAAGATGTTTTGGGGCCTTCCCCTACGTTGAACTCCATTATTAGATACGGCTCAACTGCAGACATGACAATCTCTCCCGCCTCCATCAGCTCATCGTTACTGTACATCTCCACGTTGATTCTGTAGGCAGGGTAGACACCATAGAGAACAGGATATGATGTGCTAAAGACTATGGTCTGATTTGAATCCAAAACAATGCTAGTTCTATGCTCAGTGACCAGTTTCCTGATGTCGAGGTCTAACATCTCCTTGAGCAGGGTTATGTAAAGAGGAAGCAGGGAATCGCCGGCTTCGCCGAGGTTTTGAATCTGCTTGACGTCGCTGATGTAATCGCCTTCCCCTGATAATTTATCCTCAGTGAGGGGCAGGGTTATTGACACATCAAGGTTGTCTTTTTCAAGCCTCCAGCGCATCAGGTAAGCTTTTTGGTTGTGATCTACCTTACTCCCTGCAATGCCCTCCCAATATTCAGTGGTTTCGTTTGTCACATAAATAAAGGAATCATGCTCCGCGCATTGCGGGCATCGTGCAGCTACATAGGCGTATCTGTAACCTTCCGCTAGCACAAGCGAGGGAGAATGACTGCACTCCTGGGTTGAATAGTTAAAGCTGTCCGTGGTGAGAGCATAACCGTCATCGCAGCTGGGACAGTCCGTAGGACAATCCGTGTACGTTTCACCACCCTCCTCGCAAAAGGAATCGCCACAGCAAGGTATCATGGGTTCGTTGATACATCTCCGTTCGTGATAGTCGTAGCCGTCTACCGTGCATTCATTGTCGTCATTGCAGTTAGGGCAATCCCTGGCGCAATTTAAATAGGTTTCTCCCATCTGGCAGAGACCATTGCCACAGCAGACTAAATCAAGAACCGGGGTGCTGATACATTTCTGCTCATGGTAGTCATAGCCGTCCTCCGTGCATTTATCCCCATCATCGCAGTTGGGACAATCACCGGAACAATTCTCATAGGTTTCACCTGGTTCACATTTATCATTCCCACAACAGTTAGGAACCAAGGAATAAAAACAGTTTTTATCTCTGCACTCTGCAGTGAAACAGGTTTTGGTCGCACAATCAGTTGAAGTTTCACACCCCCCTTCAAGACAGCCGCTTATTAAAAACAGGGGGATGATGAGTATAAAAAAAAACTGGCTTTCCATATTATAGAATAAAACCTGACGACTTAAAAAGTTGTCGGTGGACAAAGACTCCCGCACAACCCCACAAAAAACACAGGAGGGATTCACTACTCGATTTTAATCTAAAAACAATTTAAATGAAGGAATCGAATCATAAGCGTTTATCCATAAATGATATTATTTTTGTATATTAACTCCGATAATATAGAATAACATGGATGAGGAACTAATTGAGGAGCTTAAGGGCTGGGTGAAGGATCTGGCTGAGGTGATAGCTGTCCTGGCCTTGATAATCATTTTTTCAAAGATTCTGCTGGGCTCGAAGCTGATACTGCCCCTGGTCGCGGTAACATCCTGCAGCATGTACCACGGCGGAAGCCTATGGAATGGGGTGGACTGTCAATCCCACGGGGTATGGGATAGCTGGCTCATAAACCAGAACATCACAATTGATGGTTTCCCGTTCTGGAACGGTTTCTCCAAGGGTGATATGATCGTTACCGTAACACCCGACGGAGAGGGAACTATCCTACCCCTATTCCCGGACACATCACTCGGTGATGTGATAATCTATAACCGGGATAAAATACATTCAGGTAACGAGCCCATAATACATCGGGTCGTTGGCATAGTGCGGGTAAGAGACTGGAAAATTGAGGAAATGGATGGCACCCTCTCCTGCTTATCTCCTAAAGACTTTAACGACACCTACATCCCCTACGTCAGGGATTGTGTCTCAGGGAAGAGATGTCTCTACAGGGATTACCCCCCATCCGGTGATTTTGAGTTCTATCTAACCAAGGGCGACAATAACCCCTACCCCGACCAGTGCGGTGCAAACGGTGGTATAGCATTACCGGTAACCGATAAACAGCTGGTGGCAAGGGGCTGGATCAGGATACCCTACCTGGGGTGGTTGAAAATCGCCTTAAACAAGATAATACCCATCTAATCACATCCTAATGTATCCCTCCCATAAACCTGCTTTCTCCCGCATTAATTCAGAGAACCTTCCCTCTAAATATAGTTCGTGTTTCTTTCGGTAGCTGTTGTAGCTCTTTCTTATCATACCAGCCTTCCTCAGTCTCTTGAGCATGTTGTGGTAGCTGCTCTGGCTTATGCTGTTTTTTGCACAGTATTTTCTCCACTCGTCTACTGTGTACGGGTTTCCTGTGCGGCTCCATTCCTTTATGTGGTCCAGGAGTTTCTTTGCCTCAGGAACAAGCTCTTTTTTCTTCCAGAAGATGGTTTCAAGAAGCTGGTTTATGTTTACGGGTGCTGTGTCCCCGAGCATTGCTTCAATATCAGAATCCATATTTCATTTAATATGCAATAGTATATTTATCTAATATTTTATTAAACTATAACTATCTATTATTTCATCTTATGTGAAATAACAATCATAGAATATTATATATCTCTTTTACAGGGGCATCAGTCCTCAAACCCAAGCCAGAAAAATGAGTTCTAACAGCCCGGAAACCAATACCCAAAAGAGAATCTATCAGTTCACTTGTAGACCTGGTAGACAGCCCCCCCTTGTGGAAGACCCTGTGAATGTTATAGTAGGGATTGGTGACCTCCTGCTCCCCCCTAACTAAACCAACAAGCCCAAGCCCTTTCTCGCTGAATTCCAGCTCCCCCACAACCTTTGAACAAAACTCCTTGTCCGCGAAAACAGCAGACCATAATGGCCCGGCATTAGAGAACACATGACCGCATTCACACTTTTCTATCAAACCATCCAGAGAGGAATATCTCCTGTTAAGGCAGCTGAAACAATGTTGCAGGTAAACAAGATGCTTAAGGGCTTCATTACAAGCCCGTCTGCTTCTTTTCCCCCTGAAATAAGCCCGTAAGTAGTGCCTGGTGCAGTGAGAAAACAACGGCCTGAAGGCGACATTATACCTCAAACCCAGTCTTATCACATAACCAAGCAGGGTCCGCAGCCCGACCTCATTATAGTAGTCTGTTCTAAGGGAAAGAGAATCATACTTCCTGCGGCAGGCCCTTGGGTAGGTGCCACACAATGCCGAGGTATCTGTGGCTGTAACAGCCAGCACCCCATTATTTTCCAAGGCCTTGACAGCCGAATCAAGAAAAGCTACGGGAGGGCCGAATGGGTCAACGTCTATGAAATCAAATCTATTCTCAGAGAGAAGAGAGCTGGCGTCCCTATTAGCTATTTCCACATCCAGATTATTTATCCTAGCATTCCTTTTAATCAACTCAACAGCATTAGGGTTCGCATCATTCAGCAACACATGCTTTACCCCACCCTCTTTGCAAACCCTTAAACCCCTCGCACCTGTTCCAGAAAGCAGGTCACAGAACCTTCCAGGTTTAAGAACCCTTACTATGGAGACGGACAGGTCCCTGTTTAATTCCATATGCGGGTTGTAGAAGACAACGTCCTTTTTGGTTATTTCCCTCTTGGATGGTATCAGAAGTCGTGTTTCTCCCTCAGTTATTTCTCTGATCTCCATAACCTACTCTTCCTTTTTATTGGCTGTAGCGTATTCTTTTATCATCTTATGTTTCTTGCTCATTCTCTTAAGACCAGAGAGGACCTTATTCCATGTCTTATCAGGTTTCTTATAGTATGTCCTTATCATATTCAAAACCTCATCCTCTGTGCTTATGTCACTTAATAGCATATACTCAAGGATGCCCTCCCTCTTCCTTATCTCGTTTATTATCTCCTTGGGTTCCAAGCCCACAGCCTCTGAAATCTTGGTTATTGTTACAGCTGGAAATCGGTGGAATTCAGTCTTCTTGAGTTTAGGGTTGTATTCACAAACAGAGCCCAGCTGGAGTCTCCCTTCAACGATGTCTCCCACCTCAGCTATGTGAGTCATCTTCCTCACATCACTGCTTTTCTCGTGGACCCTATTGACAACAACAATCAAATCCAGTATAACCAGCATCTCGGGGTTCACATTCATAGGTGGAGCGCTTAGCTTCAGCAGAGCGTCTCTTGCGTTGTCTGCGTGTATGGTGCCCATGCCGGTATGTCCAAGGTTCATGGCATTAATCAGGTTGAAGGCTTCACTGCCCCTAACCTCCCCCACAATAACTCTGTCAGGTCTCAGTCGGAGGCTGTTTTCTACAAGCTTCTCCATGTCAGCGAATTCTGTGGTGGCGGTACGACACCAGTCCTTGCAGTAGTGGAGGTCTATCTCCAGGGTATCCTCTATGGAAACAATCCTCTCCCTCTCCCTTGAGAATGGGAGCAGCGAGTTAAGCAGTGTTGTTTTACCGGAGCTTGTTCCTCCGGTAATCAGCATGTTCCTCGGTGCCAGATTGAAGCCGTCCACGCAAATCCAGAGAAGGGCGGTCATGTCTATTGGCAGTGTGCCGTTGCGTATCAAGTCCACCACGGTAGGCAGTTCTCTCAGGTATTTCCTTATTGTAAGCAGTGGTTTGTTGAATGATACAGGCGGCAGAGTCAGATTGATTCTGGGCCCCTCCGGGAGTATTTCATCGATTATGGCACTACCCTTCTTCGCTCCACAGAATATTATTATCTTGTTGATTAATGCCATCAGGTCTTCCTTGCTTGTGAATTCTACGTTGGTGTAGCATTTACCGAATTGCCTGTGGACTATCATTACCGGAGACTTATGGCCGTTTATCAAAACCTCTTCTATATCGTCTCTATCCAGAATAGGGTCCATTACACCATACCCTGAGAGGTACTCTATGGACTTCTTTAAGTTGATATCGCTCTCGCTGATGTCTTTTTTCTCAATCTCTTCCTCAATGAATTCCTTAGCCATCTGGTACCTTTCCTTCCTTCCCATCTTAGCTAACTCGCTCATATTGGTCATAAGGAACTTATTTTCCATGGCCATAATAGTTCTCTTTTCTTTCTCGTTGAGTTCTATCTTCTTAATTTTAAAGGTTTCCATTTTACCAAACAATATTAGATAAATGGGTGGAATGCATATAAATATATATGAGGGTGGTGGTAGCAATCACCGGGGCCTCTGGATTAATTTTAGGGGAGCGGGTGGTGGAGGAGCTAGCCGGAATCAAAGCGAAAGTGTACGTTATAGTCTCGGATGGCGCCCTGAAGATTAGAGAACATGAATCCTTCAACCTGGAAAGGGTGGAGTCACTGAGCTGTAAACTATACCAGGAAAATGAGCTTGACGCTGAGATAGCCAGCTCATCCTTCAACGTTGATTCCATGATTATCGCTCCCTGCTCCATGAAAACACTCTCCTCAATAGCCAACGGATTCTCGGACAACCTCATATCCAGGGCTGCTGAGAACATGCTTAAACTCAACAAGAAGCTTGTGGTCGCGCCCAGGGACACGCCTCTTTCACTGAATGCAATAGAAAACATGAGGAAGCTGAGGTTACAGAATGTGTTGATTGTCCCACCCAACATGGCCTACTACCCTAAACCAGAATCCATTGATGATGCCACAAGCTTCTTCGTTGGTAAGCTACTGGATGCCCTGGGGGTAGAAAACAAACTCTACAGGAGGTGGGGTGGTAAAAGATGAGAGATTATATGGGAAAAATCGAGGTGTCCGAGGTCGGCAGGGAAGTAAACCCCTATCTTGAGATCCCGCGGATTCTGAGAGATGGGGGGGGAGCAGTTCACTTTAAGAATGTCAGAGACTCCACCATCAGCCTTGTTGGAAACCTCTGCAACAGGAGGGAGAACTTCTTAACAGCCTTGGATGTTAAGGAGAAGGAACTCCTTACAAAAATAAATCATGCTATAGAAAAACCATCCACTCCCGAAGAAACAAGCAGGGGATCGTGCCAGCAGGTCATAGAAGATGAAGTGGATTTATCAAAGATGCCCATACCAACATACACCAGCAATGATATGGGACCCTACCTAACCTCCGGGGTTTTTATTGCATCAGACCCTGAGTATGGATTAAACATGAGCTTTCATAGGGCAACCCCAATAGCAAAAGATAAGCTGGTAGCCCGTATATGCCAGAGGAACCTGTATGAGTTCATGCAGAAGGCTGACGGCGGGCTTGATGTTGCCATATGCATAGGCCTGCACCCGGCTATACTACTGTCTGCTGCCATATCACCTGCCCTCGGAGTCAGCGAGATGGATATAGCCAACACCCTAACCGAGTTCAGTGTGGTGAAATGCAAAACAAACGATCTTCTTGTCCCAGCCAGCTCAGAGATGGTGTTGGAGGGGAAGATAACAGACGAAAAACATGTGGAGGGCCCTTTCCTTGACGTTACCAGGACACTGGATTACGTCAGGGAGGAGCCGGTTATTGAAATAACAAAGATAACCCATAGAAGGAACCCGATATACCATGCCATACTCCCCTCACTTGAAGAACACCAGCTTTTGATGGGTATGCCCCGGGAGCCCCTAATCTACAACCACGTTTCCAGGGTTTGCGGGTGCATGGATGTTTCTTTGACTACCGGAGGGTGTGGATGGCTTCATGGAGTGGTTTCAATAGACAAAAAAAATCCTGATGATGGGAGGAAGGCGATTGATGCGGCGTTTAATGCCCATAAGAGCATGAAGCATCTGGTTATTGTAGACTCCGATATAGACGTACACGACACCAGAGCGGTGGAATGGTCTCTTGCCACAAGATTCCAGGGTGAAACAGACACATACACAAGGATAGGAAAGGGCAGCTCCCTTGACCCCTCAGCCGGAGAGGACCGTATGACCTCCAAGATTGGATTAGATGCAACCATCCCCTTCGGCCGGGACAGGAAGGGTTTTCAGGAGGTAAGGGTTGGCGAATAATGCATCTCACGAAAAAAGAGAAGGACATGCTCCAGGGTAGTGAAGGTAAAGGCATTCAGAGGGCTATGGAGATACTATCCGCCCTGGGGGAGATATACAACGCAGAGAAGCTTATCCCGGTGGAAAGCGTTCAGGTTTCAGGGGTTAGCTTCAAGAACCTGGGGGATGCCGGCCTGGAGTTCCTTGAGGGCTGGGCTGAAACAGGGGTTAAGGCCCGGGTTAAGGCCTTTCTTAATCCAGCGGGAATGGACCTCAAAAACTGGAGAGAGCTGGGTTTCCCCAAGGAATTCGCTGTTAAACAGTTAAGGCTTATTGATGTCTACAGGAGTATGGATTTAGATATCACATGCACCTGCACACCCTACCTGGCAGGGAATAAACCAAGTCTGGGAGAGCATATCGCCTGGAGCGAGTCATCTGCCGTATCCTATGCCAACTCCGTTCTGGGGGCCCGGACCAACAGGGAATCCGGCATCTCAGCCCTTTCATCGGCTTTAACGGGTTTAACCCCTGAATACGGCTTCCACCTTGACGCCAACAGGAGAGCTGATTATGTAGTTGATGTCAGCTTTTCTTTCAAATCTGAATCAGACTACAGCGCTCTGGGGTATATGGTGGGGAAGAGGGTTGGAGGCGGGATACCCTACTTCAGGGGTTTATCCAATCCCTCAAAAGACCAGCTTAAGTCCCTGGGTGCGGCTATGGCAGCCTCCGGTTCTGTGGCAATGTACCATGTTGAGAACGTAACCCCTGAGGCAAACCCCGAGCTGATAAAAAAAGACGCCCCCGTTTTGGAAATAAATGATCTTGCTAAGGGATACGCTGGATTGAATTCAGAAACCAGTGTGATTGATTTAGTCTCTATAGGCTGCCCTCATGCCTCAATTAAGGAGCTGGAAGAGATAGCATCCATGCTTAATGGTGAGAGAGTCAAGACCACCTTATGGATTACGACCTCCAGATACGTTAAGCAGAAGGCCAAGGATAGCGGTCTCCTGGATAGGATACAGGATTCTGGTGCTGTTGTGGTCTCAGACACCTGCATGGTCGTCGCCCCCGTAGAAGACCTTGGTTTCAGCTCAATGGCCACCAACTCGGGGAAGATGGCTTTTTATGCACCAGCTCATTGCGGTCTAAGGGTACGGTTTGGCTCTCTCAGGAAGTGTATCAACTCAGCATTAACCGGGAGGTGGGAGTCTTGATAGAGTATAAGGCCCGGGTCATAAGGGAGGGTTTCGCGCAGGGAACCGCATTGAAGTCTGGCGAACCCATATCCTTTTTTGGATGCATTAACCCGGAAACGGGTGTTGTGGTGGAGAAAGGCCATCCCCTTGAGGGTGAATCCATAAAGGATAGGATTCTGGTTTTCCCCGAGGGGAAGGGATCTACTGTGGGATCATATTCCCTTTACCGGATGAAGAAAAACAATACCGCTCCAAGGGCTATAATAAACAGGTTATGTGAGCCGATTGTTGCGGTCGGAGCAATAATTTCGGAAATACCCTGCGTGGATGGCATAGACATCTCTAAAATAAACTCCGGTGACAAAATAATAATACGGGACGGGGTTGTTTTTGTGGACAAGGATGAATGAACTGGTTGTGTTAAAGATTGGCGGCTCGGTAGCTACGAGAAAGAAAGAGGGGCGAGCTGAGATAGACCCCGGCAACCTGAGCAGGATTTCCTCTGAAATCAGCGGAGCATTAAAGAAAAAAGATTATCGTATGGTGGCGGTCCATGGGGCAGGACCCTTCGGACATAATCCTGTGAAAAAATACGGATTAGATACTGGTTTCAGTGACAGCACACAACTGGCTGGTCTGGTGGAAACCCGCAAGTCCATGGAGGGCTTGAATTATCGCGTGGTAGAGTCGTTGGTGAACGCCGGCGTTAATGCCATAGCATTCCAGCCGTCTGCCTGCGGTTTATTGAGTGATGGAAGAATACTTGATTTCCAGGTCAGGCTGATTGAGGGATTCCTATCCCTTGGTGTTGTTCCCGTAGGATATGGTGATCTCCTGCTGGACGAGAAGAGAGGGGTGAGTGTATTGTCCGGAGACTATCTGGCACCTTACCTGGCCTTGAGGCTGAAGGCCAGAAGGGTTGTGGTGGCCGCTGACGTTAAGGGAATCTATTCCTCAGATCCTAAATCCGATCCAGACGCTGATTTCATACCCGAGCTCACATCCCGGGATTTAGACAGTCTCAGGTTGGCGGGCTCAAGATCCACTGACGTAACAGGAGGCATGAAGGGCAAGATTGAGGCTTTGATGGAGGCTGCCTCCAAAGGCGTTGAGGTGCAGGTTGTTTCAGGTTTAGAGCATGGATTTGTGGAAAAAGCCCTCCTGGGTGAGCACGTAGGCACCTTTATAAAAAAATAGTTGGGATTGAATATATGACCTTAATCATAATCCTTTAATGCTTCCCTAAAGATGATAAAAAAACGCAAGATAGACCATCTCAGGATTTGCATAGAGAAAGATGTAGAGTCCGGTGATGCAGGTTTTGGTGGATACAGGCTGCTATATCGGGAGCTTCCCGAGATAGACTTTGATGAAATAGACACCTCCACCTCTTTTCTAGGGAAAAAACTCAGCTACCCATTTATCGTCGAGGCCATGACCGGGGGTAGCAGCGGGGGCGGTGAAATCAACAAGTGTATGGCTGAAATAGCTCAGAAGCACGGTCTTGCCTTTGGGGTGGGAAGCCAGAGGGCTGCGTTAGAGGATTCATCTCTTGAGGAGACCTTTAAGGTGAGAGATGTTGCCCCAGATATTTACCTGATAGCCAACCTGGGAGCGGTGCAATTAAACTACGGCTACGGCCTGAAAGAATGCAGGAAGGCGGTAAAAATGATTGATGCTGACGCATTAGCTTTACACGTTAACCCCCTTCAGGAGGCGATCCAACCCGAGGGTGATAGAAACTTCAAAGACTTAATTGGGAAAATAAACAAGATAGCATCTGAACTGGATAAGCCGGTTATACTCAAGGGCGTGGGCTCGGGCTTAACCCTTCCTGTGGCAGAGAAACTTGGGGTTTCAGCCTTCGATGTTGGTGGTGTGGGAGGCACCTGCTGGAGTATTATCGAGGGCTGTAGGGGGGGTGAGAAAGCGCTTGAGGTAAGCGAGCCCTTCAAGAGCTTCGGCGTTCCAACATCAGAGTGCATAGCTAACCTCTCCAAAGCAGGCAGACCTCTGATTGCCTCAGGGGGTGTGAGGAGCGGAGTGGATATAGCGAAATCCCTGGCCTTAGGAGCTGGGGTTGCAGGGATGGCCTTACCACTCCTTAAGGCATACCATGCTGGGGGTGAGGCTGTTGTATCAGACTACCTAGCTAGGGTCTTCACTGAGTTGAGGATTTCCATGTTCTTGACCGGATCCTTAACAATAAATGAACTGGATGGTAAGATTGAGCTTCTGGGATAATTTTTTTAAGAAGGAATCAAAGCCTGAGGTCATGGATTCAGGTGAGGCCAGAAATCTTTTGCAGGATATGAGAGCAAGAGAGAGCAAAAAAATCCTGGACAGGGCAAGGCCTCTGATTGAGGGGATACTCACCAGTGTTTCACGCATTGATTCTGTTGTGGCAGATATTGATGAATCCAGCATACCCGATGATACGGCAGTCAAGCTAAAAAGGATTGCTGAAACATCAAAGTCACCTTTCGTTACTGGTTTAAGAGATTCGATCAACCCCCTCCTGAACAGGAAGGTATCTGATTACACCGACATAAAGCAGTTGCATATGGATTTACGGAACATGCTTGATTCCCTGGCCAGGGTGCATATGGGACAGGGAAGATATCTCCCAATGATATTTGATGCCGAAGTTAAGGAGATAAAGAAGGAATCCAAGAACCTGCTCCACCACTCTGATTCCATTGGGGAGCTGGTTAAGAGCTCAACTGGCGAAAGCGCTTTAGATAAGGCCCTAAACCGTTTCTATAGGATGGACTCTTGTCTGGATGAAATAGAATCCATGAAATCCCTTCTAAAAGAGAAGAGAGATAAGCTGGATTCTCTTAGAGCAAGGGAGAAAAATCTGATAGATGAAAACGAAAAATTCTCCATATCCAAGGAGGTAAAGGAGTTAACCCGGATGATGGATGAACGTAGGGTGATAGATGAGAAACTTCACGGGCTCGAGTCCAAGGTATACCAGCTCTTAACGCCCCTTAAGAGGCCTTTGAGAAAGTACAGGAAGCAGGCGTTTGAGCTGGATAAGCTGGTATTGAATAGAGTTGATGGATTCATTGATGAGCCCGTTAAGCAATTTTTTTCCGGCGAAGGTGAGTTAGGCGAGATACTAAAAAAGCTCGGAGGCTATGTCAGGGATGGTAAGCTCGGCCTGAAGGAGCGTGAGAGAAAGAAGACCGAAGAGAAGATAGGTAACCTGATGGATGCAGACCTTGATTTGGCAAGAATGGAATACGATAGCCTTCTTAAGGAAAAGAACTCTCTCACGGAATCAATATCCAGGTCCCGGGTTATGGGAAAGAAAGAGAGTCTTAAGTCTTCGTTAGATAGCGCAAAAAGTGAGATAGGTCTTATTAAGGGGGAGTTAGTGGCTCTTGAGGGAAAGACTAAAGAGTTAAGTGAGGAGGTAGATGATTTAAGGGATGAGATAAGAGTAGAAATCTCAAAGATAAAAGGCGGTGAAACAAGAATAAACTGGTCTTAGGTTTCACCCCACCGGCATGTTCCCTCAATCACTGCTACAGGAGCCGTTAGTCGACCAACCGCAGAATCCCCTCTATCCAGTTGATTTCATCACATTATTTTTTTTTACAATATTGTAAGCTAATTTTAAACCAACCGATATTTTTATGAATATGCTAAAATATACTTATGTACAATATGAATAATAAAATTTTAACAAGTGGGATAATTACCCTTGTTGCAGTCGCTTTAGTCATATTCATTTCTGGCTGTGTAAAACAACCGACAACACCAACAGGAGATGATAATGCATGGACTCAAGAAGGTATTAATGCAGTTGTAAACGCTAATAATCAATTTACATTTGAAATCTATTCTGAATTAAATAAAAATGAACGAGGAAACATCTTTCTCTCTCCCTATAGCATTTCATCTGCATTAGCGATGACCTATGAAGGAGCGGAAGGGAAGACAGCAGAAGAAATGCAGGATGTTTTTCATTTCCCTGAAGAGGATATAAGACAACCAAATTCTGCGAGAATCTATAATCAGCTGAATGAAAGAAACAAAGATTATGAACTTCACACAGCAAATGCTTTATGGGCACAACAAGATTACCGGTTCCTAGATGAATATTCTAACACCACAGAAAGATATTATGGAGGGGGGGTAACAAATCTTGATTTCGTAGGGGAGACAGAAAAATCAAGACAAATCATCAATGGTTGGGTTGAAGACCAGACAAATGATAAAATCAAGGATTTAATCCCTCCCGGGCAACTTAATCCGATGACTAGACTGGTGCTTACTAATGCAATTTACTTTAAAGGAACCTGGGTTTACCAGTTTGATAAAAAAGACACTAGAGAAATGGACTTTAAAATAACCCCAGATAATATTATTAAAGTCCCAATGATGCATCTAGATAATGATGATGCAAGATTCAATTACGCTGAAACTGAAGAACTTCAAATTCTTGAACTCCCCTACAGGGGCGAAGAAATCTCGATGTTAATACTTCTCCCAAAAGAGGATATTGCGTCTTTAGAAAAAGAGCTTGATGCAGAACAGCTAGCTGAATACAAGAATATATTGACAAAACAGGGAGTAGTTATCTGCCTGCCTAAATTCACATTTGAAACCAAATACAAATTAAATGACCAACTTATAGAAATGGGAATGCCAACTGCCTTTACATGGCCCGGTGCGGATTTCTCGGGAATGACAGGTAACAACGATTTATTTATTAGTTTTGTTATTCATCAAGCATTTGTTGATGTGAATGAAGAAGGTACAGAAGCTGCAGCAGCTACTGCGGTAGGTATGGAACTTGGTGCTATGCCAACCAATATCTTCTGTGCCGATCACCCCTTTATTTTTATAATACAACAAAAGGATACAGGAAATATCTTATTCTTGGGTAGAGTTATAGACCCTACTAAATAAACGTTCATTAGCCTCTAATTCAGAAAAAAAAGAATCACCTAAATTCACCAGAACATCCCTTAACCGCATTCCCAGACGGAGCTATTAAGTCACCCTCTTTTTTTAATCCTCTCAGATGCTTTCCTGAACACGCCGGTGAGGTTGAAGGCCTCCCTACCTGAGATGAAGGCTCGGCCTATAACCTGCTTGAATGTTTTTTTTGCCAGTCTCCTGTTGAAATCCTGGTCGTGGACGCAATCCACCAGATCATTGAATCCATCCAACAAAACATTTTTCTCCATCCTATCCGCCTTCTGGAATTTTTTCAGTTTACCGTATTCATTCCTGGTTTTCTGGCGGCTTATCTCGTACAGGATTACTGCAACAGAAACCGCTAAATTCATTGTGGGATACTCCCTGCTGGCCGGGATGCTCACCAGCAGATCACATGCTTTTAGTTCCTCATTGAGCAGACCATAGTCTTCTCTCCCGAATACTAGAGCGATCTCCCCATTAAGGTCCAGGGCATTAACCAGCTCCTCAGGGAAGACCGGATTCCTGAGATGGTTTTTGTCTTTCCCCGTCTCTGATGTGGTACCAGCCAGGAAATCAAAGTCCTTCTCTATATCACTGAAAGAGTCAACTACTCTAGCCTTCCCCAAAAGATCCTTGGCGTGCATGGCTTTAGCCCTCGCTTCTCCACCCAACTTCGGGGGGTTTACTAGAACAAGCTTCTGGAATCCGAAGTTCTTCATCACCCTCGCAACAGACCCAACATTCCCCCCATAGCGGGGCTCAACCAACACAACACTAAACGAGGACATCTTATAGCATAAATATTTCCGTATATATTTATATGGTTTCAAGAAATAACACTGCAGGAGCAGCAGTTACGGTAAGCGATGTTTACTGAAGATTATGGTTTTATCTGTTTTTGTTATATTACTATTCTCCCATACTTCTTTTACCCTCCTCTCTCAACCACCTACGCCTTTGGAAATGTATCCAGGGGCTTTTGTAGACCTATTCATCTATTTCACAAACTTTTTTATTAATGCAATAAGTGGATGTGCTTTTGCATGTTATTCCTAATATTATTTAAGTGATTCATTTATCGACCCATCAGGCAGCATGTTATCCGGGTGATTTAATCCTTTTTCTTCCATCTGGTATCTGATGCATCTCCTATAGTCTCCCTTACAGTACTTTCTGATCCATTCCTCATCCAACCCCCCTTCCCCAAAAAATCTCTTCATTGGGCACACTGGATACCATCTGCATGAATCGCTCATTTTTTTTTTTCAGGTAATAGAATATATGAGTCATGGAATACCTGGGGTGTCTTCTTTTATGTAGGTTAACAGTTTCCATATCTCAAAATCCCACGCAGATATTTATCCCTTAACCCAATTATGATAATACTATGGTGCGCTTTATCGGAACAATAGAGGGTGAGGTCAAGACCACAAGCTTCAGCATCCTTTTATCGACGCAGGATGTGGAGAAAGGCTGTTTTGTGAAAATAAACCATGAAGTCTACGGGTGGGTGCTTGCCCGCATAGATGGCCTTAAGAGGTACATGCAGGATGGGGATGAGGTCCTGATGGCGGACGCTAAGACCATAGGATACAAGGATAAAAACCAGGTATTAATCCCTAAAAGCCCCTTCAAGCCTAACGAGAAGGTCTACGCAGCGGATAAGGGACTGATCAGGGAGGTTATGGGTTTAAGCCAGAGCCGGGGCAGAAACATTTATCTCGGGCTTCTGGAGGGGCATGACATTCCCGTCTACCTGAGCATCCCAAAGACCATAGGGAAACACGTTTCCGTTTTAGCTAAAACAGGCGCCGGCAAAAGCTACACTGTTTCGGTTTTGCTGGAGGAGCTTCTTAAAAACAACATACCCATTGTGGTAATAGACCCCCACGGGGAGTACTCCACCCTAAGAGACGAGAACGACGACTTCGACCGGATGCTTAAATACGGGGTGAAACCCAAAAGCTATGAATCGAAGATCAGGGAGTACGCTGTTAACATACTAACAAACCCTGAGGCGGATAAACTAATCCTCAACCCCAAGTTCGGGCTACAGGAGCTGATTGACATCATACCCATGAGGTTGACTGACAGGCAGAAGTCTCTCGTCTATGAAGCCCTCAAGCGCCTGGAGCATAAGGACTACTCCCTCCAGGACCTGATTAATGTGGTGAAGATGGAGGGTGACCGCAGCGGCTGGAAGGTTGTGTCAGGGCTTGAGACCCTCAGGAACTCCGGCATCTTCGACGGGAAACCCCTGACCGAAAAAGATATTGTAAGGGAGGGTCAGGCTACTATAATAAACCTTAAGGGCGCTGAGCCGCAGATTCAGCAGCTGGTCATCACCAAAATAGCCGGAGATCTTTTTAACTCAGCCAAGATAGGGGAGCTTCCAGCCTTTTTTTTCCTTGTTGAAGAGGCGCATAACTTCTGCCCGGAGCGGGGTTTCGGGGATGTGTTATCCTCCGCTTTGTTGAGGAACATCGCCTCAGAGGGCCGGAAGTTCGGATTCCATCTTTGTGTGGTAAGCCAGAGACCTGCGAGGGTGGACAAGAATGTTTTATCTCAGTGCAACACGCAGATTATTTTGAAGGTCAACAACCCCAACGATCTGCGGGCTATCAGCCAGTCCATCGAGGGATTCACCTCCGGGATGGAGCAGGATATCAAGCAGCTTTCTGTGGGGCAGGCTCTTGTTGTTGGCGAGTGCGTGGAGCAGCCTATTACCGTGAACATCAGGGCCAGGGAGACCAAACATAAATCCTCCATCAGCGTCAGGGATAAGCCAAAACCCCCCGTGGAGGAAGAGAAGGGAGGGTTAGCGGAGAAGATTAAGCCGTTGTTCCTGAAGAAAGAGCATGAGGAGAAGATAAACATCAGGGAGATAGAGAGGGAGCTGAGAAAGAAGAAAAAAAGAAAGAAAACACTCAGGGATAGGCTAACATCCATATTCCTCAAAGATGAGTGAGAGATGTAAATGAAAAACAGACTTTTTTGTCTTATTATGATTGATTAAATTCCCCTGTTTATCTATGTTTAAACATATAATTAAACATAAAAAATGAGTTTTAAGACGATAACAATAAAGGAGGAAACATACAGTAAGCTATCTGATATCAAAGGAGAAAAAGAAAGCTTCACAGAGCTCTTAGACAGGCTGGCATCAGAAAACGATCTACCCCCACTCAAAAAACTTAGGGGAACGGTGGAATTCAGAAACAAGGAAGCGATGCTTGAAGAAATCTATGAAAAAAGAAGAGAGACTAGATTAATATGATCCTATTAGACACCGACGTCCTCATAGAAATATTCGACAAAAAATCCGATAAAGGAGATGAGATACTCGAGAAACTGGAGGGAATCCAGGATAAAAAAATAGCCACAACAACACTCAACTACCATGAAATCTTATATGGTTTAATCAAGTACGCGAAAAAAAGAAAAGAAATACACGCCCTTAAAATACTAGACTACACGAAAAAAGACGCGATTCTATCATCCCAACTTGAAGCCAAGCTGGATAAGGAAGGGAAAAAAACAGGCAGAATAGATGCTATGATAGCCTCCATAGCCATAAACAACAACTCCAGATTCATCACCCTAAACAAAAAACACTATCAACCCTTAACCAGACACGGGCTTAAATTAATCAATCTATAACGACCAAAGATCACCTTCCCCAACCCACCTTCCTTCAAGGCAAAAAAACCCCAAGGAAACCATTAACCTGAAAGAGAAAAGAATTAACGGTTTTATATCCGTCTGGTATATCTCTTTATGATATGAAAAAATTAGTTTTTTATATCCCACCCTACTCGTTGGTGCCTGATGTCTGGGTTAGCTGTTAGATTATGGATAAAATGTTCACGAAAAAAGAAAAACAGGAGCTGAAAAAGATAAGGAAAAAAAGCCTTGAGGTTATTGACTCAGTCTACCTCAGGAACGGAGGGATAATGGCCTCCCCGCCGGAAGCCAGATACCCCTACATCTACCCCCGGGATCTGGCGTTAACACTGCGGGTTCTGAACGAACTAAAAGACTATCCGAGAGTGAAGAAGTCGCTGAACTTCCTGCTTAAGGCACAGAGAGAAACCGGTGAATGGGCTCAGAGATACGACCAGGAAGGTAACATAGCAAGCTACCGGCCACCGCAGCTGGATTGCAACGGGCTGGTGCTCCACATGCTGCGGCTGTACTATGAGAGCACAGAAGACAAAAAGTTCATGGAAAAAGCATGGAAGCCCATCAACCAAGGGGTGGAGTTCATAAAAGAACACTACCTGCCAGAAGAACGACTACTGTTCTCGCTCAACAGCATCCACGAGTGGCCTCCGATGGAAGCCGGATTCGATGTATGGGTTAACGTAACCTGCTACTCCGGAATACGCGGCAGCTACAAGATAGCAACACTTCTGGGGAAAGAAGACAAAGCCGAGCAGTGGCGGGACCTGGCAAGAGACCTGTGGATAGGCATCTCCAAAAAACTCATCAACGGCAACCGCTTCATCAAACTAGAAGACCACAGACGGATAATTGATGCAGACATCAGCGAAATGGCGCCCTATATCACCCGCTGCGTTGGAACCAACGAGACAGTCATGAAAAACACAGTGAAACACATCGAAGAAAACCTCTGGGACCCGGAGCTTGAAGGAATCTGCAGATACCTGGAGAAATACGGGGAACCCGGCAGAAACAACGGAGGATACGGGCCCTACTCGATGTACACCGCCTGGATGGCCCAATACTACCTGGACGCAGACAAAACAGATAAAGCAGAGAAATACGTTAAATGGTTTCTTAAATACAACCGGGGCGGATTAATCCCCGAACACATATCAACAAAAAAAAGATTCAGGAAGTGGAAGAAGGAGGCAATCAAGGTCGGCCGATACAGCGGCGTAGGAAGGAAGGAAGAAGCCCAGAGGGTATTAACAAGCGAGGAATACAAGAACAACCTGGTCTACTGGGTTGTGCCACTAACGTGGGGCCACGCAGAATACCTGAAAACCTACCAGAAGCTGGTGGATAAGGGATTAGTATAGGTCGTCTAGGATATCCAGGACCGCCTGGTTCCATCCCATCGGACCGATACCTTCGGTCTTAACCAGACCCTCCCTGCTGAAGTCAGCGAACCCTCCGCCAGGTTTCCTAACCAAAACAGGTACGTCAACGTTCACCAGCATCGGGAAGTCATTACAGCTGTCACCTAAGCCAACAGCCAAACCCCCGAAACCATTCCTCCTAAATGTTTCCGTCAGAATATTAACCGCCCTCCCCTTATCGTTGTCGCCCATCAGGTGATGAAATAAGCCGCCTCGGGTGTAACCCAAACCCCTCTCCTCAACCAGGCTAATGAATCTCTTCTCGTTCTCCTGTGAACACTTCATCATGAACGGTTCATCATACTCCCGCATCATCGAGAGCTCAGCTGACCTCCTATCCAACCCAGATACCTTCACCAACTCCTCAACGCCCAAATCCCCGAATCCTCTTATTCCACACTCAACCATCTTTCTAACCTCTGACAGAACATGCCTTATCTCCTTGTATCCTGTGCCTAATTCTATGACCCTGTATCCGTCAATCACCTTATCGTATTCCAGCTCATTGAAAAAACCTTCAGGAATGAATATTGCGCCGCCGTTTTCGGAAATAAAAGGAGCCTCTATGCCTAGCTCTTCCCTGAAATATTCTATCTCCGCCCTCGTCTTGCTGGTGCAGAAAATCAAAGGAATACTTTTTTCCTTCAGCTCCTTAAGTGCTGGAAGAGCATCACAAAATGAGTAGCCTTCATCAAGGAGGGTTCCATCAAGGTCCGAGTAAACAATCAATTCATTATCCATTCTATTCAATGAACTGTGAGATTATTCTGTTGGAGCGGTCCACATAAATCCGTATGTAGGATAGAATCATGTTGGAGGTGAACTTGTTAACCCTGCTCTGGAGCGTTGATTTCAGAGTGGCATAGCTGTAACCCCTTTTCAGGTTAACCTCTCTTTTTATATCCTCCCAGGGTCTTAAAAGTTTCGGTTTATTGTTCACAGAGAGCGTGTAGCCTGATTTTATTATGTCCATGTATCGTTTAATTCTTTCACTGTCCTCTCTCATCTGTCCCTCCTCGTAGGTAAGCTGGCTGGGTATTTTTTCAGCGATTTTTTTGTAGACGTCTATCATATCTCCCGCCTCATTTTCGTATTCCCTGATGAGTGAATCAAAATCCCCCAACCCCTCAATAAAACCGTATCTCCTAAGCCAGTAAAACAGGGCCATGGAGATTTCCCCAAGCATTTCATCAGCGTGCTCTTCCTCCCCCGGCAAGTGCCTGAAGAATCCGAAGTTGTATTCAGCAACCTTGTCTATACCAAACTCCTTCCAAAGCTGGCAGAGTACTGATGTCTCGATGTCGTAGCCGTTGGAGAACTGCAGCTTGTTGATAGCGTACCTGGTGAAAGCGCATTCCCCGCTAAATGGGTATGTTATCTTATTTAAGCCAGGGAAGATATCATGCTTGTTCAAAACACGGAGCATGGGTATTCCAAACAACCTGGATAGTCGGCCTCCCATCTTGAAACCCTTAGGTATCTTGTGGAGTCTGATATAGGCTGCCTTACTGAATACCTTCGAGGATTGGGGTTCATCTTCTCTGGCTTCAGAGTTCCAGCCCTTCAGAATGGGCTGGCAGAGGCCTTTAACGTAGTGCTTCCTAAAGGAGATTATGTCCGAGTCAACAAAGCATATAATGTCCCCGTAGGTTACAGGCACAGAAAACCACATGTTAGCGCCTTTACCGTTCTTCAGATCATCTATCTCCCCCTGGTTTAGGATACCCTGGTCCAGGTATATCCTGTGGAGTTCGGGATCTATCTGGCTCTGTATCCTGAAAGAGAAATCATACCTGCCCTGAAGTGCTCTAAGCTTACCCTCAGACAATCCACCCACAAAATCAACCTCCCTCTCAAAGGTCTTGGAGTACTTTATAGCAATAGACAATAGAAACTCCATGAACTCCATATCCACCTTACCCTCATCTGTTCTTGAGCCGTCAGCGATAACCACCTCATCGATAACACCCTCATCTATCAGGCTGCCGCATGTGCTTATTACATTCAATACCGCCCTATTATATCTCGTGTCGTTTTTATTGAACGTGGGTACCACAACAGAAATAGCAACAGGCCTCTCACCTGATTCATCTAACACATGGTTTTCCAGCTTAAGCCTCTCGATCTCCAGAGCCCTTATGGGCTTAGGTTGCTTGTAGTATAAACCTGAGTTGTCTGAGTTCACTTAATAACTTACGAGAGAGATATTAAATCAGGGAAATGGCAACGGATTCGATTAAAACCTGCCCGGGGGTTCAGCAAAGAGCGGATTATGGAGCATACCATAAAAATAACAACTTTATAGTGGTTTCTCATAAATAATAAGATGGGGGGGTATTGACAACATGAATCCAAGAGAATTTGCAGCCTTAGTCGGTGACGCATTCACTGAATGGAATAACAAAAACATCTCCTTACTAGCAGCCTCCCTGGCCTATTACGCCATATTCTCCCTAGCTCCCCTGCTGGTTATATCCATTTCCGTGTTCGATTATTTCTCCGTAAAAGGCGAGGTTAAAGGCGAGGCTTTCGAGTATTTACAGGCTTTTCTGGGTGATAAGGCGGCTGCAATGGTTGAGGTGATGATGGGGAATATGGGAACTCCGAACTCTGGTTTATTAGCCACCGTCTTGGGTGTTGCTGTCTTAATCTACGCTGCTACTGGAATCTTCTTTAACGCCAGGAGAGCTCTAAACACTATCTGGGATTTCGCTCCAAGGAAGGGCAGGGGTTTATGGTATATGATAAATTCCCGTCTGCTTTCTTTCGCTTTGGTTATGGGTGTGGGTTCCTTATTGCTTGTTTCAGTTTTGGCCAGCACCTTGATTCCATCAGTTCTCCTCTACCAGCCCCTAACCCAGTTCATGAACTTCATATTCTCTTTCATTTCGGTGGCGCTGCTTTTTTCAGCACTCTACATGCTTTTGCCTTCGGTGAGGGTTCCCTGGGTTGATGTGTATCTGGGGGCTGCTTTAGCATCTCTTTTGTTTAATCTAGGTAATCTTTTTGTGGGCTTGTATCTGGACTACAGCGATATAGCCTCGCTTTATGGTGCGGCAGGCTCTCTTGTCCTGATTCTGGTATGGGTTTATTACTCAGCCCAGATTTTCCTTTTCGGGGCTGTGTTCACCAAGAGGTATTCCCTGCGTTTCGGTTCACGCAGCAGTTGAGTTGCTCATCTGGACTACAGAAGATTGTAAACTAATACGCGGTTATAATCCTAATTGTTTTTTCTACTGTAGCTCTGATATTCTATTAACTGAAAGATGCTTGAAAAAGTTAGACGCTCCAAGAAGACCGGCTTACCTCCTGGTACCCTGGTTCATGTAGGTGAAAGAAGGGAGGATGAAATCCGGATCACCCTACTGGATTATGATAAAGGTAATCTGGAGGAGAAGAAGGTAATGGATATAGAGGAATGCTCCCTTCTAAAGGATAAACCAACCGTTTCCTGGATAAACATAGACGGCATACACCACGTTGATGTGATAGAGAAGCTGGGTGAAAAATTCAGCCTACATCCCCTGCTGTTGGAGGATATCCTGAACACGGACCAGAGACCCAAGATTGAGGACTTCGATGACTATCTTTTTATTGTGTTAAAGATGCTCTTCTACGATAAAAAAGAGCGGGAGTTCCGCTCCGAGCAGGTTAGCATGATTCTAGGTCCAAACTATGTTATCTCCCTTCAGGAGAGCATCGGGGATGTCTTCGACCCCGTAAGGGAGAGAATCAGAAACGGTAAAGGCCGTATTAGATGTAAGGGCCCGGACTATCTGGCTTATTCGCTGATTGACTCCATAGTGGACGGGTATTTCCTTATACTGGAGGTGTTGGGTGAGGAGATAGAGGATTTAGAGGATGAGTTAATACATGAACCAGACCAGGACACGCTGGGGCAGATACATAGACTCAAGAGGGAACTGGTGCTGTTAAGAAGGAGCGTTTGGCCTTTGAGGGAGGCAGTGAACAAGCTGGAAAGAGAGCCATCCCCCCTTATTGATGAATCCACCAGGATATACCTGAGGGATGTATACGATCACGTTATACAGGTCATAGACTCCATAGAGAACTACAGGGAAATGATCTCCGGGATGCTCGACATCTACCTGTCCAGCGTAAGCAACCGTATGAACGAGGTCATGAAGGTCCTAACAATAATATCTACCATATTCATACCCCTGACATTTATTACAGGAGTCTATGGAATGAACTTCAAGCACATGCCGGAGCTGGGGTGGCAGTACGGGTATCCTATTGTGTGGGCGATAATGTTTTTGACAGCCTTCTCCATGTTCCTGTACTTCAGGAGAAAACGGTGGCTATAAGGGCTATATACACAAGGTGAAATAGATGGCTAAGGTTAAGCTTTATTCCACTCCAACATGCCCTTACTGCAAGATGACCAGGGACTACCTTACAGGGAAGGGCATAGAATTCGAGGATATCAACGTAGCAGCTGATCAGAAGGCGGCTTCGGAGATGATGGAAAAGAGCGGGCAGATGAGTGTTCCGGTCATCGAATTAAACAGTAAAATCATCGTCGGATTCGACAAGGCAGCACTGGATAAAGAAATCAAAAATGTTTGATGTCTTGATTATCGGTGCAGGAATTGCAGGTCAGACGGCGGCGATATATGCTGCCAGAAAGCAAATGAACTATCTTCTGGTGGCTGATGAGATGGGAGGTCAGTTTCTTGAGTCAGGGGAGATCCTAAACTATCCCGGGATTATAGAAACCACGGGCGCTGAACTCAAAAAGATACTAGAGGAACAGCTGGGGTACAACAGCATCAAGCCGATGGAGGGTGTTAAGATAACGCGTCTTGAGGAGATAAAAGAGGGTTTCAGGGCCTACGCGGACGGAGGTGTTGAATACGAGGCCAGGACAGTTGTTATTGCATCAGGCGCCAGGCCAAGGAAGCTTGGTGTTCCCGGAGAGAAAAAGTATCTGAAGAAGGGGGTTACCTACTGTTCTATATGTGATGGCCCACTGTTTAATGGAGTTGATGTTGCGGTCGTGGGCGGGGGTAATTCTGCACTAGAGGCTGTGGATTTCATGAAAGACATTGCCAAAAAAATCTACTTAATTAACAATGCTGCTGAATTCAACGCCCACGAGTATCTTATAGAAAACATCACGGCTTTGGATAATGTGGAAATTATTAATGAGGCCAATACCAGACAGATATTAGGTGAGAAAATGGTTTCAGGCCTTAGATATGAGTTAGACGGTAAAATACAGGAGATAAAGGTAAATGGCATTATCATAGAGATCGGGCGGACACCCAACACAGACTTCCTTAAGGGTTTTGTGGAGTTAAACAACAAGGGCTCTGTTGTTATTGACTGTCAGGCCAGGACCTCCAAGAAGGGGGTTTATGCTGCTGGAGACTGCACCTCAGGCGGGGAATACCAGTACGTTATTGCAGCAGGACAGGGCTGTATAGCCCTGCTTAAGGCCGCCAGGTATCTGGCCAGGAGAAGGTAATAATCTATTATGGACTTCGACAAAGAGACCCTATCCAAGCTTTCGAAGGTGATGCTGGTATTATATGCCCTGCTTATCTTCGCAACAGTTTTCTTGGCCTCGCTTCTGGTTGTGCTGGATTCAGTGGAAAAAAGAGAGAGTTTTTCCTGCGTTAACAGGACTGTTTCGGATACGGATTTCCTTAACCTGAGCCAGAAAGACAGGGAGTATCTGGTTTCTGTAGCATATACTGCAGTAACTGATTTCTTCTCCGGTAACGTCTCAGGCGGCGGCTGGCCGGATAGATTCGATGGAGTCAATAGGAAGGTATTTGTTGGTTTCAGGGTGAAAGGAAAAAAGAGTGGTTCATGGTCTGCGTTAAGGGATAATCTAGCTGAATCGGTTTATGTTGCCGCGAAGAGAACACTCCTGGACCGACGATATGGCTCTCCTCTCACAGAGGAGGGGGTCTCTGAGCTGAAAATCGAGGTATTTATTCTGGGAGACTACTCACCATTAAACAACAACTACGAGCCAGGCATCCATGGACTGCGCTTCGAGAAGGATGGTAAAGAAGCGACCTACTATAATTCAGTTGCGATAGAAGGCAACTATGGGACAACAAAGCTGATGGGGAAGTTATGTAAAAAAGCTAACCTACCTGAGAACTGCTACACGGAATCTTCTGTGAAGAAATACAGTTTCCCAACCATTCACTTCGCCACCACCCGTTTTACGGATGAGGTAGTAACATTCTACAGGTGTAACACACCGGAATCTAAACCAAATGTTTCCTTGGAGAAACTCAACACCTCCCTACAGCTTGCAACAGGTTGGTTGCTGGGGAACATAAATGATGATGGATTCTTCACTTACGTATATAACCCCTCCAACGGAAAATATTCAAGCAGTAACAACATGATACGGCAGCTTATGGCCTCCCGCCTGCTGGCTGAACTAAGCTGTGCAGATGAGTCTCTACTCCCACATCACAGGAAAAACCTGGACTACGTATTCAAAAACTGGTACAGGGAGAGAGGTGATGTCGGCTACATCATCTACAACTCTAAATCTAAGCTGGGGGCGAATGCGATGGCTCTTAGGACTCTGGTTTACAGCCCCCTCTTTGATGAATACTGGGATAAGGCCAAGAAGCTTGCTAACTCCCTACTTTTATTGCAGAACCCTGACGGGTCTTTTGAGCCGTGGTATACCGAGCCAGACTACTCCTACAACAAGGATTATTTGTTGACTTTTTATTCGGGGGAGGCTGTTTTGGCTTTGGTTGAATGCTACATTAAAACAAACAACACAATCTACCTTGATGCCGCGATAAAGTCGCAGGATTACTATGTCGAAAGGTACGTGCATAACCTGGAGATTTATTATTATCCCGCGTATGTTCCATGGCATACCCAGTCACTGAATAAGTTGTTTAAGTTAACGGGGGATAGGAGGTATGCTGAGTCCATATTTATATTAAACGACAGGCTTCTTGAGATCCAGAACCAAGACGGTAAGCCGTTTATGGACTACCTGGGGCGGTTTTATAATCCCATGCATCCGGAGTATGGAACACCCCATTCATCCTCAGACGGCGTCTACACGGAGGGTTTAGCGTACGCGTATGAAGTCGCACAGCTGGTGAACGACACCGAACACCAGGATAAATACAGTAAAGCAATAATCTTAGGTGTACATAATCTCATGAACCTCCAATTCAGGGGCCCGAACATGTATTACCTACAGCATCCTGAGCGAGTGGAGGGAGCAATACGGTACAGGGTGGATGACAACCGGATACGGGCAGATACTACACAGCATACAATGGATGCGTTCAGGAAGATACTCAACCTCTTCAATGAAGGAGATTATGGATTAAAATGATGCCGTCAATAACCGGTCAGCAAGTGATGAGTATACAATTAATGATTTCAATAATCCTTATCTTGTTTTTAGCGGTTTCATTATTTTACAGGTGGATAATAACCAAAAAAGGATTACTAGATACATTAAAGAAAGATAGGAATAGGATTGTAACTGTTTTTTTAATCATTATAGCAATTACTGCTGGAATAAATTATTTCTATTTCTCCAGAGCAGGAGGGCTTTACATACATAGATGGGATATGTATCATGTTATAATCAATTCCAAGTACTATGAAGAATTAGGTTACATGAAATTATATGAATGCTCTATTGTATTCGATGCAGAATCAAATAACTACTTTAAGGACGTAGACACTGTCCGCGATTTAAATACTCTTAGATATATTAAAAGAGATGATGTATTGAAAGACAGTGATTGTAATAAATTATTCACAAAGGAAAGGAAGGAGGAGTTTATCAAGGATTTAAATTTTTTCTATTCCTTAGCACCTTATAGCGGGTACTGGAAGAGGTTGTTTACGGATAAGGGTTATAATGGACCACCTTTTTACACCTTTTTGGTATCTATGATTGTAGGCAAAATTGATTTATCCTACATTAATTTACTGATTCTCGCAATGCTTGATATTTCATTGATTTTGTTGGCGTTTTACATGATCTATAAAGCATTTGGTTTAAGAGTTTGCTTAATTGCATTTATTTTCTTTTGTATCAATTTCCCCAATAGGTTTGTGCATATGGGAGGAACAATTCTGAAATTTGATTATGTAGCCTATCTTATAATCTCAATATGCTTGTTAAGACTGGAAAAATATAAACTATCCGGATTTTTTATGGCGCTTGCATCCATGATAAGGATTTTCCCGGTATTATTTGCAGCAGGTCTTGCCCTGAAGGCTGTGATGGAATCTGTTAAAGTCAGGGAAATAAAAAAACGCTACATTAATTTTTTCATTGCATTCGGAGCCTCTTTAATAATCCTCTTCCTTTTAAGCCTGACTGTGGGGAATGGACTGGAAAATTGGGTTGGATTTTATGAAGACATGAACATCCATAACAAAAAAACAGCAGGATTCAGGATTGGTTTCAAACATATGTTCATGTTTCATGGAGAAATTACTAAAGACGATAAATTTATTCCATTCTCTCAAAAAGCAAGGGAATTTGAGGCCGTCCAAATTTATTATTACACATCTATTGTATCGTTTCTTCTTTTAGTGGTCTTCCTCATATATAAACTGGATGATGTGAATTCATCCATTATTTTCGGAGTTCTTATGTTCTATCTGTTATTTGCTTCAACTCGGTATTACTATTCAATTCTGGTATTGCTTTTCTTGTTCACTTTTGAATTTCATAGAGAGAGATGGTATATGATATCAGCAATTTTATTATTTACAATATCAGCTATTACATACTGGGTGTATAGCTTCAATAATTTCGACGCCTTCATATACAACTACTTTCTTTCATTTCTGCTACTAATATACTTCATTTATCTACTCGCTTCTTTAATCCATAAATATGGATGATCTTGGATATGTATCCTCCATCCATAAAAAAATTGAAGCCGGAATAGATAAACTCGAAATCAGAGAGGATGCATCTGAAATCCTGAATATGATTCTTTTTGTTTTATTATTCACTGTTGTTGTAATCAGGAATGCGTGGGTCTGCGACGACGCCTACATAGGTTTTAGAACAGTTGATAATTTTGTAAATGGATACGGCCTGACTTGGAATACATCAGAAAGAGTCCCGGTTTACACTAATCCCTTGTGGATATTGTTGTTGTCTGCTTTATATTTTTTTACGCATGAAATATATTTCACAGGCATATATTTTTCCATCATACTTTCCATAGCAGCAATACTTCTGTTCACCTTAATGACATTTATTGGGAAGTTCAATTCATTAGGCTATATTCTAAATCGTAGATGTATAGGTAGCAGCAAATGAAAAAAATATTTATAGTTATGCCTGTGGGGAATGAAGAAGAGACAATAGCAGACACACTAACTCGCATATTAAGATTAGAGATGGATGATCTAATTGTTACCCCAGTCATAGACAGGTACTCACAAGACAACACACAAGGAATTATCGAGGATTTTGGGAGAGACCATCCCGA
This sequence comes from Candidatus Altarchaeota archaeon, assembly GCA_034659295.1. Lineage (GTDB taxonomy): Archaea > Altiarchaeota > Altiarchaeia > IMC4 > QMZM01 > EX4484-2. Next base: position 18,560 of record JAYEGX010000078.1, on the reverse strand, counting down.
AAAAATCAGGCTTCTCTACAATAGAGATGGTATTGGCGCAATTCCCGCGTACTTTCACGGATTCAAATACGCATTGAAGAATAGTGCGGAATACGTCATAGAAATGGATGCGGGAAACAGCCATATGCCTGAACAGATTCCTCTTTTTGTGGATAAACTCGATGAAGGCTATGATTGTGTATTCGGCTCTCGCTTCATAGAAGGAGGGAAATTCATCAACCACCCCCCCCACAGAATTTCTCTCAGCTGGCTTGGAACAAAAGTTGCTAATATCTACCTAAAAACAAATTTAAGGGATATGACCAGCGGATTCCAGGCATTCAGGGCTGAGGTTCTCAAGCAACTTAACTTCGACGCCTTCTTGTCTACAGGACATTTCTATCAAACCGAAATGAGATACTATTGTAAGAAATTCAATACCACAGAAATTCCCATACACTACACTGGCTCCAAATCCAGATTCTCTTTTAAATCCTTGATTAATGCCCTCAAAGAATTGTTTAAGGTTAAAAGAAACCATAAACTAATATTCATCCAAGAATGAACTGGAAAGGGAAAGAGGTTTTAGTTACCGGCGGAGCCGGCTTTATAGGCTCGCACCTAGTAAAGAAATTGCTGGATATGGGATGCAATGTATATGTTGCGGATAATTTTTCCAGAGGAAGAGAAGAGAATATCAAGTCGTTCTTAGATAGAATACAGGTGTATCCCGTGGATTTAACTAGATTAGAAAACTGCATGTTAGCGACAAAGGATATTGATTATGTCTTTCATCTAGCTGCATCGGTGGGAGGTATCCACTACATTAAAAAGGAAAACGTAGAATGTTCCACCTCAAGTATTCTGATGAATACAAATATGTTGGAGGCAGCAGTCAAGAATGATATAGAACGATTTCTTTTTGCAAGCTCTGCATGCGTATATAGAGAAGAAAGTTCAGACCTCAACCGGTTCAAAGAAGAAGACGCTTTTCCTGCGAATCCACCAACTACCTATGGTTGGGCAAAGATTATGGGTGAAATCCAGTGCAGGTCGTATTATCTTGACTATGGGATTAAAACTTCGAGTGTCAGGATTTTTAATTGCTACGGTGAAAATGAGAGCATTGATCCAAAGTGGTCTCATGTCATTCCTTCTCTCATTAGAAAGGCGATTCTTTATCCTAGAGAGAAATTTAGTGTGTTTGGAGATGGCAAACAAGAACGGGCTTTTTTGTATGTTGGGGATTGTGTTGACGGCTTTATATCAACCATGGAAAAGATTACAGATGGAGATGCTATCAATCTAGGGAGTGAAGAAGTGATTTCCATAGGAAAATTAGCTGAGAAAATAATTGAGTTAGTATGCAAGGATATAAATATACAATATGACCTATCAGGTCCTCAGGGAACGCACATGTATTGTGCGAACACAATAAAAATGAAGGAGATCCTTAGTTGGGTCCCTAGGATTCCTTTAGATGAAGGGCTTGGAAGGACTTATCAATGGATAAGAGAGGAACTAAATGTGGAAAGATAAAACAGTATTGGTGACTGGAGGGGCTTCGTTTATAGGCAGCCATTTGGTGGATACGCTGTTAGAAACAGGAGCGATAGTTAAAATAGCTGATGATTTCTCAAGTGGTGAACTCAGCAATTTAGAATATCCTCTGGAAAAGGATAACTCAGGTGCATTGGTTTCAAACAATCTTACAGTCTGGCGAGGAGATCTCAAAGAAAAGTCTTTTACACGGCGCATGATGGAAAATGTTGATGTTGTCTTTCATCTGGCAGCTTTGCATGGTGGGAGAGGCTATATTGACACACATCCTGCGCAATGCTGTACTAATATGATATTGGATCAGTTAGTCTTTGAGGAAGCACATAAAGCGGAAGTGGAAAGGATATGCTTTGCCAGTTCAGCCTGTGTCTATCCCTCTTATCTGCAGGAGGAGACAGGTTCATCTTATCTCCTTAAGGAGGATGATGCAGATACATTTGTCAGAGACAAGGCATTTGCTGATTTGGAATATGGATGGGCAAAATTGATGGGGGAGATGGCTCTAAAGGCATATCATAGGCAATACGGGATGAAAACATCTTCCGTAAGGATTTTTACTGCATATGGATCAAGAGAGAACGAGACACATGCGATTATAGCCTTAATTTCCAAAGCGTTTATTAAGACAGATCCTTATGTTATCTGGGGGACAGGGGAACAAGACAGAAACTTTACTTATGTTCAGGATATAGTGGATGCGATGATTCTTGCTGCAGAGAAGATAGAGGATGGTACACCTGTAAATGCGGGTAGAAGCGATAGGATTACAATCAATCAAGCAGCTGAACTGATATTTGATATAGTCGGGTGGATGCCGGAGGAAATCAAACATGATTTATCTAAACCACAAGGTGTTGCTTCGAGGGCGGCAGATTTGACGAAGACAAAAAGAATTCTGGGTTGGGAGCCTAAGCTCTCATATAAAGAGGGATTTGAAAAGACCGTTGAGTGGTATTTTATGAATAATGATATAGAAAAACTGAAAACAAATTTAGAGACCCTCCTTATAGAGCGTTAGTAAAAAGGTGATGGAGTGAAAACAGCTATAGTCTTAACAACAATACATATTCCTTACCTGTTAGAGGAATATGCAAAGAATTTTGAGAAACATAACCCTGGAGATGTAGAGTTTATTATGATAGGTGATTTAAAAACCCCTAAGGAGAGTGAGACTATAATCAGTAATATCCAAGATAAAGGATTTGAGGCAGAATATTTTGATGTTCTAAAACAAGAAAAATGGCTGCAATGTTTCCCTGAATTAAAGCAAATGATCCCCTATAACTCAGATAATCGAAGAAATATTGGATACCTCATTGCAGTTGAACAAGGAGCTGAAATCATTGTATCTATTGACGATGATAATTACGTTAGGGATGGGGATTATTTAGCCGGGCATCAAATTGTTGGCACAACCCAGACCTTAAAAACTGTAAAATCTTCTAATCAGTGGTTTAATCCCTGTTCCATGTTAGAAACAGATCCGAAGAGAATAATATATCCTCGGGGATTTCCCTACTCAAAACGTTGGATGGATGATGCTAGTTTTTCCAACTCAACAGGTAGGGTGGTTATTAACGCTGGTCTATGGCTTGGATGCCCTGATGTAGATGCTGTGACTAATCTGAATGAGCCAGTAAAAACTGTTGCGATGAATTCAGAGCAAATTATGTTAGCATCGGAGACTTTTTCCCCGATTAATACACAAAATACTGCATTTCACCGAGAGGTTCTTCCTTGTTATTATTACATAGTGATGGGGGCACGGATAAATGGATATGATTTGGACCGTTACGGAGATATTTGGTCTGGTTTCTTCGCTAAAAAAGTAATCGATCAAGTAGGAGATAAAGTAACCTTCGGATATCCTCTAACAGACCATCGCCGGAATATCCACGATTTATTCAAAGATTTACAAAATGAACTAGGGGGTATGATACTAACAGATAAGCTAGTTCCAATAATCGAATCCATAAAGTTAAGGGAGAAAACATATTCTAATGCATATTTAGAGTTAGCTGAGCAACTTAAAGAGGAAATTAATTGCAGTCGTGAGTTTAATGACGGAGAGAAGGACTATTTTCACCAAGTAACAAATAACATGAGAGTTTGGGTTGATGTTTGTGACAAAATTATGAATTAGAAGTAATGCTAATGCTATTACCTGGATTAGACATGGGGGGGGGTGAAAATATGCTGAATAAGATAAGAAACAGATTATTGCTATCTATTATCATCGGGATTGGTATTTTTGTTGCCTTGTCAATCTATGCAAATATAAACAACATGATAACAGCTTTTTGTAGCTTTAAATGGACATATATTCCATTAATTATTTTTCTCATATTTTTAAACTATATTTTCAGATTTTTCAAATGGGATTATTATCTGAAGAAGATAGGGCTTAGCATAAACCGGAAGGGTAGTGTAATCATATTTTTTAGTGGATTAGCCATGTCTGTAACACCTGCCAAGTTTGGAGAACTTCTCAAGTCTTATTTGTTGAAGAAGTTGAACGGCACTGAAATAAGCAGGTCTGCTCCAATTGTGTTTGCGGAAAGAGTGACTGATTTAATTGGGCTGATTATTCTTGCATCCATTGGTTTTTCCACTTTCGCATATGGTAGAGAGGTGCTTTTGTTTGTAATAGTATCTATTTTGCTTGCGATTTTAGTAATTCAATCAAAGAAAATCTGCTTGCAAATAATCGATTTGATTGCGGGAGTTCATTTTATATCAAAATTTTCAGAAAACATTCATACATTATATGAGAGCGCATACACACTTTTCACTTTGAAGAATCTGTTGATTGCTGTTTTGTTGAGTATGATTTCCTGGTTCTTTGAGTGTTTGGCGTTGTTTTTTGTTTTAAAGGGATTCAATATGGATGTATCCCTGCTTGCATCTATGTTCGTTTTTAGTTTCTCCACAATAGCAGGCGTCCTATCCATGATTCCAGGAGGCTTAGGTATGACAGAGGGAAGTATGACATGGTTGCTTATAATAGATGGAACTCCGAAGGAGATTGCTGTTGGTGCAACTTTGGTGATAAGATCCTGTACACTCTGGTTCGGTGTCTTAGTTGGGTTGATGACACTTTATTCATATAGAACCAAATTTGAAGGCTAGGAAAGTGCAGGTATGTCAAAACAGCATAAAAATGTTTTCTGGATTTTAACATTTAATCTGATTCTTAATAGTAATGTCCGACTATGAGGTTGAGCTTTTCAGGGAGCAGGGTTTCAGCAGGAAAAGATGCCCCAAGTGCGGTAAATACTTCTGGACCCTGGGTGAGGGAGTAGACTGCGGAGAGCCCCCCTGCAGCGAGTACTCTTTCATAGATAACCCGCCAACCAAAAAAAGAATTGAGCTCAACGAGATGAGGGAAATTTATCTGGGATTCTTCGAGAAACACGGTCATGAACGAATCAGCAGGTATCCTGTGGTTGCCAGATGGAGGGATGACATATTTTTCTCCATAGCCTCAGTCTCGTGCTTCCAGCCCTGGGTTCTTAATGGAACAATAAAGCCTCCAGCGAACCCTCTGGTGATGAGCCAAACCGCGCTGAGGTTTAACGACATAGATAACGTCGGGAAAACAGGGCGTCATTTCACCATGTTCGAGATGATGGCACATCATGCCTTCAACACCTCAGAAGAGAAGATTTATTTCAGGGACGAAACCGTTGAGTTATGCCATAACCTCCTACTTGAGCTTGGCATAGCAGGTGGGGATGTAACCTACATCGAGGACGAGTGGTCTGGCGGAGGAAACTCAGGACCCTGCTTCGAGGTTATCGTCAACGGGGTGGAGCTTGCAACCCTAGTATTCATGATGTATGAGGACACCTCATCTGGCAGGAGGGAGATGGATATGCAGGTGGTTGACACAGGATATGGTCTGGAGAGGTTTGCGTGGGTCTCACAAGGCACATCCAATGCATATGAAGCGGTTATGCCAGAAGTGCTTAAGCGGCTTAAAAAAGAGCTTAAGTTGGATGAAGACCATAATATCCTGGGGGAATACTCCCGGATAGCTGGATCGATGAACGTGGAATCAAACGCTGACCTGAAGCAGTTAAGGAAGCGTGTGGCAAATAACATCGGTATCCCCCTGGATAAGCTTGTCTCAGTAACCAAACCCTTTGAAGACCTTTATGCTGTGGGAGACCACACAAAGGCCCTGACATTCATGTTCAATGACGGGGTGGTCCCCTCCAACGTGAAGGAAGGATATTTTGCCAGATTGCTGGTTCGGAGGGCTATTAGGTCCCTGAAAAACCTGGGCCTTAAATTACCCCTTCATGAGGTAATCGGCTGGCAGATTAAGAGCCTGGAAAACAATTTCCCTGAGTTCAGGGCGAACAGGGGAGATATATTAAATCTGGCTGAGGTGGAGGAGAATAGATACGATAAAACAGTCATCAAGGGGAGGAAGATTGTTGAACGATTTGATGATGGGCTTAAGTCTGAGGGAACTGATGAGGTTTCGACAGGGGACTTAATCTACTTCTATGATTCACACGGGCTTGTTCCTGAGCTGGTGGCTGAGTTCTCTGCTATGAAGGTGGAGATACCAGACGACTTTTTCATTCAGGTCGCCAAGAAACACACCACACCCAAGAAGGAAGAGGATGTTGAGGGAGTAAGTCTCCCACCCGGTTTAGAGCCTACAGAGCTTGCATTCCATCTGGATGAGGGAAAGAGAAAATTCAGGGCGAAAATAGTTAAATTATTTGATAATTATGTTGTGTTGGATAAAACCTTCTTTTATCCCGAGGGCGGGGGCCAAGAGACGGACCTTGGTGAGATAGATGGAAAAGATGTCACAGAAGTGATAAAACGGGGGAATGTTGTACTACACAAAGTTAAGAAACCTGACGGGTTAAGTGAGGGTGTGATGGTAAGCTGCGAGATCAACTGGGACCGTAGGATCCAGTTGATGAAACACCATACCGCAACCCACATAATCAACGGAGCCGCTAGGAGGGTCTTAGGGAATCACGTATGGCAGGCTGGCGCCCACAAGAGCGAGGATTTAAGCAGACTGGATATCACACACTACGCATCCCTCACCGATAAAGAGATAAAGGAGATAGAGTATCTTGCCAATAAGGTAATCAGGGAGGACAGGCCTATAACAAAATACTTCATGAACCGCAATGATGCGGAAGAGAAATACGGGTTTACCATATACCAGGGTGGAGCAGTTCCCGGGAAAGAGATTAGAATAGTTGATATCAAGGACTGGGATGTTGAGGCCTGCGGGGGAACACATTTCGATTCTACGAGCTCGCTTGGATGCATCCAGATCACGAGGGCGAAGAGGATACAGGACGGTGTTGTGAGATTAGAATACAAGGCAGGAGCGGCTCTTGAGAGGCATAGGAAGGGTATAAAAGAGATAGCCTGCGAGATAGACCTCCATCATCTTGGTGAGGGGGACTTAATGGAGCTTGCAGCCATATTCTCGGTTTCCATAGAAAAGCTGCCTTCAACACTTAAGCGCTTTAGGGGTGAATGGCAGCAGAACATGGATAAAATCAGGGAACTGGAGGAGTCAATAGAAAAAGCCGGCGCATACAGCAAAAGATACAAAAAACTCCCCGCAGGTGATGCATTCAAGTCCTGCAGCCAGCTATTTAGTGAATGGAAACAGCAGAAGAAAGACATACTAAAACTGAGGGAGGGTCTTTTTGAAAAAATTAAAGAAGAGCTCAGGATAAAGCTTGAATCAGATTATTCAGTGGTTGATGGTGTTAATGTGGTGAAACATTTAACCAGGGGTCTGGATGTTAAAAACCTCAACAAGCTGGCTAACTCTCTCCTTAAGAAGAATACACTAATAATTATAGCAAACAAGAGCGATGGAAAAGCAAATATTATTGTAGCCTCAGACTCAAGATATAGTGCTTCTGATACAGCCCAGGAAATCTGTAAAAGACTTGGTGGAGGAGCAAGCGGAAACAAGAGGTTTGCTGTTGGAGGCGGCTCCTTTGAGAAACTTGAGGAGGTAGTTTCCGGATACAGGCCCTAACTTATTACCTGATAAACATATTATATTAAATGGATTTTTCCAGGTTCCAGCCGGTTATGGGGGAAGTTGATTCTATCATAGAATCCACTTTGGAGGGTAAGCCGGAAAACCTTTATAATGCATCCAGTCACATTATCACTGCAGGAGGGAAGAGGGTCAGACCTCTTTTATGTATCCTGGCCTGCAGGGCCGTTGGCGGGACCGAAGAGGATGCTTTCTCAACTGCCGCCGCCCTAGAATTAACCCATAACTTCACGTTGATCCATGACGACATAATGGACAACGACGATCTTAGGAGAGGGAAAAAATCAGTGCACAAGGTTTACGGGCATGCTACAGCTATTCTTGCAGGGGATCTGTTGTTCTCGAAGGCTTTTGAGTTATGTGATAACAGGGCGACAAAGATTCTTGCCAGGGCCAGTGCCAGAATCTGTGAAGGTCAGGAGATGGACATGTCCTTCGAGGAGAGGGTGGATGTCACAGAACAGGAATACATCGAGATGATAGAGGGCAAGACCGCTGTTTTACTGGAGGCAGCTGTTAGGTCTGGAGCGGTTCTCGGCAACGGCTCAGAGGATGAGATAGACTGTCTAGCATCATTCGGATTGAACGTTGGCCTAGCCTTCCAGATAAAAGACGACGTATTGGGCGTGACAGCGGACGAGGAGAAACTGGGCAAGCCCGTTGGGAGCGACGTAATCGAGGGTAAGAAAAATCTTTTGGTAATCAAGGCCCTGGAGCTTCTGGATGATGAGCAAAGAGAAAAGCTCACTGTTATACTATCAAAGAAGGATAACACAGATGTTGAGGTGAGGAAGGCTATTTCACTAATAGAGAAATCCAGAGCCATGAACTACTGCAGGGAACGGATGGACTACTACTGCAGGAAAGCAGGTGATTCCCTTATGAAACTAAGAGAATCTGATGCGAGAGATGATCTGGTTGAGTTATCCGGTTTCATAACTGAAAGAGACTTCTGAGCGCTCTATTTTATATCATCGCTCATAAATAACTACATACAGTCTAAAAACAAATCTTTTTTTCCATTGCTTGAAATAAAAAATGAAGGCGGTTATACCTGCAGCGGGATTGGGCACACGGTTCCTGCCGGCAACGAAGGCCCAGCCGAAGGAGATGCTACCCCTGATAGACAAGCCGGTTATACAGTTTGTCATAGAGGAGGCGGTGAATTCAGGAATAGACGACATCCTGATTATAACCGGCAGGGGTAAGAGGGCGATAGAAGACCACTTCGATAAATCCTATGAACTCGAGCATATCCTGGAGATGAAGGGTAAACATGAACTCCTAAAGGAGGTCCAGGACATATCCGATCTCGCGGACATACACTACATCAGGCAGCCTGAGGCGTTGGGGCTTGGACATGCGGTATACTGTGCGAAAAAGCATGTTGGAGATGAGCCCTTCGTTGTTTTGCTTGGAGATGACGTGATTTTCTCGAAGGTTCCCTGCTGCAGGCAGTTGATGGATTGCCATGAGAAACACAAGGGCCCTGTAATCGCCGTGCATGAGGTTGGAATGAACATGATCGAACAATACGGCGTTATAGACGGCGTGGGGGTTGAGGGAAACACCTACGAAGTAAAGGATCTGGTGGAGAAGCCCAGACCCGAGGAGGCGCCATCAAACCTTGCGATCATCGGCAGATACCTTCTAACTGCTGAAATCTTTGATGCAATAGAACAGACCGAACCCGGGAAGGGGGGTGAGATACAGCTCACAGACGCAATAAAACTATTATCCAGGGAACAAAGAATTTATGCAACAGAGTTTGACGGGGAAAGATATGACCTAGGGAACAAGGAAGACTATATACGAGCGACCATACAGTATGCCCTGAGAAGGGGCGAATTCCGTGATAAAACCCTTGAGTATATGAAGGATGTTCTGGGCAGGTAAATCATCTCTTCTTCAGGTATTTCGCAACACTCTCAAACAACAACCGTCCGTCGCTGTATTCCCTGCCTGTTTTTCTTGTCCAATCCGATTCCTGTATCACGTCAATTACTCTTTCAGGATGAGGCATCAACCCCAACACATTACCCTCCGGATTACAGATTCCGGCAATATCATACAGGCTACCGTTGGGGTTCCATGGGAACATTCCCCCGGCTTCATCCCCGTTCTCCCTACAGTACCTGAAGACTATCTGCTTATTATCCACCAACTCCGAAAGAAGCTCTCTGTCCCTCTCCCCGAAGGTAAACCTGCCTTCTGCATGGGCTACGGGAATTTGCATTACGCAATCCCTTCCTATCTCGCCTGTGAACCGGCAGCTATTTACGTGCCTTATGTAGGTTGGCCTGCACTGGAAACTGGAGCACAGATTGTTTGTTAAACAAGCCACCGGCGCCTCACCCATCCCATCAAATGCCGGCAGAAGCCCCATTTCAGTCAATATCTGGAATCCGTTGCAGATACCGCCCACCAAATTTCCTGACTCAACAAACTCCTTTATATCTCCCCCGAGCCTGGACTTTATTCTCGCAGCGAATATGGCGCCCGCTCTAACATAATCCCCTGCTGACCACCCGCCGGGCAACATAAGAACCCTATAGTCGAATAAATTCTTTCGCATCTCTTTATTGCAGTCGCCTGTAAGCTGCTTCAGATGAACGAGTTCCGCCTCCAAACCCACCGACTCAAATGCCCTGCGTGTTTCCTCCTCGCAGTTGGTTCCCTCAATCAACAAAACACACACATCAGGCATCCTATTCACCACCACCTATCGCATTCATCCACTTCCCCCTCAACGCCTCCAGGTCAAGTGATATCTTATCTCTACCATCCGCTAAATCAATGGTCTTTTCACTATTAACAACCCCAACCCGCAGAGCATTCAGTTCCTTTTCTACCATCTCCGAGTCTTTCTCCCTTACCTCAACCAGCCACCTACCGTTTGATTCGCTGAACAGCTTAAAATCACTTCTCAGATCTCCCATACCCCCCAGATCCAATCTAGCTCCAAGGTCTCCTCCGAAACACATCTCTGCCAAAGCAACGAAGAGACCTCCGGTTGATAAATCATGGCATGATCTTATCCTAGAGGAATCCATCAAATCCAGCAGGGAATTCATTTCCTTCATGACCCTTTTGGGGTAAACCCTGGGGACTGTCCCTCCATTACGTCCCAGAATCCGGTAGTATTCTGAGGCTCCCATCTCCCTTCCTGTTTCTCCCACAAGATAGAGCAGATTACCTTCACTTTTAAGGTCTGATGTAATGCAGTTTCTGACATCCCGGACTATTCCTATCCCCAGAAGGGATGGTGTCGGTGCAACAGCATCCGAAGCACTTTCGTTGTAGAACGAGACATTCCCGGATACGAATGGCAGTTCAAATGAGCTTGCAGCAAAGTACAAACCCTCACAGCATTTCCTGAAGTCTCCCAACCTGTCTTCCTTTTCGGGGTTGCCGAAGTTCAGGCAGTCCGCCATAGAATGCGGCAGACTATTTACTGAAACCAGATTCCTCACTACCTCCTCAACAGCAGAGGCAGCTCCCCAGTAAGGGTCCAGCCTACAGAAGTGGGGGTTCACATCCGTTGTAATCGACAATCCCATAAAGCTGTCGTCTAATGGTTTAATTACTGCAGCATCCCCGTGGGATTGTTTATTCACTACACCCTGCATGGGCTTGATTACTGTATTGCCTCTAACCTCATGATCGTATCCCCTGACTACTGAGGCTTTACTGCCCACTCTATGGCTGCCCAGTATTCTCATACAGCTTTCCTTCAGGTCAGGCATCCTGAAATCAACATCCTCATAATCTCTTTTAACAAACCTGTATGGCCTTTCATAGACAACACCCTTCAACAGGAAATCCAAGTCCAGATCCAGGACAGCAACGCCCTTGTATGCTACCTTTATTCTGCTGCTGTCATCTATTTCCCCCACCACCACAGCCGGAACATCCCAGAAATCGAATATATCCAAAACCCCCTCCACGTTCTCGGGTTTTACGGTTAGCATCATTCGTTCCTGGCTTTCTGAGACCCAGATCTCCCATGGATTGAGACTCTCATCCTTCAACGGGATTTTATCAAGGTATACGCTCGCTCCCTTACCCCCTGAGTGAGCCATCTCAGCGGACACGCAGGAAAGCCCTCCACCACCAAAATCCTTCAAGCCGGTTAAAAGCTTTTTTTTGTTGGCCTCCAAACACGCGTGCATCAGGGGCTCCTTCATTATAGCATAACCCAGTTGTACGGCGGGAATATCCTTTTCCTCGCTTCCCTCATTAAGCTCCGCTGATGCGAAGGTTACCCCATGGATTCCATCCCTGCCTGTCTTGCCTCCAGCCAGGATGTAGACGTCGCCTTTGTATCCAGCCCGGCTGTGTATTATATCTTCTTTTCTGACTACGCCAACGCAGCCCACGTTAACCAGGCAGTTGCCGACGTAGCTTTCGTCGAAATCCACCATACCAGCTACTGTGGGAATGCCAACCCGGTTACCGTATGCGGCGATACCAGCGACCACGCCCTTAAACAGGAACTCCGGATGCTTGACTCCCTCAGGTAACTTTTTGTATTCATAATCCAGCGGCCCGAAAAACAGGGGATCAACCAGTGCAACAGGTTGCGCGCCCATGCAGACCACGTCCCTGAGGATTCCTCCAATACCTGTTGCTGCCCCGCCGTAGGGGTCCAGGGCCGAGGGATGGTTGTGGCTCTCAAGGGCGACGACATAAGCATAGTCTTCATTGAAATCCACCACCCCGGCATCCTCGGAGATTACGCAAATATTTTGCGGGGCCTTGGTTTTGAAAACACTTTCATCCAGTATGGGTTTGCTGCTCTTGTAGCAGCAGTGCTCGCTCCAGCTCTGGGCAAAAGCCTCCAATTCCACATCGCTTGGATTCCTACCCTCTTCCTGGAAGTGTTTCTTTATTTTCTTTAGTTCACTAAGGTTCAGACCCAGGCTCCTGTCCCGGCTCAGCGATTCCATCTCCTCGTCTGATGAATCCAGCAGGTTTATCTCATACACCCCGTCGGTGATTTCCCTGTACATGCTCATTTTACCGCCACGCTGTAGTTTTGTATCACCGGATTAGCCAATAATCTGTTACAGGCCTCATTTATTTCCTTAACAGCTTCCTCCTCTGATCTGGCTTCCAACTCTATGACATATACTCTTACAGTGTTCACGTCCGCTACCATGTATCCCAAAAGGTTAAGTGATTTCTTGACGGTTTCCCCTTCCGCGTCAATAACACCCTTCTTTAATTCTATTCTGACTTCGATGGAGTACAGCATCTATCTCACCTCAATGTTAAAACATTACACTAGAGCACTAAAAACGGTTATTTTTATGTTCTCTACTCTATTCTTTAAGATGAGTTCATATCTCTGGGTTACCGTATTTTTATGTGTGCTGATACTTGTTTTCGCATACCTGAAGAAAAAAATCGAGTTAACAGCTCTGATTGCATCAGGTTTTGTGGGGGTTGCAATATTCATATCCCTGGGGGATTTATGGTACTGGATTTACATCGTCCTAGCGTTCTTTATCGTAGGGAACCTGGTAAGTAAATACAAGCTGGGTGAAAAAGAGAGAAACGGCGTTGGCCAGGAAGTCAGGACATACAGGAACGTCTTCGGTAACGGGGGCTCGGCAGTAATATATTCCCTGCTGTATTACTACACGGGCAACTCCCTGCTACTCTACGGTTTCGTGGGGGCGATGGCCACTGCCACAGCAGACACCTTTGCAACGGAGATAGGCCAGATATACGACAAGAAACCCCGTCTCATAACAAACCCAAGAAAGAGGGTTAAGGTGGGAACAAGCGGCGCGATATCAGCTCCGGGTACAATAGCTTCCCTGGCAGGTGCATTCCTCCTCTCCCTGATTCCTGTGCTATTCTCCCATCATATATCCTATCTCTATGTTGGCGCACTAGCCGGTTTCGTCGGCTGCAACATTGACAGCCTTCTGGGGGCGGTTGTTGAGAGAAAGTTGATAGACAAGCATACAGTTAACTTCCTGGCCACCCTGATGGGTGGATTAGCTGCCGTATTACTCGCATTCCTTTTTACGTGAATCACCCCATAGTTAATATAATGGAATCCGGGCACTTTTTTCTTATCCTTCTGGTGTTTTTTGGTTGCTGTCTTAGCAGCCAGCCTGAAACAAAGTTCATATGCTCTGACGGTAGTATGGTATCCCAAAAGAGTGACTGTCCCAAAACAGACCATTACGTATGCTCTAATGGGCGGGTGGTGAATGACCCGGATGAATGCCCTGAGCCTAAGACATCCACAACCCTTATAACAAAGTATATCTGCCCGGACGGCCGCGTGGTAGAGGACTATGATGGATGCGGGATTACCTCCACAACAACAAAGAAAACAGCATCCACATCCAGTTCAACCATCACATTGCCTGCGGGGGGGATACGGATTGTGGGATTGGATCTGGGTGATGAGTGGGTGATGTTATCAAACCAGGACAGCTCTGCGATGGATTTAAGCGACTGGTTTCTAAGGGACAGGGAAGACCACGTCTACCTGTTTCCTAACGAGTTTAAACTGCTTTCCGGTACCTCGGTGAGGGTTCACACCGGATCAGGAATTGATTCACCAACCGACCTGTACTGGGGCAGGGATGGGGGCGTCTGGAATAATGACGGTGATACCGCCTATCTCTGGGATTCTGGCCTGAATCTGGTGGATGAATTAAGTGTTGGCCTAAGAGAGGAGTCCACCACCTCCACATCAACCCCTACATCCACTTCAACCACATCCTCCACCACACTCCTGTCCACTTCAACCACCTCCTCCTCGACCACCTCAACCTCTACATCAACTACATCAACCTCCTCGACCACAACCTCAACCTCCACAACAACCTCATCCACTGTTTCGGCCGGTTCCGTGTTGATTACGGAGGTAATGTATAATCTCCCTGGTTCTGACAATAACAGGGAATGGATTGAGGTCTATGGTAACGGCATTACTGTGGATATGAGTAATTGGAGGCTTGAAGAGGAGAGAATAAACGGTGTAAAAACACAACATAAGTTGAATCCCTATCAAGGCGATATGATTATAGAGGATGGTGAGTACGCGGTCATAGTAGATGACCCTGAGAAATTTCTGGAGGATCATCCAGGGCATATTGGAGCGATAATAGATTCATCATTCGATCTGTTGAATTCTGCTTGTACACTTCGCCTTTTAGACAGGAAGGATGGGAGAGAAATTGATTCCGTCTTCTATATAAATTCAATTGGTGCCGATGGAAACGGTAAAACACTTATCAGAGACGGAAGTGAATTAAGGGAGGGTGGTGTGGATGGAGGAACCCCTGGCTCTTAGAGTTTTTAAGGGTCCCAGATTTTTGTAATTTTCCAGATTCTATGATGGATTTGCCACAATCCTCTTCTTCGGAGCTGTTAACTCAACCAAATCCATATCCATCTTAGCTAGTGATTTAACCAACGAATTCTGGGAATTTATCTTGAATAATCTTGTATTTCCGTAAGCTCTTGTTTGGATTACTATCTCTAGCTCCTCCAATTCCTTCCAGACACCATAGAGGGTAGAAACTGCTATACCTGCACCCTCTGCTATCTCTTTTTTGGAGTAGTCATACCTGTAGTGTCCCAATAAAAAATCAACTATCCTTAGTTGGGGTGTATCGCCCAAGACTCCTAATAGTAAGGATTTTTCGTGTGCCATTTTAAATCTAGTTGTGGAATGACAGGAGACTATCATCCCATGTATCTGTATTGCTATGAATAAATTATCTTATAAATACTATGAATTAAATATATAAATATTCTCAAAAGTTGATTTTATGTAAAAATAATTATTTTTAATCATACGTTCAGATTATATTATATGATAAAGGAGGAAATACTTTCTGACATCCTGCTCAATCTAGCAAGATTAAATAAGTGGGGTAACTCTCACACATCATTTGATAACCTAAGTAAAGGATTTCCTAAACACATAAGAGGAGACATTAAGAAGGTTGGGAAATATGCGATAAAAGAGGGTTATCTCATCTCCAAACCAACCAATTATGGTGTGGAGGTGTCGCTTAACCCGCAAAGAGGCGATGAAATCAAGGAGATAATTAGAAAATATCATGGAGATGTATTCTCTTATAAATAAATCCTAATCTATATCAAATTTTTAAGAACATCATCGTAAAATAATTACTGGTCAAAATGAGATTACCCTTACCATACGGTGAAAAGGAACTTTCTGTTGATGTGCCGGAAAAGAATCTATTGGATGTTCTTAAACCAAAAGAACTGAAAATAGAGAAAAATGCAGATGATATCATCAGGGATGCGCTCCAGAATCCAATAAAAACCAGGAGACTCAGGGACATTGCAAAAAAAGGGGATAGTGTTGCCATAGCAGTGGATGATCACACCAGACCATGCCCCACAGACCAGATATTACCCCCTCTTCTTGAGGAACTCTATTTGGCCGGGGTGAGAGACGGGGACATAACAATAATATTCGCCACCGGAAGCCATCGCACTGTAACAGATGAGGAGGCATCACGGCTTTTAGGGAGGGATATCGCCTCAAGGATTAGATACGTGAGCAATGACTGCTGGGGAGATGACTTCGTTTACATAGGAGATACCAGCATGGGCACCCCAGTCCACCTCAAGAGGGCGTTTTACGAGGCTGATGTCAGGGTTCTTACAGGGGATGTGGAGATTCACTACTTCGCAGGCTACGGGGGAGGGAGGAAATCCGTCCTGCCTGGTGTTGCAGGACATGAGAGCATACAAGACAACTACCAGCGGAATTTCTTCCATCCGAACTCCAGACCAGGTAAACTGGACGGCAACCCCATGTACGAGAACATGAGTGAAGCAGCCAAGATGGCTGGCGTGGATTACACCATAAACATAGTGCAGACCGAGGAGGGTATTATCGGATCATTTGCCGGATACTTTGATTCTGTTCTGAGAAAGGGAGCGAAGCTGGTGGATGATGCCTACCGGGTAACCTCCGGGGAGGAAGCCGATATTGTTGTTACGGCAGCTAACGGAAGCCCGCATGATTTGGATCTCTACCAGGCCTATAAAGCCCTGCATCTGGGTCTGAATGTTGTAAAAGAGGGTGGTGTGATAATTCTCGTAGCAGAGTGCAGGGAGGGTGTGGGGGACGGTGTTGGAGCCAGTAACTACGAGAAATGGATGAAGAAATACAAGACAAAAGAGGAAATCCAGAGGGAATTAGGCAAAAAATTCAATATAGGTGGGCATAAGGCCTTCTACCAGCTTAAGGCTATGGAGAAAGCCAACATAATCCTTGTGACAGATATGCCAGAAAGGGAGGTTGTGGGGACCTACAGGCTGGGCTATGCGGGAACACCGGATGAAGCCCTCCAGAAGGCTTTTGAAAAAATGGGGGATGGTGTCCGGGTCACTGTAATACCTGAGGGCTTGACCACCCTAAGCAGCGTGAAAAAATGACTTTGAAAAGGGAGCAGTCAATGCTTTTGGTTGTGGACGTGCAGGATAAGCTAATAGACTCCATCCATGAAAAAGACAGGGTTATAGCAAACATCAGGGCCCTGATTGAGGCAGCCTGCACCATGGGTTTGTCTGTCCAGGTGACTGAGCAGGAAAAACTCGGTTCCACTGTAGCAGGGATTAAAGAGGTTCTCGAAAGAAACAGTCTTTATAACCCGGTGGTTAAGGAATACTTCAGCTGCTACCGGGATGATGATTTCAGGGAAACCCTTAAGGAGGAATCCCCCTCCAATATTATCCTGTGCGGTATAGAGGCCCACATCTGTGTCATGCAATCTGCCCTGGATTTAATTGCAAACAAATACCAGGTGTATCTGGTAGAGGATGCG
Source organism: Candidatus Altarchaeota archaeon (assembly GCA_034659295.1). Classification (GTDB taxonomy): domain Archaea; phylum Altiarchaeota; class Altiarchaeia; order IMC4; family QMZM01; genus EX4484-2. The sequence continues at coordinate 1,121 of JAYEGX010000078.1, read as the reverse complement.
GTATCATCTCATAGTGGGGGCGACTGTGAAACTGCTGTTAAGCGCTTAATAAATGCGGGTGCTGTGGTGGCATCCACTGAAATGCTAATCTATGAGCTCCTTAAGAAGGCCGGAACAGATGAATTCAGGGGCATACTCCCCATAGTAAAGGGAAGGAGGAATGCTTTAACCCCTTAAATTCTTCATGTGCTGTATGCTGTTTTCTATATGCTGTCTTGAGGCAATATCTTTCCTATACCAGAGGGCTCCGCCCTTAATACCCTCAATAGCCTCCACGGATTTATCTCTTGCATCCTCTATGCTGTCTCCCACACCTACACAGCAGATCGTCCTCGAGCTCAGGGTATGGGGTCTGCCATCAACTCCAACCTCCATAGAGCCGGGATAAATCCATAAATCATCCCCGTATCTCTTCTTAAGCTTCCAGGCCCCTCTCAGATCTAATTCCGTGCCTATGCCGGCTTTATCCACCCTCTGCGGGAACCTCTTCTCGAAGCCCCCGTAGTTTGGAGGAACCTTGTATACCAGCACAGAGGCCTTATCCCTTATGTTGATGGATTTTAGGTTGCCGTCTATCATATCCAGGCACAGGTCAACGAAGTCATCCTGTATCAGGGGCATAATGGTTTGTATCTCCGGATCCCCTCCCCTGGAGTTGATTTCCAGAATCTTAGCCCCCTCATCCGAGTGAGTGAATGCTACATACAGTGGAATACCCCGTAATCCATCGTTTCTCCCTTCCCCCCTAAGGTGCTTGAATAACTTTTTAACCTTATCTATCTCCTCATCCCGGTTCCCCTGGGACATGAAGGGCAGATAGTCTCCCTTATCCCTGTAGCAGCCCATCCCGCCGGTGTTGGGGCCTTCATCCCCCTCAAACGCCCTCTTATAGTCTCTTGTAGCTGGTAAAATCTCAATCCTCTTTCCGTCGCAGAAGCACTGGAAGCTTGATTCCTCACCGTCGATTTTCTTTTCCACGATAACGGAGTCATGCTCGTAGATAGATAGAAAGTGCCCCCAAAGCTGATCTCTCGTATCAAAGTGATCTCCCCACACACCCACGCCTTTACCGTATCCCGGCCTGTCAGGCTTGACCGCTACCTGATTACTCATCTCATCCA
>JAYEGX010000077.1:0-9921 GCA_034659295.1 Candidatus Altarchaeota archaeon | reverse complement strand
ACGGATACTGCTTGGGGCGGGTCCGGTGATGAGCTACTACGAGTTCAAGCACCCCATGAGTGACCGCCTCACAGATGAGAACTGGAGGGAGATGCTTGAGACAGGGAAACCAGAGGAGCCCCAGTGGTATGGCAACTACGGGATATGAAACTAGCTTAATACCACAACCTTCTCCACTTCAGGGAGCTTAAGGATGCGGTCTATAAGCTCCCTGGGCAACGGTTTCTCGGTCACCACAATCATCTTCGCGTTCTCGAACATGGGATCATCAGTCGTTAACTGCCTCACACTAATCCCGGAATCTGCAATAATACCTGCAATATCAGCAACAATCCCCATGGATCCGGCATCGGAGGGGATAACCTCAATAGCACCGAAGCCTAGCTCGGAGGCAACATCCCTCAACAGAACCATGGAATCCAGCTTGGTGTAGATGCTCCTCAACCTACCATCAGAGAGGATGGAATCTATCGTAGCCCCAACAAGCCTCCTGTCCACATCCAAGACCCTGGCAACTGAGGTGTGGGGGACCTCAACCTCCCTGAAATAAAGACCTCCCTTGAGGGAAACCCTTAAACCATTTCTCAAGATAAATTCAGCAACCCTAAGCTGCCCCCTCCTCCTGGCAAAGTGTTTCTCCAAATCCAGCATTTTTCCACCCACAGCCTGTTTTATTCAAAGACAGGGATAATTAAACAATACAATAACTAACTTAAAAAACCGAGAAAAAATGATGCAACAGGTATACTCCATGGACGACTATGATTTTGAGGGAAAGAAGGTGTTACTGAGGATAGACATAAACACACCCATAAGCCCCAAAACAGGGGAGCTGATGGACTACCGGAGATTCAACTCGCATAAGGAAACCCTCAAGGAACTGGTTGATTCAGGAGCAAGAACTGTTGTGTTAGCACACCAGGGCAGACCAGGGGATATGGACTTCACCACCCTCGAAAGGCACGCTAAAAGACTGAGTGAAGTAGTAAACAGGGAGGTGAAATACGTGGACTCCATATTCAGCAGCTACGTTCTCAGAGAGGTGGAAGAAATGAAAGATGGGGACCTGATTCTACTGGAAAACTGCCGCTTCCACAGCGAGGAAGTACTTAATCGGCCAAGTGATGTGCAAGCCAAAACATTCATCGTCCAGAAACTGAAGGACACATTCGACGTGTACGTAAATGACGCCTTCGCCACCGCGCACAGAAGCCAGCCCACCGTGGTAGGATATCCCACCGTAATGAAGTCGCTGGCGGGCAGACTGATGCAAAAAGAGATAGAGACTATTGAGGGAATACTTAAGAAGCCAAAAAAACCCATAACCTTTGTTTTAGGTGGTACCAAGGCGGATGACTCACTTAAAATAGCAAAGAAAGCCCTGGAAAACGATACACAATACGTGCTGACAGGGGGTGTGGTAGCTAACATCCTGCTGGCCGCTAAAGGGTACAGGATTGGGGATCCCAGCATAGAATTCATCAGGGGGAAGAAGATGGTGGACCAGATTGATGTAGGTAAGGAGTTGCTGGATGAATATCCTGACAAAATAATACTACCCTCAGACCTGGCATTAGACCACTACGGTGAGAGGATGGAGATACCGATAAGCGATCTACCCAAGAACTACAAAATCAATGACATAGGCCACGAGACGGTGGAGAACTACAGGGAGATACTAATGAACTCAGGCACCATATTCGCCAACGGCGCACTGGGTGTGTTCGAGGACCTGAAATTCAAGTACGGCACCGAAGAGATACTTAAGGCTATTGCAGAATCCAAGACCTTCTCTGTTATAGGAGGAGGGCATACGGTGGCGGCAGCAAAAAAACTAGACCTTCACGGGGATATAACACACATAAGTTCCGGGGGAAGCGCGTGCGTGAACCTGCTGGCAGGATACAGCCTGCCGGCAGTAGAAGCACTCACCGAAAGCAAGCGGAAATACAAGTTACCCTGAAAATATAGACGAAATGAACAATAGACCCACATTTAAGCAATGACGCATAATTAATATATTCATTTCAAAAAAAAAATGTTCAAGATTGGTGAAGCACTAGTTGGCTCAGGGAACGAGGTAGCGCACGTTGATTTGATGATCGGTGAAAAAGAGGGTGTCGTCGGCGAAGCATTCGCCAACGGACTCACGCAGCTGTCCAAGGGACATACGCCCCTGCTCTCGGTGATAAGACCCAACCTGCCGGCGAAACCCTACACCCTCGTGGTGCCCAAGGTAACTGTTGCGGGCATGGAGGATGTTGAGAAAATATTCGGGCCCGCACAGGCAGCAGTCGCAAAAGCAATAGCAGACTCAGTGGAAGAAGAAGTCATACCCCCTGCTAAACTAGATGAATGGGTTGTTATAGTTTCCGTATTCATACACCCTGAGGCAATAGATTATAGGAAGATATACCAATATAATTACGGGGCAACAAAGCTAGCTCTCAAAAGAGCTTTAACGGACTACCCCAACGCAGAAAAAATAAGATACGATAAAGATCGGGCGGTGCATCCAATAATGGGCTTTAAGGTACCAAGACTACCGGAATGGAATACACCCTACCTCCAGATAGCATTAGATGTCCCGGACATAGAAAGGGTAAAGAAGGTTATACAGCAGGTCCCGAAAAGCGATAAAATAATACTTGAGGCAGGCACTCCACTAATCAAGAGATACGGGGCCCAGGTGATAAAGGAAATCAGGGAGGTCACCAAAAGCGCTTTCGTGATAGCTGACCTGAAGACCCTGGACGTGGGACAGGTGGAGGTTGACCTATCCTATGATGAGGGAGCTGATGCCGTAGTAGCCTCCGGTCTGGCCGCACCTGAGGTGCTGGACAAATTCATCTACGAAGCCCACAGGCTTGGAATATATGCGATAGTAGACACCATGAACGTGGAAGACCCTGTTGCCCTATTGGGGGAGCTGAAAGACATGCCTGATATAATGATACTCCACCGGTGCGTTGACGCGGAAGGAAGGCAGGAGCAAAGATGGCATCTCATAAAGGAGCTGAAGAAGAAAAACCCGAAACTGATGGTCGCTGTCGCAGGAGGAATAGATCCCCATACTGCGCCGGAAGCGGTAAAGGAGGGCGCGGATATAATCATAGTAGGGCGGAGCATAACCCAGTCCAGGGACGTTGAAGGCTCAGTACGGCAGTTCCTGGATTTCATTGGCGGAGACATAGACCTTAAACGGGTGCACGTGGAATAAAGAAATAAATACTTGTTTGTTCCTATTATCTATTGTGTGGTATAAATGCAATTCAAGGTAAACGTTAATATCGGGAGGAGTCATGCTTATGGTATTGTGCTGGTTCTGGTTTTGTGTTCTCTTGCAGTCTATGTCTTCTCGCAGGGCGGGCCTGTGCAGGGCCATCCAGCGGAAGAGATTTCTCCCGGAACCTTCCAGGGAGATGGTGATTATGTGTTCCCCCTCACCGCTGATGTTGGCGTGGGCACAGATCCCACATGCCGGCTTCATATCAAAGCCACTGGCGTAGGGGGTTCATCGGAGAAGACCCTCTGCATAGATGGTGGAGATATATTCTACATCGATTCAAGCCCCACTATCCAGTTCATCAATAGAAACAAACTAAAGTATTGGAGAATTAGCAGCTATGGTGGAGTCTTTAGGTTCTATTATACCGATGATAAAGGCGCAAGCTGGACTAAAAAGCTGTCAATCCATCCCGACAAGTTGAATGTGTCAGATGACCTGCTTGTTGAAGGCGACATACACTGCACCGGTAAACTGACATCAGACGGCGGCAACGACCCGCCATACGTTTTATTCAACAGGGAATGCCCGGAGAGCATAAAAGAAAGAATAGACAAGGAAATCCCAAAAGATGAGGTTATAAAATACGACGGTCAGGCAATCTTCTACGATGGTGACAGAGACAACATGTTTCTGCTGAATCCAAAGACAGGGGAGTTAAGGGAGTTTGTTTGGAGAGAGGATCTCGATAACCTACAGAAGGAGTTCAATAAGCTTAAGGAGATTGTATGCGAGAACAATCCCGGAGCAGACATCTGTGAAATGGTAGCGGGAATATAAAAATCTCACTCTAGGGAGATTACACCGCTTGCATCAAAGACCGCGTTCAGGGTGGCAATTGATGTGGCATCCAGTATCTCCTCCAACGGAGAGTCGCTCCTGATTCTTACGGTATAGAGCACATCAGTCAAACCAGCATCCTCCAACACATCCTCAACCCTGCCCTTGACCTTAAGGAGACTGGATCTCTCAAAGCTTAGTTCGCTTAAAACAGCCAGCTGCCTGAAACCCTCCCCTGAGGCGGTTGGAATCAGGGAAATCTCCACCACATTATTGTCATCAGAACCCAGGCCGGAACCGGATAATGTCATACCCGACTCATGCCACTCAAGGATGCTGATGTTCTCCACACCAATGCTGGAGAGGTGGCTTTTGATTTCATCCAGCCTGTCACTTCTCACCCTGAAAACAACCTCCCTACCAATGAGGGAGGAATGAATAACCCCCTCCTTTGGGAGATTACGGAACAAGGCATCGCTACTTCCATGGAAGCTGCCAGATAATGCAACAGTATGTTTCATCTTGTGATAGATATATGTTGTCTCCTATGGATAAATATGCACTACCACGGTGACTATAAAATAAAAACAAGCGGGCAGGTTTACAAGCCCGCAGAGGACTCAATCCTTCTGGCAGAAAACCAGCTTGTTAGCGAAGGGGATACTGTTTTGGATATGGGCACCGGAACAGGCCTGCAGGCGATAATCGCATCAGATACGGCATCTTCTGTTCTGGCGGTTGACGTGAACCCTATGGCATTGAAACTGGCGAAAGAGAATGCCGGATTAAACAATAGGAGGAACATAGAATTCAGGGAGAGCGATCTGTTCAGGAACCTAAAGAAAAAAGAGAAATTCAATCTGATAATGTTCAACCCACCCTACCTGCCGGTTGATGGAAAAAACATGCTAGATCGGGCGTGGAGTGGGGGGGTGGGGGGCCGGGAGGTGATAGATGAGTTCATCTGCGAATTCAAAGCCTACCTAAAACCGAAGGGTGGAATGCAGATGGTGGTTTCATCACTAAACAATCCCTGTGGGGTGCTGGATGCATTAAGGAAGATTGGGTTTGGTGTTGAACTAACCGCAGAGAAAAAAATAGCTTTCGAGAAACTGCTTCTACTATCATGTTTTAAGCACAGGAACAAATAATTATCTAATCGAGTCATGTGATTGAAAAATGAAAACAAAAATAATGTACTGGATGGTTATAGTCTTCCTGGTCTACAGCGTATCCGCGGTAGATGAGGGAATAAAAACAGCGTGCGTTTACGAAACAAACGGCCCCCACATGAAGGTGGTGAAGGCCGCTGATTTAGATAATGATGGCATACCTGAAATCTTCGCCGGCTCAAGCAACGGTGTAGTATACAATCTGAAACTAAAAGACTGTGAGGAACAATGGACTGCTACATGGCAGTTCATCGGGATGGAAGATGAGATAACAGACCTTCAGATCATGGACTTCGACCGGGACGGGGAAAAAGATGTGTTGGTAACATCCCTTGATAGGAATAAATACTTCTATGTTCTGGGGCTTGATAACACAAAGAAATACAAGCCCAAGGAAGCTTTGGACTCAATATACTCGATGGATGTGGGAGACTTCGACGCAGACGGGATAAATGAGATACTACTTGCTGGTAAACATGGGAAAATCTATCTATTGGAGCAAACCGAATCCCGCTGGAACCTTAAACTTGGCATCAAGTGGACAGCAGAACTAGATAACCCGGCATACTACGTTAAAGCAGTAAACATTGACGCAGATCCTGAGATGGAGATAATAGCATTAACAAACGACCAGGGGAAGACTGCAACAGTATATGTCCTGAGCTCAAACGGCAAAACAGAATGGAGCTATGAAATAGATAAGGGAGTCTATCAGGCAAACGACTACAGCATAAGCATCAGTGACATAGATGGAAACGGTGGTAAAGAGATTCTGGTAGCAGCATACGATAATAAGCTTATCGCACTCAGCAATCAAGGAAGCGAGATATGGAGCTACAAGACAGAGCGGCTGGTCTCATCAGTCAGGGTGGATGATCTAGAAAACGACGGAAGCAAAGAAATAATATTTGGCTCCTACCCGAAACTGTACGTTTTGGACTCAGATGGCGTGAAAAAATGGGATACGGAGACGGACAGCACGATATTGAGTATCGAAATCGCGGATTTGAACAAAGACAACATCAAGGAAATCATCACAGGCAGCGTTAAGTCCATACAGGTGTTCGGATCGGATGGGGAGAACCTTGCTGGCTGGGTGTACGCTGTTTTGGATAAACAGAAAGAAATAAACGCCAGGATGATTGGGATAGGAGACTTTGACTCAGACGGTAGCGTGGAGATAGCATCCGGTTTCGGCTGGCAGGAGGCCATGCTAGATCACAACTACGATCAAGGAGAACTGCGCGTATTTGATGTGGATATCCCGACAGGTTCTACTACAACAACAAGCATCACAACCACCACAACCACTACCCTGGAACCAACAACCTCGACCCTTAAGACAACAACCTCGCTGAAACCGGTGTCTTCGACAATGCCCACAACCACCACCACCCCAGCAGAGGAAAGTGGTGGAATAGACCTGATGCTTTTATTGATTATTGGAGTGGTCTTGTTGGTCCTGTTGGTTCTAGCGGTCGTAGCTGTGGTTGTGCTTTTAAAGCTCAGGTCAGGGAAGAAAGAAAAAGAGTCAGGTAAGACGGAAAAGAAACCCTCTGCCGAGCTATCAAAGAAACCAGCAGCTAAACCACCGGAGAAAAACGGAAAGAAGCCAGGGAAGAATGAAAAGGAGCCGGTTGAGGTGGATAAGGTTTTAGATGATGTCGAGAAGGCGTTAGATGAGATGAAAGATAATGGAGAGATATAAGAGTGAGCGATGAAACAAAAAAGCTGGTTGAGGCAGCGTTGTTTATAGCGGGAAGACCTTTGAGTGTGAATGATATAGCATCAGCGTGTAATTCGGGCAGCCCGGGTTCCATAAAACAATATCTTGAGGAGTTGCAAAAGGAGTACTTAAGCCGTGATACCAGCATAATGGTGGAGGAGGTTTCAGACGGTTACCGGATGGTACTGGAAGCCGGCATAGAAAAACAGATACTCCACCTCGCACCTGAGAAAGAAATCTCTTCCGCGGCATTAAAGACTCTGGCGCTTATAGCCCACCAACAGCCCGTTAAACAATCGGATGTCGTCAAGATTCGGGGGAATAGAGCCTACAGGTACATCAAGGAACTCAGGGAGCAGGATTTCATAGAAACGAAAAAAAACGGGCGTACCCGCATTCTATCTACCACACCCCGATTCAGCGAATACTTCAACATAAAAGACATGGGGGAGGTCAAAGAAATCTAGTATTTATCGATTCAACCAAATAATTAAAAATGGAGGTAAGAAAATGATTGAACTGATTTTGGGTTTCATTATCTTATTGGTTCTGGTTTTTGCCGTAGTCTTTGTCTACTACTATAACCGGATTGTTGTGTTAGGTAACCGAATAGACAACGCATGGTCACAGATAGACGTCCAGCTCAGGAAGAGAGCTGATCTTATCCCCAACCTTATGAAAACAGTGGAAGCCTACATGAAGCACGAGCAGAAAGTCCTTATACAGGTAACAGAGGCCAGGGCGTCACTGGTCAAAGCAAAGGGGGTTGGGGAAAGAGCACGGGCAGGTAACATGCTTCAGGATACCCTAAAGAGCTTGTTTGCTGTTGCAGAGAACTACCCTGATTTGAAGGCTAACCAAAATTTTATGAAGTTCCAGGAGGAGTTATCCGACATAGAAGATAAGGTAGCATACACGAGACAGTTTTATAATGATTCCGTCTTGTTCTACAACAACACCGTGACAACCATACCCGGTATGTGGTTCGCATCCTTCATGACTAAAAAAGAGAAACCATATCTGGAGACGCCAGCGGAGAAGAGAGAGGTACCCCAGGTTGAATTCGACGTATGAGCATGGAAAAGATAAGCTTCTTCGACCAGATAAACAGGAACAAGAGAAACTCATGGATTCTGGTAGCGTTCATATTCATGGTTATCGTAGTGTTCTCGTGGGTTATCGCCCAGGTATATGATCCAGGGTTCACATTCATCTTCCTGATCTTTGGGATAATACTCTCTCTCGTATATACTGTTGGAACATACCAGTACTCTGACCAGATAGCGCTGAGGTCTGTGAAAGCCCATGAAGCCTCTGGAGAAAGGTACAGGCACTTCAGGAATCAGGTGGAGGGTCTTGCTCTGGGCTCGGGCATGCCGGTACCACGGGTTTATGTCATGCCATCTCCTGATATCAATGCTTTCGCCACAGGCAAAGACCCGGAGCACTCTGTTATATGTGTGACGGAGGGGGCACTGGAAAAACTAAGTGATCGGGAGCTTGAAGCGGTATTGGGCCATGAGATGACCCACATTAGAAACTACGACATACGTTTTGTTACATTGATTGCTGTGATGGTGGGTATAGTCTCCATAATAAGCGAGATGTTTCTGATGAGCATGTGGTTCGGCGGGAGAAACAGGAACAAGGGGGGAGGGAATGCAATCTTTCTCGTTTTGGGGATACTTCTTGCGGTACTGGCTCCTTTGATAGTCCGGGTTGTGCAGCTCGCAATCTCAAGAAGGAGGGAGTATATGGCCGATGCGGGTGCGGTTCAGCTTGCTAGGACAACAAGCGGTATGATCTCAGCCCTAGAAAAGATTAAGGCAAACTATGCGGGTGGACCTAAGACCAAGGTTAATGCAGCTGTAGCGCCAATGTTTCTCGCTGACCCGGTAAAAAAGAGATTCAGCAACATCTTCAACACCCACCCACCCATCGATGATCGGATAGAAGCGCTCAGAAGAATGTGATTCTAAAATGATTATAGATGCTCACTGTCACATACACTTCCCGCAGTTCGACAGGGATCGGGACGAAGTCATAAGAAGGGCATTGGATGCTGGCGTGGTTATGATAAACTCTGCGGTAAGCCCTGACGGAATCAGATCCGCTCTTAAACTAAGTGAAAAATACGAGAAAGTGTACGCAACGCTTGGATTATCCCCCCCAGAGTTGAATGATTCCATAGTGGAGGAGACCCTGGAGCTGATAGAGGAACACCAGGAGGAGATTGTTGCAATAGGGGAGGTGGGCTTAGACTACTACTGGGTTAAGGAGCGGGAGAACAGGGAGAGGGAGAAAATAAACTTCAAGAAATTCATCCAGTTAGCCGACAGATTAAACAAACCCCTGGTGATACACTCCCGGGATGCTGAAAGCGATGTTTTGGATATGCTTAAGCCAGAGGATATGGACGTAATGCTACACTGTTTCAGCGGAACCATAAATGAAGTAATGGAGGCGGTCTCCAGGGAGTATCTGGTATCCATTCCTGCATCCATAATCTACTCAAAGCATAAACAAAAAATTGCCAGAGAAACACCCCTGGAGCTGATTGTGCTGGAGACGGATTCACCCTTCCTCGCACCGAAACCCAGGACCAGAAACGAGCCCGTGAACGTGAAGAAAGTGGCTGAGAAGATAGCTGAAATAAAGGGCCTTGATTTGGAGGTGGTGCAGATGGTGTCCACAGAAAACGCCAAGGAATTCTTCGGGCTCGGGTTTTAATATATATCTTATAAATAATGTGATATCCATGGAAAAGATAACCTACTCCACGGCAGGAGTTAACATAGATCGGGAAGAGCAGGCTATTAATGCCATAAAAAAACTTCTTGAGAAGACCTTCCGGTTCAGGGATGGTCGGATCGGTGCTGTTATGGGGGGGATCGGCTCATTTGCCAACCTCATAGATATGGGGGACTATGCTCTTGGGATGTGCACCGACGGTGTGG
>JAYEGX010000076.1:0-30997 GCA_034659295.1 Candidatus Altarchaeota archaeon | reverse complement strand
GGCAACAACGAGGGTGAGAGGGAGGGATTGAGAGATAAATTCAAGGGTTTATGCAAGCTCTCGGATTTCATAGAATTAGAGCATAATGGAAAGAAGATTTGTGTATACCATGGCACCATCCCTTTCTTACTGAAGGCCCTGGAGGAGTCACAGATTTATGATCTGGTGGTATCCGGGCATACGCATAATCCGGAATCCAGGAGGACGGGTAACACGTTGCTGGTCAATCCCGGGGAATGCTGCGGTTATCTTACGGGGAAGAAGACTGTTGCGTTGGTGGATTCAGTGGATTTATCTCTTGAGTTTGTTGAGCTATAGACCCTCTTTTTTCCATTTAAATAATTTTCTATATAGTGGGGTGTGTTGGATTTTTTTGTTAAGTCAGGCATTTATACTCTAAAGTTCCATATATAAATATAGAAATAAATAATAATATAAACAATGAAAAAACATGCAATACTGCTTTTATTAATAATCCTGACCTCCACAACACTGGCGGAGGATGACGACTCCCTGATTTACATGAACTGGGATCTGGAATGCAACCAAAACTGCTGCATTGTGGGAGAAAAATTCTATGCAACAGTACAAATCATATCTCTTGACAGGATAGAGGTAGGTAAAATCAAGTTCATAACAAAAGCTGGCGCGGAATTCATTGAATGGGGTGAGGACTATGACTTCAGATACGACGACGGCTACCTTGTTACAGGAGATGATGATGCGAAAATAACAGTGAATGGCGAGATACCCTATCACACCAGCAAATACCTCACCTACAGGGTGTGCATATACTACCATACCGAAGACGAAGAAAAAAAGTATCTATATGAGGCGTGCTCGGACTATGAGAGCCTAGAACAACCCTACTATGCAAGAAAGAGAGAGTTCAGCTGCGATTCAGATGAAGACTGTGAAGCAGATGAATACTGCAACGTAACCGGATGCTACTCTGAGTGCAGGAAGATAAAAGCAGAAAACGGGTGCGGTTACGTTGAAGACCACAGATGGTATGATTATGAATGCTGTGAGAACAAAGACTGTGATGAAGGAAAGGCTTGCGTCGAGAACTCGTGCACGACAATAGAATGTGAGTGTGGCTATCTGGATGGACGAGAGTGCATACCCTACGAGTGCTGTTCTGATCTGGATTGTGGAGGGAACGGATTCTGCTCTGAGCATAAATGCATAAGCTACGATTGCACGGATGATGCAGACTGCAAAGATACGGAAGCGTGCGTTGACCACGAATGCGTTGAAATAGATTGTGGCATTTGTGAATTCGCATCAAACCATACATGCATCAGATATACATGCTGCAACAACAGCGAATGTTCTGAGACCCAAGAGTGTCTAGAGCATGAATGCGTCCCCCTCAAATGTTCACCCGGATTCTATGCAAAACAACATGAGTGCATTGAATACGATTGCATGGGCGATGTGGAATGCGGACCTAATGAGTCATGTGTCAGCAACGAGTGCATCCTGCTAGAATGTGATCTAAACAAAATGATAAGAGACCATGCCTGTGTTGAATCATCAAATTTTCCTATTTCATCTCCTGTGATTCTGGTAGCGGCCTTTATTGCCGTAGCTTCCCTGGTTTATATCGCCTTAAGGGTGCTTTAAGAAGGAGGTGATATACAGTCAAACCCATTAGTTGTTTGTGTTTTTAATTACTGAATCCAATTATTTTTCAGGTGATTTCTTTGACCCCTAAGGGTAAAAAAGCAGAAGAAGTAAAGGAGAAAGACATATCAAATAAAAAACTTAGGGAGAAGCTTGTGCAACGGGATGGGGAATGCAACGAACTTCGGGAACATATAACCCGACTGCAGGCCGACTTCGAAAACTACCAGAAACATGTGGCAAGAGATAAAGAAAATATAATCAAGGTAGCCAACAAAGACCTGGTGAAGGATTTACTGGACACAATAGACAGCCTCGAATCAGCAATCACCTCCCTAAAAGAAAAAGATGTGGAAGCAGCTAAGGGTCTGGATTTAATCTACGGAAACCTCATGAAGACCCTTAAGAAACACGGTCTCAAAGAAATCAAGGCCGTAGGGAGAAAACTCGACCCCTACTACCATGATGTTGTACTGCAGGAGCCCTCCAAAAAAGAGGAGGGAACAATCCTTGAGGAACTGCAGAAGGGATACACTCTAAACATGAATGTTATAAGACACTCGAAGGTGAAAACAGCAAGGTGAATGAAAAAAAAAATGGCTAAAGAAAAAATTATAGGAATTGATTTAGGGACAAGCAACTCACAGGCATCCGTTATGATGGCAGGAAAGACAACAATCATCCCATCAGCTGAGGGAGCTACCGTAGCAGGTAAAATGTTTCCATCTGTAGTTGCCTTCACCAAAGACAAACAGTTGCTGGTAGGGCAGCCGGCGAAGAGACAGACGGTATCAAATCCCGAAGGCACCGTTTTGGAAGCGAAGAGGAATATGGGAACAGACCATAAATACGAAATCAAAGGTAAACAATACACCCCCCAACAGATATCCGCCTACATACTCCAAAAGATTAAGGCCGACGCTGAATCCTTCCTCGGGGAAGACGTTAACAAGGTAGTGATTACCGTGCCAGCATACTTTGACGACAACCAGAGGCAGGCAACGAAGGATGCGGGAGAGATTGCAGGACTTGATGTTGTCAGGATAATAAACGAGCCAACCGCCGCATCACTTGCTTATGGGGTGGACAAGGCAGATGAGGAACACACCATACTCGTATTCGACTTCGGCGGGGGGACACTTGACGTCACAATACTGGAATTCGGCGGGGGGGTGTTCGAGGTCAAATCCACATCAGGGGATACTAAACTGGGTGGAACTGACATGGACGAAACCCTCATGAACTATGTGGTAAAAGAGTTCAAGAAGGAATCAGGTGTTGACTTAAAGAAGGACAGTATGGCAGTTCAGAGAGTCAAGGAGGCCTCAGAGAAGGCCAAGATAGAGCTTTCGGGGGTGCTTGAGACAGAGATAAACCTGCCCTACGTGACAGCAGATGAAAGCGGACCCAAGCACCTGCAGATGAAAATCACCCGCGCCAAGCTTGAGGACCTGATCAAGCCCATAATAGATAAATGCAGTAAACCAATCGACAAAGCCATAAAAGAAGCTAAGGTATCCCGGGACGAAATAACAAAGGTCATACTTGTGGGAGGTCCTACCCGGATGCCCATAGTCCAGAAGTTTGTGGTAGACCACGTTGGCAAAAAAATCGAGAGAGGAATCGATCCCATGGAGTGTGTTGCCATGGGTGCGGCAATCCAGGGGGCTGTGCTGGCTGGTGAGATAAAAGATATTGTGCTCTTGGATGTGACACCCCTCACCCTGGGAATAGAGACCCTGGGTGGTGTAGCCACCCCGCTGATTCCAGCAAACACTACAATACCCACCAAAAAAAGCCAGATATTCACAACAGCAGCAGACAGCCAGACGGCGGTGACAATAAATGTGATGCAGGGGGAGAGGCCTATGGCCAAGGATAACACAGGCCTGGGGCAGTTCAACCTGGTTGGTATTCCACCATCCCCCAGGGGTGTTCCACAGATTGAGGTAACATTCGATATGGACGCTAATGGCATAATAAATGTTTCAGCGAAAGATCTAGGCACCGGAACTGAACAGAAGATTACCATCACAGCCTCCACCAAGCTATCCAAGGACGACATAGAAAAGATGAAAAAGGAGGCAGAGGAGCATGCAGAAGAGGACAAGAAGAGGAAAGAGGAGATAGAATTAAGAAACAACGCCGACTCCCTTGTCTACCAGACCGAGAAGTTTGTATCAGACTACGGGGACAAGATTAATCCCGAGATAAAATCCAAGATGGATACTGCATTAAAAGACCTGAAGGAGGCTATCTCCAAGGAAGAGCCTGCAGATATTGAGGCTAAGATGGAAGCGCTCTCCAAGGTCAGCCAGGAGGCTGGAGCATCAATATACCAGCAGCAACAGCAGGCTCAGGCCCAGGCCCAGGCGGAACAGCAAAGTGACGGGCAAGAGGGTTCTGAATCCGGTAAAACGGAAGAAGGGGAGAAGGTTGTTGATGCAGACTATGAGGTAGAGGATGAAGAAAGTAAGAAATAATGAAACAAGACCTCTTCCAGCTTTCAATTAAAGGGGTGGATGATAAATACCGGAGCCTGCTTGAGAAAACACCCCAGTATCGGGACTGGGTTACCTTCAAGGCAGCTAAAGAGGAGCCCGTCTATAACTGGTTCCACTACAAGGAGGGATTTTCCCCTCAGCTGGTCTGGTCTCTTCTTAAGGAACTGGACGTGAAGAAAGGTTCATCCGTAATAGACCCCTTCTGTGGTACTGGCACAACACTACTAGCCTGCAGGGATAAATCCATTAACTCTATGGGCTTTGACATACTGCCCCTGAGCGTTTTCGTGGCCAACACGAAACTGCAGACAGGCTATGACATGCAAGAACTGAGTGAAAAAATCAGGGAGTTAACCTCCCTCAAATTCGACAAAAAAAACAGGCGATGGCCTGAGCTCAGATTCTTTAACGTGAAGCGGGCTTACTCCAAGTATGCTTACTCTGATATCCTGTTCTACAGGGATAAAATAATGGAGATAGATGATGAGAAAACAAGGAACTTTCTCTTCCTGGGGCTTTTGAGCATAGTCATCGGTTGCGGCAACATAAAAAAAGACGGTGGCGTGTTGAAGATAATGAAACGGAAACACATCCCTCCAGTGAAGGTTCTGCTTAGAAACAGGCTGAATAGGATGTACTGGGATTTTGAGAATAAAAAAACAGGCCTTGGTGCGGATGCTGAGGCAATGCTGGGGGATGCCAGAGGCTTGCCGGTGGAAGATAACTCAGTTCATGCGTGCATTAGCTCACCACCTTACCTGAACTGGGTTGATTACACCAAGGTTTATGCTATCGAATTATCACTGCTTTTGGACTCGGGAGGTGAGCTTAGGAGACTGCGCAAGGAAACCATGCGATCCCACCTCGGCTCCAGGAGAGGTGAGAGGAATCCTCCCGAATCCATAAGGTTGTCTGAGATTATGGACAGGCTCTGGGAGACTCCTGATTCAAAGAAGAAACCTGAGGTTGTGCTAGATTATTTCGCTGATTTATCTGAGTCCCTGAAAACAATCCATAACTCGCTGGTTGAGGGTGGCAGAGCAGCATTAGTAATATCTAATACCTGCATGCCATCCCTTACCATAGATTCTGACTTGATCATGGCAGAGCTTTCGGAGAATATTGGTTTCAGTATCGAGAGAATTCTTGTATCCAATGTCAGGTGGTGTGATGTTGGTGGCATAAAAAAAGAGAGGCCGGTCAGGGAGAGTATAGTTGTTTTAAAGAAATAAGTCTTTTTATACCTTGGGGTATAATATAGTTATACTGGGTGGTAAGAAATGTTTAAACTAAAAGGTAGGATTGGACCGAAGGGGCAGGTTGTAATACCTAAACCAATAAGAGACAACCTTGGTTTTGAACCTGGAAAAGACGTTTATTTCTACGTGCATAAAAACGAGATAATAATCGAAAAGAAATCCGGTGGAGAAATCCTAGATGAATTTATTAAGGAGATAGAAAAGAAAGAACCACCTAAAGATATTGACTGGGATAAATTACATTACTCACAGTTTAAGAGAAGATGAGGTACTTAGACGCAAACGTTTTCATCTATGCTGCATTATATGACGGGAAAAAAGCAGAGCATGCACGGGAGATATTAAGGGAGATGGTTGAAGGTGATGTGGCTATCACCTCAACCCTAACAATAGATGAGGTTGTCTGGATCGTATGGAAAGAATCAAACAGAGAGAAAGCGATAAAGGAGAGTGTTAGAATCCTTGAACTCCCGAATCTGAAAGTGCTATCTGTGGATGCGAAGGATGCATACTCTGCATTGAATCTAATGAATAAATACCAGAAACTAAAACCAAGAGATGCTATTCATCTGGCTGTCTCACTTCGCGCGGGAGTATTCAGGATCATATCCGACGACTCTGATTTCGATGATGTGGATGAGATAGAAAGGGAGAAACTTTAGGATGGCGAAGAGAGACTATTATGAGGTTCTTGGCATAAAACGGGATGCCGGCAAAGCGGATATAAAGAAGGCCTACAGGCGGCTTGCCAGGAAATACCACCCCGATGTTAATAAGGGCAGTGATGCTGAAGACAGATTCAAGGAGGTATCAGAGGCCTATGAGGTTTTAGCCGATAAAGACAAGAGAGCGAACTATGACCGATTCGGCCATGCAGGAGCCCGGGAGGGCTTCACTGGAGGGGGTTTCAGCTGGAATGACTTCTCCCACTTCGACGACATATCCGACATATTCGGCAGGGATTTCTTTGGCAGGGACATATTCGACGTGTTCTTTGGTGGAGGGCACAGGAGGAGGACATCAGCGAAGCGGGGATCTGATCTGAGGTTTGATCTATCCATAGACCTGGAGGATGTCATCTATGGTGCCGAAAAGGAGATCATGGTGTGGAGGACGGAGTCATGCAATAAATGCAAGGGCTCCGGTGCCAAAGACGCTGACTCGATAAAACCATGCGACCAGTGTCAGGGTGCGGGAAGGGTTAACAGACAGCAGAGGACTCCGTTTGGCAACTTTGTTACTGTGGCCACCTGTGATGGATGCCGTGGTACCGGAAAGATCATAACAGAACCCTGCAGTAAATGCAGTGGCTCAGGCAGAGTCAGGGTCAAGAAAAAGATTATGGTGAAAATACCGAAGGGCGTGGAATCAGGCTCTTATCTACTGCTCCGGGGTGAAGGTGATGCTGGAGTTAACGGCGGCTCATCAGGGGATCTATATGTGGTGATAAAAGTGAAACCACATGAGTTCTTCACAAGAGAAGGCAGTGATTTATACTATGAGCTGCCTGTGACCTTCTCGCAGGTCGCTTTAGGAAATGAGGTGGAGGTCCCGTCCTTTGAGGGGGCTGTGAAGATGAAGATTCCATACGGCACACAGACAGGCACAGTCTTCAGGTTGAAGGATAAGGGTGTTCCAATATTGAACTCCAACCGCAGGGGTGATGAGATGGTCAAGGTGAAGGTTTTAACTCCCGAAAAATTAAACAGCAGGCAGAAAGAGTTATTCCATGAGCTGGCTGAGATGGGCGGCAGGCCGGTGCAGCAGGATGAAGGATTTTTTGATACCTTTCTTAACGGGATAAAAAGCAGGCTATCGTGACTTTTAAGCCCTGGATTCGATAGATATAGTTATACTAAGATGTCTTTCGTGGATGAAAAAATCATGGCGTTGAAGCAGAACCCACCAAGGGCCTTAGCTAGTCTGGTGGTTTCCCTTGCTGTTATTGCCATATTGATTGTCATAACAGCCTGGTTCTTTTTCGGATACAGTTACGGTGTGGTTCGTATCTCCACAGGCACTATGGAGGAAGCTGCATCTTCTTTGATGCTTTACTTACTCTAGTTTCTCTCTCATCTCGTTTATGTAGCTTATACCCTCATCCAGCAGTTTTACTCCCTTTTCTGTGATTGTGTAGTATTTCCTCTGTCTCTCTTCTTCGCGCCATTCAGTATCCACATAACCCTCGTTTAGCAGCTTGTAGAGTATCACATAAGCGCTGACTGTGCCTATCTTGAAGTCGAATCTTTCCTGGATGTTTTTGTTGAGCTCGTAGGCGTACATCGGTTTCTCTTTCAGGAGTCTGAGGATGTATATCCAGAGATTTTCTGTGGTGGTTTTTTTCTTGAGTCTCCTGAGTGGTTTATCTCCGATTCTCATCTTAAGGATTTAATGTTTTACGACTATAAAATATTTATTTAATAAAAGATATATACTTACATGACTAAAAAAATCAATGTAGCACTGGTGGGTGTGGGAAATTGTGCATCATCCATTGTGCAGGGTGTTGAATACTACAAGGACGTAGACGGAAACGACCCCCTGATCCCGGGACTGATGCACAACGTCATCTCCGGCTATAAACTATCGCACATAAAATTCGTGGCAGCATTCGACGTAGACTCCAAGAAAGTTGGCAAGGATCTATCTGAGGCCGTCTTCAGCCAGCCAAACTGCACACAAAAATTCTCTGACGTGCCCAAGCAGGATGTGGAGGTAAAAAAGGGTCCTGTGCTGGATGGGGTGGCGGAGACAACCCGGGAAAAGTTCACGGTGGACGTGAAACAGAAACCCGTTGACGTAGCAACCCACCTGAAGGAGACGAAACCGGATGTTCTGGTAAGCTATCTTCCCGTGGGCTCTGAGGAGGCAACAAGACACTACGCCAGAGAATGCCTTGAGGCAGGCGTTGCATTCATAAACGCCATACCCGTATTCATCGCATCAGACCCCGGATGGGCTAAAAAATTCGAGGAAAAAAAGGTACCTACTGTGGGAGACGACATAAAATCCCAGCTGGGAGCGACAATAGTGCACAGGGCCCTTACAAGATTGTTTGTTGACAGGGGGGTGAAATTAGACCACACCTACCAGCTTAACGTTGGAGGGAACACCGACTTCCTGAACATGCTGGAAAGACAGAGGCTTAAGTCCAAGAAAATCAGCAAAACCCAGTCCGTGCAGTCCCAGCTGCCCACACAGTTGCCGGATCACGATATACACATAGGGCCCTCAGACTACGTACCCTGGCTGAAGGATAAAAAGCTGGCCTTCATACGACTTCAGGGGAGGAAATTCGGTGACGTGCCCATAAACGTTGAACTGAGGCTGGACGTGGAGGACTCACCTAACTCTGCAGGCGTTATGGTTGACGCGGTAAGGTGCGCCAAGATAGCCCTAGATAGGGGTATAGGGGGTCCATTGTTGAGTGCATCATCCTATTTTATGAAGTCCCCACCCATACAGTACCAGGATTCCGTTGCGAGGGATATGGTGGATGAATACATTAAGGGAGGGCGGGAGAGATGATTAAATCAAGAGCTGATGTTGAATGGTTCAGCGTTAAACTAGGCACCCTGTTCGCGAGACTGGGATTGTCACCTAACATCTGGACCATCATGGCTCTAGTACCTGCGTTAGTTGGTTTTTTTGCCCTTTATTATGGGTATCTACTCTATGCTCTTATCTTTTTTATTATCTCAGGGGCTATTGACGCCATAGACGGGGCCGTTGCCCGGGTAAGCGGTTCTGTAACAGAGCTGGGAGCCTTTCTTGACGGCGTTATCGACAGATACGTGGAGATATTACTCTACATTGGCTTATTGTTTTACCTGAAAACAGTGGATGAAGTGTTGTTAGTTCCTTATGAGGTGTGGATTGTTCTCCTTGTTTACGGAGCCCTCATGCCATCTTTCGTCCGGGCTTATGCAGACCACCGGAATGTAATAACCGCAGATGATGAGCATAAGAGGATGGGCGGTCTTTTGGAGAGGGCTGAACGCCTAACCCTGATATATGTGGGAATGCTTTTAGGGCTTTTCCAAGGACTGTGGCTTCTCTACATAGTCATATTGACTGCAATACTGGCTAATCTCACAGCATTTGAGAGGATATATTATGTATTATCACATCACAAATGAAGTCGGATAGTAGCTGGTATTTAATAAAACAAACACTATCTCTTTATCGATATGGTTTCACCTACTAATATAACACCCAAAAGGCTCTCAAAGCAGCTGGTGAAGAAACACAAGGAACTAATCAAGAAATACAATAGAGAGCAGGTGTTGTTGGATCGGATATTCATTTTAGGAGAGAAAAAAGACCAGCTGGAACATTGGGTTAACACACCGGATGAGGATAAATTAAAATCCGGGAATATTATGAAACAAAAATCATCGGTTGATAAAGAATTAAGTGAGCTAAGAGAGGAATACGAGAAAAACATAGGATCCTTGGATAAAGCAAACGCAAAAAAGGGACGCGACGAGTTAGAGTCTGTCATCAAAAAACACGAGGAGGCTCTTGAGCACTGGAAAAACAAAAACAAAGAGTACTCAAAAAAGAAAACATGAACGAGAATGAGTTAAAAAACAAGGTTAACGGCCTCAGGAAGGAGGTGGAGAAGAGAAACAAGAAACTAGATTCATCATTCAGCGAGTTCAATCTACATAAAACAGAGGCCGACAAGTTACGGTTGGAAAGGGATTCCCTGAACGATAAAACAAAGGGGGTCATCTCCAAGGCAAAGGAGTTGACGGAGAAAAGAAACCAGTTGAACAATAAGGTCTCGGAAATCAAGAAAGAAAGAGAGAAGATAATCTTAAGCATGAAGGCCCTGGGATCAGGTATAACCGAAGTGAAGGTGGAGAGAAACGAGTTCAACAGGAAAGCCAGGGGCAATACTGAGTCACTTAACGAGTTATACAACAAAAAAATCCAGATCCTGCTGGATGATGATATCCCTTTAGCTGATGAGATTAAACTATTCGACAGGATATTCAAGATAAAAGAACGAATTGTTGCAGCAGAGAAAGCGGATAAGCTCCATATCAAGGTTGTGGGAAAATACGATAAGATAAAGGGGCTGGAGGATAAGGCCCAGGAGATAACCAAGAGAATAGAGGTAACGGCTGATGAATCACAGCAATACCATGAGCAGGCTATGCAATTATACAAAGGAGTTGATGCTGTAAGAAACGAGGCGAATAAAATCCACCAGAAGCTTCTGGAGAAATACAAGCTGATGGATGTGTTAAGGGATAACATCTCTGAAATAAAGGGGGAATCAACTGAATACAAGAAGGAGATGGGACCCTTCAGTGATGAACTCAAATCTATCAGGTTAAACAAGGAAGAGAAAAAGAAGGACAAGGACGCGATCAAGGCAAAAAAGAAACTCAAGAAGAAGGGTAGAGTCAACCTAAACGACTTGAAGCTTCTCTTGGATAGAAATGAGCTGGATTTGGAGGAGTAGCTTATACGCTTAGTTTATCATCGAATTCTCCTGAATCCACTTTCTTCGTGAACTCCGTGGGGTCAAGATCTTCTATGGTTACGCCCGCGCTTTTACAGGTGCCTGCTATCTCTTTGACAATATTTTTCATATCCCTGCTCAACAAGCCCTTACTCTTTATTTTTGATATGGTAATAAGTTGCTCCATGCTTATGTTGCCCACATGAGTGCCGTCCTGTGTGCCTTTTCCTATACCAGCTTCCTTTTTGATTAATGCTGCTGTGGGTGGAGTCCCAACTTTTATCTCATACTCCTTGGTCTTGGTATCAATTATCAGTTTAATGGGAACCTTCATGCCGTTCATGTCAGCGGTTTCCTCATTTATCTTGCCTATAACCTCGTTTATGTTCAAGCCTAGTGGACCTATAGCCGGACCCAAGGGCGGGCCGGGGCTTGCTTTACCCCCCTCAATAAGTGACTCAATTGTTTGCTTCATCTTTCTCTCTCTCATCCTCAATTCTCTTTATTATCTTAAGATCATCTCCCTTCACTATCACTGGAATGGGTACGGCGGCCTCAATTAATTCAACCGTTATCTCGTTCTTGTCTTTGTCTATCTTCGCTACCCTGGCCTTCTCTTTCTTGAATGGACCTGATACCAGCTCGACAAGGTCTCCTTTGTTAACCTCATCCACCACTGGAGTTGGCATCAATATCTCCTCCAGATCCTTTATGTCGATGGTGCCAGCTGAATTAATATTTCCCTTCTCTTTAAGCAGAAGACCTTTGGTCTTGGGCGTGTTCTTGGCTATAT
The DNA here is from genome assembly GCA_034659295.1 of Candidatus Altarchaeota archaeon. Taxonomy (GTDB): domain Archaea; phylum Altiarchaeota; class Altiarchaeia; order IMC4; family QMZM01; genus EX4484-2. The sequence continues at coordinate 19,336 of JAYEGX010000076.1, read as the reverse complement.
CCTGCACCACACCCGGGCTGTCTGCCTCTACTAGCACATATCCTTTAAGATTGGGGCTGTAGAGTACGGAGTATACTTTCTCCTGCTCCCCTCTCTTTATCATATTCCCAACTTCCTGATAGAGCAGTTTGGCAACAACCTGCTCCTGTCTCACTGTTGCTCTGACAACATAGATTTTCGGTTCCATCAAAGACTCCTAGATATGCCCTTCCCTGATTAATTCAGAGATGATAAAAATAATAAAACCTATCAATCCCACGACAACCATGCCCACACCGGTTATCCTGGCGGTTTCCTCATACTCGGATCTCTTGGGTTTCCTGGTGAGCCTCAGTATCCGGCGGGTTTCACTGTAGGCTTTCTTTATCCTACCCTGTATGCTCATTTTATACTTCTCTCAACCCGATGTCTGTGTGACTATCTCTCTCGCCTGATTCTATCCGCTCCTCAAGCTCTCTTTCGAAGGTTGGCACCTTGACTCCGGCAAGTATCAGCAGGGTCTTGATTACGTTCCTGTCAACGCTTTCATCTATCTGAGCCCCCCAGATTATCTCAGCCTCCGGGTCAATGTTCTCGGATACAATCTTGACTATATCCTCCGCCTCCTCCAAGGTCATATCCTTGCTCCCTATGATGTTAATCAATGCTCCCTGAGCACTGCTTATGTCAGTGTCGAGCAGCGGGGACCTGAGGGCTTTCTCCACAGACTCCCTTGAACGCTCATCCATGGTGGTATCCCTTGTTGATGAGCCCAGACCTATCATTGCTGTTCCACCGTCTCTCATAACGGCCCGCACATCAGCGAAGTCAAGGTTAACGAGACCTGCTTTCGTAACCATCTCCGTAACACCCTTCACAGCATTAGCAAGTAACTCATCGCTTACCTTGAAGGCCTCATCAATAGGCAGATTCGGCGCGATATCAAGCAATCTGTCATTTGGTATGACAATTACTGTGTCAGCGTATTTCCTTAGCTTCTTCAATCCTGCAAGAGCATTTTTGGCTCTCTTCTTTCCTTCAACAGTGAATGGCAGGGTAACTATGGCAATACTTAAGGCACCAAGCTCCCTTACTGCCTCAGCTATTACCGGAGCAGAACCCGTTCCGGTCCCACCACCTAACCCGCATGTTATGAACACCATATCCGAGCTGGTTAAGACATCGGATATTTTCGCTACATCGACATCAGCACACTGTTCACCCACCTCAGGGTCGTTTCCTGCACCGATACCTCCAGTAATAGATGCGCCAATAAGTATTTTGGTGTTTGCCTTAGTATAAAGTAAATCCAGTGCGTCAGTGTTTACGGCAACAATGTCCCCTCCCTCAAGGCCCATATCTGCCAGGCGGTTTATGGTGTTGTTTCCAGCACCTCCTGTTCCAACAACCTTGATGGATGTTCTTATGCTGTCAACTATTCTCTTGAGTTCCTCGTCAGTGTCTGACATGAACTCGGATTCGCTAGAGGTTTTCTTTTTTATTTTTCTCCCTTCTTCTTTTGTGACGACGTCCTGGATAATTGCTTCCATTTTGGTTCAGGTACCTATTTGCTTGAATATTATTTAGCTATACTGTTTATACTAATCTATTTGGTAGTTAATATATAAAAAAAGTAATGGTAATTTCCATTATTTATGTTTTATTTCCCAAATATGCATTATAATCCACATTCCTCATACTTGATGAGTTTTGTAAGGCTCTTTCTTACCGCATTCTTCATGAACTCTATGGTTTCCTTGTTTTTCTCTGGCCTGAAAAGATGCCTGTATCTGCCCTGAAGCTTCAGGTATTCCTCAAGGGGTTTAAGCTTTTCGATGTCTCTGGGTTTCCCAAGCTTGTGTTTCCCCTCTATTATCTCATAAAGCGGGCATACTCCCGTATCAACAGCAAGCTTGGCTATTTCGATGCTTTTTTCTGTGGCTGAGCGCCAGCCTGTGGGGCATGTAGCAAAAAGATTGACGAATGTTGGACCCTCTGTTTCTATGGCTGTTTTCAGTTTCTTGAAGGCGTCTGTTGCATATCCAATAGATGCGTTAGCCACATACGGTGACCCGTGTGCTGCCAGAATGTGCACTAAATCCTTTTTCCACTCCTCTTTCCCGATGCTTTTTTTCCCTGAGGGGGAGGTTGTGGTGTGTGCTCCATAGGGTGTCGAACCGCTCCTTTGTATTCCCGTGTTCATGTAGGCTTCGTTATCGTAGCATATGTATGTGAAATCATGCCCTCTCTCGAATGCCCCTGAGAGATGTCCGAATCCTATGTCGTATGTTGCACCATCCCCGCCGAAGGCAACGACTTTGACTTTCTTTCCACTGTAGTTCAGTGCTGCCTCAACGCCTGAGGCGATTGAGGCCGCGTTCTCGAAGGCTCCGTGAATCCATGGCAGCTTCCAGGCCGTCTCCGGGTAGGGTGTACTTACCACCTCCATGCAGCCTGTTGGTTCAACCAGGATAGAGTTTCTCCCAGCTGCCTTGGTAATTAATCTCAGTGCTGTTGCTGCCCCGCATCCGGCGCACGCCCTGTGCCCGTAGCTGAAGTATTCCTCCTCAGGTAAACCCATTATAGCCATTTTTTCAAAACATCCACTCCACGTTCTTTCCCATATCCTGCTTGGTCATCTTGTGTATTTTTTCAACGTGATCCAGTTTGACATCCCTGCCTCCTATGCCAACAATGAAGTCCCTTATATCCGGTCTTTTTGTTTCGTCATAGAAGAGGGATCTGATTTCATCGAATACGGGGGAGTTAGCGCCAGGAGACAATGCTCTTTCCAGGACAGCTACCTTGTTCGCATTCTTCAGGGCTTTTTTCAAGGCCTCTTTGGGAAATGGCCGATATACTACTATCCTAGCTAATCCAACCCTCTCACCTTTCTCTCTCAGCCTGTCTATTATGACCTTTATCTGACCGCATATGGAGCCCATGGCCACGAAAATTATCTCGGCATCATCTGTTCTGTATTCCTCCACAGTACTGTAGGATTCAGGTCTCGAACCCTCGATTTCCACGGGGAATTTCCCGGAGAATTCCTTGAAGACCTCTTCTATAACCTCTATCGAGTTATCGGTTGCGTCAACCTGAGACTTCCTTAATTCCATGTACTCTGAGGGGAACCCGATAGGTCCCTGTGTCATAGGCTGCTCAGGGTCGAGAACGGCATGCAGTGGCTTGTATTCAGGCAGGAAATCATCCACATCCTCTTTAGCGTAGGTGTTCATTGACTCATACATGTGTGTTAAGACGAAACCGTCCATGCATACCATGGATGGTAGAAGCACCCTGTGGTCTTCGGATACCTTGAACTGCATGAGTGTGAGGTCGTAGCATTCCTGCGCGTTTTCGGCATAGAATTGTATCCAGCCAACGTCTCTGGCTGAAATTGAGTCCTGGTGGTCGTTCCATATGCTTATGGGGGCGGACATGGCCCTGTTTGCTAGTGTCATACAGACTGGGAGGCGCATTCCTGAGACAATAAACAGAACCTCAAACATCAATGCAAGCCCCTGGGATGCTGTTGCCGTATATGATCTGACTCCTGTTGCCGAGGCTCCCAGGCAGGCGGATATGGCCGCGAACTCTGATTCAACCCTGATGTACTCGGATTTTGTCTCCCCGTTGGCCACGTACTCTGAAATCCTCTCCACTATATGGGTCTGCGGTGTTATGGGATATGCTGCGATAACACCAGGCTCTGCCAGCTTAACAGCCTCTGATATGGCATGAGATGCCTCCATTATCTTCCTAGCCATTTCTTATTTCTCCTCCATTATCATCTTGATGCATTTAACCGGGCACTCGTTGGCGCAGATGCCGCAGCCTTTACAGTAGTCCAAATCTATCTCGAATTTCCCATCCTCTCTTTTGCTGATACACCCTTCAGGGCATAGCATCCAGCATGTCCCGCAGCCGATGCATTTATCGAAGTCCACCACAGGCCTCTTAGAGCGCCACGCCCCTGTTTTGAGGTTGGCGGTGGAGCCATTACTCTCCAACACGCATCCAATAGTGATTTCCTTGTCGTTAACCTTCAGCTTAACCTTTTCGAAGTCAATCATTCTCTTTTTTTCTCCATCGCTTGCTGGTAGGTTTCCTCGACCAGTTTCACGTTTTTTTCCGCGATGCTTCCGGTGAAGTGTTCCTTCACAGCTTCCATAATGCTTTCCTTTCTCACCTCTCCTGTGAAGGCGGAAAATGCTCCGAGCATTGCTGTGTTAACTATGTTCCTACCTAATATCTTGAACGCTATTTCGGTGGCATCTATGGTGTTAACATCCAATCCCTTGAGACCAAGCTCTTCAGGTGTTTTCTCGGAGTTCACAATGATTTTACCCCCCTCCTTTAGCCCCTCCGTGATCTTGACCACATCAAAGAGGCTGGAGTCCAGGACCACTATTATATCTGGGTTGTATATGGCGCTTTTTCTTCTAATGAATTTATCTCCCATTCTGGTGAAGGCTTCAACCGGGGCGCCCCTTCTTTCCACCCCAAAGCGGGGGAATGCCTGGGAGAATTTCCCATCCCTGAATGTGCCGATGGCTAGCAGTGTGGCAGCGGTTACCGCGCCCTGACCGCCTCGTCCATGGAATCTTATCTCCCTCATTTTTATGTTTTTTCCCTATGTTGACAGGAAACAAAAATCATAATTATTAATCATGATAATTGACCTATTATTATAATGTACTCCAATATATAAAAATATCTGCGAAGGGAGAAAATGAAAGCTGTTATATTAAACTACAGGCAGGGTAAACGGACGCAGTCCACAAATCAATTGATTGTTAAACCGGAGGATTCATCCAGCAAAGAGGATGCATCCAAGCTGTTGGGCAAGAGTGTTGAGTGGACCACCCCCTCAGGTAAAAAGATTGTGGGGAAGATAACAAGGATACACGGTCGTAAAGGCACGGTGATAGCGAAGTTCAGCAAGGGACTTCCCGGCCAGGCCCTGAGCACCGAGGCAGAGATTATTTAATCTCATTTTATGCCGCTGTAGCTCAGCTTGGGAGAGCACCAGGCTGAAGAATTCCCTTCAGGAATATAGAAACCTGGGTGTCGAGGGTTCAAATCCCTCCGGCGGCATATCTTTTTCTTCAGAGAAAGAGAAACAGTTACTTTGGTCAGAGCATTTCCCTGAATTCTTTTACGGTTATTCCGGCATCTCTGAGAATGCTTTTAAGTAGTTTCGGGTGCAGTATCTTTTTTTGAGTGATAGGGTATAGTAACTCTTTTTCCTTCAGGGTTTTTGTATATCCTATGGCTTCCGGATTGTCTAACTAATCTAAAGCCTAGCTTTTTTAGACTCTTCTCTACCTTTTTGGCATCTACTCTGGGCAGCTTTTCGCTCATGCTCTAACCTTCAAGGTAGTTAATGCGACATTGTGTACGGAAGGGATTTCTTCTTTTGCCTCAATTCTATCCCTTATATGCAGCCTCATCACATCCCTCAGATTCTCAAGAACCTGCTCATAGGTCTCTCCCTGAGTGTAGCATCCCTGCAAGATCGGGCAGGACGCAAAATATCCCTCATCATCCTTCTCAATAATAACCGGGAACTCAAATATTTTACTCACCACTCTTTTTTTCATTGAACTATGAAGTATAGCACTACTTCATAATAACCAAGAAATTTACTTTGTAAATTTCTTGTTTTCTGATATTATTTTGTATTCATTGCTTAAATTACTGCAGGGTTAAAGGGATGGAATAGGAGAGCACCAGGCTGAAAACCCGGGTGTCGAGGGTTCAAATCCCTCCGGCGGCATCGTTTCTGTTACAAAATAATCAAGACGATATATACTATTATAGAGAGAATCACTATCAGATAGATTATTCTTGAAATCGTGAAAAATTCTTTTTCTTTTAAATCTATCACCTCCGCAGGGATTTTCTCTGCTTCATCTCTTGATACTCTTCCCTTCAATTCCTTAAGTGTATACCTGCTTGGATTATCCACTGGCACCAGAAAAATCTTTTCATATTTTGCACTGTAAAGTGCTTTCTGTCTTAATGAGGTAGAGTATTTATCAAGGTTACTCTCTAGATCATGCATGAGCAAGATACCTATCCTACCGTCCACATCGATATCTGTAAGACCACTTTCGCCAAAACGTATTTCGTGCGATGCTCTTACTAATGATTCCTTCTCATATGAGTCTTTTATGTAGTCTGCCAAAGATACTTTTGTTACTTCCACATCCTTGGTGCTTATCTCCTCCACCCCTCTTTTTACTTGGTTTTTTATTTGTTCAGCTAGTAAGGACATAATTCATACCCCGCAGATTAGGGGTGTCAGGTATACCTCTATTACTCCTGCCAGCAGGAGGATGACAGCTGAGAGCACCACAAGGTCTATGGAGTCTATGGTTACGTCTATGAACTCTTTTCTAATCTTGACCCCGTGTCTTGCCACCGCAACAGAAATGATACCCCCGCCCAATGCTCCCAGAAAGTAGGCGGATATCTCCGGTATCCCATGTATGAGGTAGCAGAAGCTTATGGAAAATGAACCGAAGTAGTTGTAGAGGAAGTCAATATGTCCCATTGGAGCGTATCTTACTAATGCGTTCCTGATCGCGATACCAATAGCCACGCCCACAATTGATGCATTAAGTGTTAGTATGAGGATGGCCCCGCTCCCGTAGAGGAAGGAGAATATTATGCAAAAAACCCATACCCTAAAGTTGTTTTCGAGTATGATAAACAAATTGTTCCTGGATTCCTGGTTGAATCCTGTTATGTCTCCTGAGGTTGATGTCGCCCTGATTCTATTTATCTCGTTTATCTGGAAGCTGAACAGATTCTCTTCCATATCCACTGGTAGTATGATGTACCAGAGGGTGTAGGCGACCACCATTCCCAGAAATAATGCCACGAAGAGGGACAGGGCTTTCCCGTGTTCTTTTATGAGGAAGGTTTCCTTGTGTGTTTTCCTATGTCTTCCCTGCAGGGAGTGGATGAGTTGCTCATCTTTATTCTCCTCCAGCTGCAGGGTCTTGTGCATTATTACCACAAGGGGTATGGTTGTTAGAAATATGCTTGCGAAGCTTGATTGGGAGCCGAAGGTGAAGTATGCAAGAAGCAATCCTATGCTTGAATAAATAAGGCCGACATAGAACATATCCCTTGGTGTTTTCTCAGCCTTCAGAGGGTCTACGATGGATTCGAGTACCATATCTATCGATAAAGAATAGTGTATAACAAGTATATATCCTTTATTTTCGTAGAATATCTCACCAGATCAGGTAGGGTTTCATGGTATCTTTCAAGGCTGGTGACTATTAAGGTGGTTTTTTTATCGGAAATCGTTTCTGGAGTCCAACCATCTCTTTGATAAAGACATATCCTTGATTTATTGCACTTTTATTTAACATTTTTTTTCTTACAATAAGTTATGTTAACACAGTAATGCAATAGCATATAAATATATCAACATACCAATATATTAGTACCTAAAAAGTATTATATAAGAAACAAAAATGCTGCGGCACAGGAAAAAAATCAATCTCATAGTACTATTTACGCCACTTCTTTTTATAGCAATTCCCTCTAATCCAGCACTTCAATGTGATGAACAAAATGGAAAAAGAAAGATTGCTGAAACTAATTAACGAGGGAGAGTCAGAGACTTTGGAATTAAAAACCTCTCTTTCAGAGTGGAAGGAGGCACTAAAAACATTAGTAGCATTTTCATGGGCTCAAGGAGGGAAAATCCTCTTTGGCGTTTCCAAATCGGGAAAGATTATTGGAGCAGAAATAGGTAAGGGAACCATAGAAAATACAGCAAACGATATCAAACAAAACACCGATCCAAGGTTATACCCGAAGATAACTACTCTAAAGATTGAAGGAAAGAACATACTCCTAGTAGAAACAGAAAAAATATCCGATGAACCTGTCTTAGCGTTTGGAAGGGCTTTTAAGAGAGTTGGTAGATCCACTCATAGATTAAGCAGGGAGGAATACAAGAGAACAATCCTAGAGAGACACGAGCAGGAATTTGATTCACAACTCTGCAAAGGTGCAATCTTGGATGATATTAATTGGAATTTCGTAAAAGAGTTCTTTATACCAAGACATGAATCCTTAACTGAAAGAAGGATGATGGGGGGTGATAAAGAATTACTTGAAGCCTTGGAATGTATCAAAAGTAATAAGCCAACTAATGCCGGAATCTTACTGTTTGGAAAAAATCCACAGAAATTTTTCATGAATTCTTACATCGCTTTAGCGAGATATAAAGGAATGGATGTTGGGGTAGAACGACTTGACTACAAAGAATTTTCTGGGAATATATTCCAACAAATTGATAACTGTGATAGGTATATAAAAGAGCATATAGCAATAATGTCTAGGTTGCATCCCTATAGGGTTGAGAGAGAGGATATACCGGAATACCCCCTATTTTCTATTCGTGAGTTAGTTGTAAATGCTGTTTGTCACAGGGATCATTCTGAACAACGGACTAAGGTTATTGTAAAGATGTTTGATGATCACATTGAATACTACAACCCTGGCGGTCTGCCAGAGGAGATTACACCTGAAAATATAACCAAAAAACAGTTCTCAAGGAATCCTACAATCGCAAAAGTCCTGAGTAAAATTAGATATATTGAAGAATTGGGTGAAGGTTGGGATAAAATAATGGAGGAACACAAAAAGCATCCTCTTAGACCACAGATGCCGAGAATAGACGCAGACAGATACACAGTAACAGTTACTTTGTTCTCAACAAAAGAAAAATTTGAACAAGAGAAAATAATAGAACTTAATGAGAGACAGAAACAGGCTGTTGAGTATCTAAGGAAGCATAGAAGAATAACCAACAGGGATTATAGAAGGCTCTTCCCGGGTATATCCCCTGAAACAGCACGTCTAGACCTCAAAAATTTGATTGAGAAGGGTATTATAGAGAAGCAAGGTATCAAGAAGGGGGCATACTACATACTTGGGTCTAATGCCAGCTGAAATTTATCCCAAATTTATCCCAAATTTATCCCAAATTTATCCCAAAATGAAAAAAACTCGGAAGAAAATCCACATCGGGAAATGGAATTTCGTATTCTGGATTTTTCAATCCCGGGAGAATGCGCGATAAATCACAGAGCTAAAGAATGAACCGAAAAGAACTGGAAAAATTAATCCAGAGCGATGAAGGAACAAGATTAGAATTTAAGAGACAGAGGATAGATAACCTCAGGTTAGCTAGATCCATGGCATCCTTTGCCAACACCGGTGGGGGTTTAATCATGGTAGGGGTGGATAATAAAAAAAAGATTTATGAAGAAAGGCTACGGGGCGTGAGTGATTCCCGGACAGACAAACTTAATCTACAGGTTGGCAATGTTGCCTCCGACCTGATAAAACCCAGATTAAAGCCGAGGATCGAACACAGAACACTGGGCAACAAGAATCTGATTTTAATACACATCAAAAAAGCCAGGAACACATTCTACCTAGTGAAGGGCGTCTATTACTACAGAATTGGTGCGCAGATAAGGAGTGTTGAAGACCCAGGAGAGCTTAAACGTATATTAAGTGATAACGGCTTGATTGAATGGGATAAAGAGACTGTCCAAGAGGCAGGTTATGGTGACCTGGATGATGGAAGGATAAAATGGTATCTAGAGAAAAGAGCAGAAACAAGAGGGATTGAACTCCCCAAGATTCCCTTAAAACAGACCTTAATTAACCTTGGAGTGATAATCAAGAGAAATAATGGATTGATACCAACAAATGCCGGAATTTTATTTTTTGGCAAAAAACCCCAGGGATTTATTCCATCCAGTGAACTTAAGATCGCCAGATTTAAAGGCACGGGGATGGTGGAGTTTATAGACCGGGTGGAATTACATGGTATCCTACCGAAATTGATCGATGAGGCAGAGAAATTCGTCAAAAGAAATACAAGAAGGGCAACAAAGGTAGTTGGGTTCGATCAGATTAATGTCACAGAATACCCTTATGAAGCGATCAGGGAGGCTATAACAAATGCTATTGCACATAGGGATTACCTGTTTTCTGGTGCAAGCATCAGGGTGATGGTCTTTGATGATCGTATAGAAGTGGAAAGCCCAGGCAGCTTGCCCGTGGGTGTCACTCTAAAGACCCTGGAGGGTTCTCATGTTTTAAGGAATAAGTTACTTGCAGGCTTATTGTATGATCTCGGGTATATAGAAAAATGGGGTACTGGAATCAGGAGGATGAAGGATCTGATGGTAAGACACGGTTTACCTGAGCCAGAATTTGAGGAAACAGATGGGTTCTTTAGAGTAACATTTCGCGGTCCCGGAGATGAGATCCTGGACCTTATCAAGCCAAGGGATAGGATTGATTTAAGAGAATTAGGCTTAAATGAACGGCAGATTAAAGCATTAAGGTTGATGGTGAATGAGGGAAAAAGGCTAACGAATAAAAAATACCGAGAGTTATTTCATGTATCTAAGGTTACAGCATTCAGAGACCTCACACAATTGGTTGATGAAGGTTTAATAAATGAGAGTGGAAAGGGGCGCAGTCTATGCTACCTTTGCTTGAAATGAAACGATTAATGAAAAAATGAAACGATTAATGAAACGATTAGAACATCGGGGTCTCCTCACGAAATTACGCAAAAAACCCCGCAAGAATCACCAATACTTTTCAAATCTTGCAAAAACAGGTAAACTCTGAAAGTTTTGCAAGATACGATGTAAGAATGAAAAAACTCGGAACAGGATACAGGATTTTGTTAACTATAGCATTACTCCTCATGTTCTTCATTACCTTCGCATTCGCCTCCCAGGACTTTGGGATATCCATGGATAAAGAAACCTATTATCCAGGTGAGGACATTTATGTGATAATCTCCGGCCCCCCCAAAACAGCTGTTAATGTAAGAATAATCAATCCCGAAGGTGGAATTGTTTTTTCTGATAGAAAACAAACCAACAATAACGGTCTATCATACCTGCACCTGAGCGGGTTCACAGAACCTGGGGCTTATACGATAACCCTGGATTGCGGGGGTGCTATCCTAATAGAACATTTTATGGTCTTTGATCTATCACAGATAACCACAACAACTACCGCTGCAACCACAACAACAAGTACTACGACTGCGCAAGCGCCAGCGTCCACTTCAACAGCTACAACAACAGTTCCCACGTTAACTGCTACCTCAACCTCAACAACCGCTGAAACATCAACCACAACATCATCCACAACATACCAAGGACCTGCAGCGATAGTTGTATCAGTAGAATTCGAGAACGATACGGTAAGCTACACAGAATCAATCAACCACTCAAACGATACACTCATAGACCCCCTGAAGCTGATTACCATAGACAAACACTTCAGGGCTAATGAAGAACCTGAATTTGAACTAGGAGACTGGTTTGGGAGATTAGGGATATTAGGTGGGACCGAAACACCTGAAGCACATATAGAAGACTTCCATGGTAATATGGCGGATGTGAAACCGCTAATCCAGGAAGCAGGGAACAAGTTCAAAGTAACCCTCCCCCGAGAAAGGAAGATAAAGCCAGGTCTATACAAGCTGGTTGTGGGGTCTTCTGGTTCTGAGGAGGAGATATGGTTCACCTGGGGTCTGGTATCAATAAACACGAGGAAATCAGTTTATAAACCAAACGAGACAGCTGAGATGCTGGCGGTTGTTTTGGACAGAGACGGGTATCCTGTTTCCGGAGCAGACCTCTGGATTAACGTAACCTCCCCCACTGGAGAAACATCCGCCTACTCAACAGGGGAGGGCAACATAACCGAGGCAAGGGATGGTGTCTACAAAGTGCTGTACCAGACCAGGGGCGATGGCAGGTATCTTATGGATGTAAGAGCCTCGGTGGATGATATGATGTTATCCGCTGACTCCTACTTTATGGTAAAGGAATTCATTGAATTCGAAATCCTGAGAGAGATTCCTGTGGTAGTGGATCCAATGAGGGGGCCGACTGAATCCAGGATAAGGGTGGTAGACTACACTAATACGTCCAGTTTCAGCTTAACCGAATATATCCCACCAGAGTTTGAGGTAACAGACTCTGGTGGAGCGGTTATTTCATCAAGAAACAACACCAAAGTATTAACCTGGAGCAATCTCTCGAATAACTCTGTTGTATCATACAGGATACAGTTACCCCACATCTGGCCTTATCTCTACCAACTCGGCCCCTCAAATATCGGATACGGGAACAAGACCTTCAGGGAGGTGGGGCCATGGTATCTTGCAGTTGACCCCACTCAATCGAATGCCTCCATGATACTTTTCTGGGACCGGACCGGCACACCCGATGATTGGACCTGCATATCCTGTGCACCAGGCGACCCCTTCTATGAGAGATTCCCAAGAGGGTACTCAGCCTATGGAACCCAGGGAGGCAACAGAACACACGAACACACCGCATTCCTTGTTTCATGCAGCGGCCCATCAACAACATCCGGAGGCAAATCAGGCAGCGACGTTTTCGCATCCAGCGAAACACACACCCACACACTCGCATCATCGAAGGTTTCCAATGAATCACTGCTGCCACGATTCAGGAGTCTTAAGGTGATACAATACGACTATGGCATCCCCCAAACTATTCCAAAGGGTGCGATAGCATTATTTAACACCACTCCACCAGCTGGGTGGAACACCTACACAATCCAGAACAACTACTTCATATACGGAAACGATTCCATTGGAGTGGGCGGATCAAACACACACAACCACTCCATTAATTTCACGCTAGCATCATCAGCAAGCACCACAGGCACAGCAAGCAAGACCACATCCTATGTTACCTCCGCCCACACACACAACGGAACCGGATTAACCGATAACCAGGACAGCAGGCCACCTTACATAACTGTGATATTAGCCAACGCTTCCTCCAATACATCAATCCCTTCCGGTATGATAGCGTTGTTTAATTCAAGCCAGCTCTCACCTTCATGGGTTATTCTATCGAATTCATCCGGGCCATTCTATGAGGAATTTATTGTCGGAAACTCAAGCTACGGGGCTACAGGAGGCTCTACAAACCACAGCCATGATAATCCTGTGATTACGTCGAATGCACCCAGCCAGACCACTCCCAGTTCATGGAGCGGACCCCAAGTGACGATTGCTGGAGTAGACCACACACACAACGTCAACCTATCCCTTTCCCAGGGCAGCAACATACCCCCCTACACAGACGTTGTTTTCGCTTATGCTATCGGGAGCCAGATTAATGTTTCCACGAAAAAAATGCAGTATAACTCCTCCGAGACAGTTCAGGCTTATGGTACATTCATCTACTCAAACGGTCAACCGATAGTAGGAGAAAATGTATCAGTCAGGTACCTGAACTCTTCAGGGGGTCTGCTCCACACGGACACAGCCCAAACAGATGTCAACGGCAACTATTCATCAGCATACACCCTTCCCCAACTAACTGCTTCAGGCACCTACACAGTGAACGTGTCAGCTTCAACCGGGGTCAATAACGCAGGCAATACCTCCACCTATGTAGTATATGGCGCAACCAATGCCTCCACAAACTATACGCCAACCTCTCATACCGCCTCATCCGTCAAGTACGCAACCGGTGAATTATTCAATCTCACAGTATCATTCATCAACCTGGGGCCGGACGTGGCTATCGCAGTAAATATCTCACTTACCCTACCAGCTGGTTTGTCTGCGAACTCAACGCTAGAGTCCTGCGGCAACGTAGCATCCAAGACCTCGTGCAGCAAAAGATTCGAAGTCAATATCTCAGCAAACACCCCTGGAGGGACTTACTGGATTAACTCCTCTGGTTTATGGGCTAACAACAACACGGTAACCAACTCAACAAATTCATCATTTGAGGTTACAGTTGAATCCAATCCTGTTCTTGAGGTTTCTGAGGCTGTGTTAAGTAATGTTGTGGGTCATGGTATGGGGGGCTTGGTTGGTGTATATGTTGTTAACTCGACGGGTAATGCTAATATTACGGGTGTTTCCTTTAATTGCTCGGGTGGGAATCTTCCGTCTGATTGGGTGACTTATTCACCTTCAGGTATTTCCTCTCTTGCGGCTGGAGAGCAGAGTAATGTGTCGGTTAATGTGTCGGTTCCGTTGGGGGTGTCTCCTGGTTTATATAATTGCACAATCAATTCGTCTACTGGAAATGATGGCTCAGACACTCTTATCCTGAACGTTTCTGTGCCGGTAAGCGACTCCTGGACGAGAACGCCAGCTAACTGCTCAACAAATCTGGGAATTGGGCAGACGGGCACACTATGCACGATAACAATAAACAACACCGGTAATGTGCCATTATCCTTTAATGTGTCACCTTCTGCTCTCACCAACTACACGCACCCTCAGGAGTCATTATTTAATGTGTCAAAACAGCAGACTAATGCACTGAATATACTCTACAACACCTCAGGTGCTTTGGTGGGCAGCCACCACACCACATACAATCTCTCATCCAACGGCACACCCTCCCACCTGCTTGTATCAGTTAATGTCACAATAATGAATAGCACATTCACCCTAAACATTACCTCTCCGACCCAGGATGCGCCATCACTCAACAGGTCCTCGGGCCAGAACCTGGAATTAAGGGCTGAAGCCTTCTACAACAACGGCACAAGTGAATTCGAGGAGAAAGCAAACATTAACTGGACCAAGGTCTACATAAATACAACAGAATGCATTATAACCGATTATGTTTTCGTTGCCGCCCAAGACAACTGGCAGATAAATTGCACACTACCAGACATACAGGACGAGCAATGGTATGACCTAAAAATCGAGGGAATGAAAATACCTGAATATGTATCGGGACAGGATACTGAAACAAACGCAGTGCACTATAAGGATGTTACGCCGCCAACAATATCCGATGTCTCGGTTTCTCCAACCGTATTGGAGATGCAATACAACCTGTCTCTTGAAGCTAACGTCACAGACAACCTCAACGTTGGCAGCGTCTGGGCTACAGTTACAGGACCCACAAACTCGAACGAGTCCATGACAATTCTTGCAGGAGACAGATACTTTGTTGAATACAATGCCTCCCTGCCTGGAGTCTACACTGTGAGGTTTCACGCGAATGACACACCCATAGGAAACCAACAAAATACCAGCCAATACAGTTTCCATGCATACGGTAACACCACTGGATTGCTTTCCCAGAATAATACAATAAACATGTCGGGTATAACACAGAATCAACAGCAGAATTTCAATCTAACACTGCGATATAACAACACAGGCAATACTACGGCTTACTCCGTTAACCTGTCCGCTGAAGTTCCGGCTGGCTGGATTATCCAGCCCCAAGCCACACAAAGCTGCTCTAATGTTGAAGTTAACGGCTCATGTACAATGGACTTTAATGTGACCGTCCCGCAGGCTACCATCCCGGCGGCCTACCTCTTGAATGGTACAGCGGAATGGATGAATCCAGATAATTCCAAGGATTCCACAAGCAACCAGACCCAGGTAAACGTGGAATCCAATCCTGTTCTTGAGGTTTCTGAGGCTGTGTTAAGTAATGTTGTGGGTCATGGTATGGGAGGCTTGGTTGGTGTATATGTTGTTAACTCGACGGGTAATGCTAATATTACGGGTGTTTCCTTTAATTGCTCGGGTGGGAATCTTCCGTCTGATTGGGTGACTTATTCACCTTCAGGTATTTCCTCTCTTGCGGCTGGAGAGCAGAGTAATGTGTCGGTTAATGTGTCGGTTCCGTTGGGGGTGTCTCCTGGTTTATATAATTGCACAATCAATTCGTCTACTGGAAATGATGGCTCAGACACTCTTATCCTGAACGTTTCTGTGCCGGTAAGCGACTCCTGGACGAGGACGCCAGCAACATGCTTCAAGAGCGTGATCCAGAACACTACTGGCACGGTATGCACTCTAACGATAAACAACACAGGTAACGTGTTGCTAGGGTTTAATGTGATCCCAGCATCAAAAACCAATTACACCTATCCCTCTGATTCATCTTTTTCGATACCACCTCAAAGCATAAAGAAAATCAATATTAAATATAACACAACCGGTGCAGGGGGAGGAGACCAGAACACAACAACCTTCAACATCTCCTCTAATTCAACCACGTCAGCCTATCTGCTGACCAAGGTAACAGTCAAGATTATCACGAAACCACCTTGGTGGAATTCATCTTGGAAGTACAGGAAACAAATATACTTAAATGAGTCGCTGGGTATTGACCGTAAGGGGGTTGTTGTAGAAGCAAACATTTCAGCTCCCGGCAGGTTCACAAACTGCAGCAAGGAGTTGAGGATTATAGGGATTGAGACGGGTGAGAGTGTTGAGTTACCGTTTAATGTCTTGGCAGGTGATGACCTAAACTGGTGTCTTGTCAGGTTCGAGGCTAATGTGACTTCTAACGTGGTCAACCAACGCAAACACTACGTGTACTATAGTAATCCTGCTGCTGTGGACCCTGGGTATCTATCCATATACGTTAACAAAAAATATAATTTTTCATCTGGCGCGGGCTCGAATAAATGGGCTTATGAGTATTCATCTTCCACAACCACTCCGCCGGGTTCAGGACCAAACATCCCGGGGGAGGTTGAGTTCAGCTCATATAGTGCGATAGCAGCCTCCAACAACAGCCGCTACACCTCTATACACGCAAAGAACAGGGGCGCAACACACCACTTCAAGTATAAGTTACCTGAGGGATATGCTGGAATAACCGGATTCCATGTCCTGTGGGAGGGCTATGACTCTAACTCAGACTCAAACCTCTACATATGGAATTACTCTGGAGCTGGTTCATGGATTAATCTGGGCACGGGAACCAACACGGTGGCGGATAACCTAATCAATTCATCTTACTATGCTGCATTCGATGACTTCATAGACTCCAATGACATCCTCCACCTGCTTGCTGAAAACACTCTCGGCTCAGGTGCTGCGAGCGTTAACCTCTACACCGACTACTCTGAGGTGAGGGTAAACAGGACATTCACTAATTACTCGCTTGGTGAAGAGGAAGAGCTTATCCTGCCAAATATTTCCTCGATTGTATTATATAATGTAACACTTCTAGCAGACAAGCACTCAGGCGGCACCCTTGTTAAATCCGGTCTGGGTGAAAATTTTTCGTTGTTCAGAGATGACGACTACAGCGGTGAGGGAATATATCGGGTGGAGATAAAGGTTTCAGCAGATGCTAAGTGGGATATAGCCTCATCTACAATTGTATACCACGAGGGCTTGGATCCCGCGTGGGAAATAAATGAGTCAGGTGACATATGGTACTCTAACGGAACAGGAAACCAGTCAGGTGGCTCTTTTACAGGAGGTAAAGTAACATGGAATACTATGCCGGCTCTTGGACATGCAGACGGAAACTTCACCTTTTATTACATCGTCAATCTGACAGGCAGCAGCCAGGTTAGGCCGGTTCACTTCTTCATCAATGAAACCGATTACTCCAGGGCTAATGGTCTGTCCTGGGATGAGGACTACTCATCCTATAACGTAACCGCAAGGATGGTGTTCAACATAACAGCAAGCAATGAATCAGTCAAGTTAAGCGAGAACACGAGCATCCAAATATTTAACTCAACTGGTGGATTACTTGCTCAGGGTAATGGAAGCATTTCCGTGATCCTCATCCAGTACGGAATATACGACATCCTCTTAACCACTCCACTGGCTGGTGGAGCACAGAAGACTCTGCTGAAATCGGTTAATATGACCCAGAGCATGAAGCTGACATCGCAGGTAGTCGACAACTACCTTGGGACTCCACCAAAAAATATCGATGTTACGGCCCTCTATGCACAGGAGGACCTGAGTGTGCCCTACTCACATGCCGAAATTACGCTGCCAAAGAACCAAAATAACATCACAGCAATCGTTCACTGCACTTCCTGGGATTTCGCTTTAGTAGATTGCTCAAGCTGGGAGGTGGCTAATACAACAGAATATAATATGCAGGAGAATAGCACTCATTTCTGGTTCAATGTCTCATCATTTGACTCATTTGGCGGAGGTAAGAGCAAACCAATCCCTAATATCACCCAGATAAGAATATATGAGGTAACCGGGGAGGCAGACACTCACAATGGAGGTGAACTAATTGATTCGGGTTTGAACACAACCTTTGAATTCTTCAAGAGGGATCCAGAGCTATATCGCATCGAAATAGACATAAGAAACGATGGTGAATCCCACTGGTGGATTGCTGCAGCAGATATTGTATACCACGAGGGCCTTAATTCATCATGGTATGTGGACTCCGCGAATGATATATGGTATTACACGGAGGGCTTAAACTATACTACGGGGGATTGGAGCGGTGGCAGGATAACGTGGAATACCTCCCAAGGCGGGCGAATAAGGAAGGAACAATCAGCTACCTTCTATTACGTAGTGAACATCACCTCATCGGGTAACGAGAAATATAGCGTCTATTTCTATGCCAACGACACCTCCGTAGCAAGCGGTAGCTATGATAACTCAGTCTATAACCTAACGAGGGTCGGCTATTTGGAGATACAGCTGGTGACGCCCCCAGTAATCCCCGGCCAAGGGAACGCCTCCCAGAACGGAGGATACAAGGTGGGACAAAACAAGACCTTTATCGTCAACGCCACCGTATACTGCAGGGACGGTCTTTGTGGGTATGTTAACGGCACACTAAGGTATAATAAGAGCAGTGCAGATCCGGATACCCAAATAAACACATCAACCGACACACCATTTTATATCCTGACAGCAGATAACCCACAGAACTGCAGCACCAACCCATTAGTTAAGGATGAATTCTGTAATCTAACGTGGACTGTTAACTCCACTGGGGCATTAAACTCCATCTGGGCGTTGGATGTGTTATTTAATTCAACACATGCGCAAGGAAACGATACAGGGAACATATTTATTGAAATAACCAAGGTCTTGATTATGTCGCTGTCCTGGAGCAGCATCGACTTCGGATTCTGCGATCCCGGGACATCCGGGAACAATGCTTCACTGAACAACGTAGACGGCTACAACATCACCGTAGACAACAACTCCAACAGGATAGATGAGATACTGGTTAAGGGAACTGATTTATCCGCTGACTCCGTGGGGGGCTTGAAGGGCATAGTCTATGATATCGGGGTCAGGAACCTCTCATGGAATGATGAGCTGAGCCAGTATAATCACGCGAACACTACCCAAATGAATCTCACCTATGTCCTTATGAGGGAGAAAATTAATCCGGGAACAACATTCCACAACTACTACTGGCTTGACGTGCCCTCTGGGAAATATTCACAGCATTACTCTGGCACCCTGTATGTGCTGGCGAATGCGTCAACAGGTTAAAAAAAAATGTTTAAT
>JAYEGX010000075.1:0-10403 GCA_034659295.1 Candidatus Altarchaeota archaeon | reverse complement strand
ACTTGCGCTGAGTATTGTACAGGTCAAAATCTCGATAATTCCCAGTGTGCTGACTCCATGACTGATGAGGATGATCTCATATGGCATGGTTGCTTTGATTCTTATGAGTGCCGTTATGAGTTTGATCCACCTGTTCCTGGCTCGGGGATTGATGATTGCGAAGACGATGAAAATTGCTGGTGCTTTAACTCCGAATCCTGTGGAACAGCATTTCTTAGCTGCCAGTATAATTGCTTGGACGATGGCTGTGAGGCTGAGCCTACTTGCGCTGAGTATTGTACAGGTCAAAATCTCGATAATTCCCAGTGTGCTGACTCCATGACTGATGAGGATGATCTCATATGGCATGGTTGCTTTGATTCTTATGAGTGCCGTTATGAGTTTGATCATGTTTTTGTCTCGGAGGTTAGTGATTGTGACCTTGAATATTGCTGGTGCTTTAACTCCGAACCCTGTGGAACAGACTTTGATGAGTGCCGTGCTGATTGTAGGGCATACGGCTGCGCTGATGGTGAGAATTCATGTCTGGTTGGAAATTGCCCCGGGTTTGAATATAATGGGGCTGAGTGTGCTGCTTCCACACCGGATCCAAGATGTGTGGATGATAATAAGTGCTATTATGGTTTTGATGACCAAATTGGTTTGAATTGCGAGGGAGATGATATCTGTTATTGTTATAAAATAGATGATCCCTGTGATTGTGGCACTGGAGGACTGCAGACCTGTGAATCCCTTGGCTGTTCCGGCGGTGACGGTGATGGTGACGGCGATGGTGACGGTGATGGTGACGGTGATGGTGACGGTGATGGTGACGGCGATGGTGACGGTGATGGTGACGGTGATGGTGACGGCGACTTGGAGTCCTGTCTTGAGGATTGTAGAACTGGTCCCGGTCAGATAATGCACTTGATACGTTTCGCTGTCTGCGTAATCCTCCGTCTGATTCAGTTGCTGTGTGTTATAGCAGCTGTGTTGGCCATAACCCTCGCTGGTATAATGTGGATTTCCAGCGACAGCAGCAGCCAGAGAGCAACAGCCAAGAAAATCCTGATGTTCGCCCTGCTGGGGCTTATTGTGGTTATGATAGTAATACAGCTTATGAACGCCTTCATAACCGGTGGAGGAATCTATAGCATCATCTGCGAGACCACCATAGACTCATCCATCTACGATCCCATAGAGACTGTTGCCTGCGTCCTTTTCCGGGTGCTGCAGGTGGGGGCTATACTCCTGGCTGCTGTGATATTAACCCTCTCAGGTATTATGTGGGTTGGCTCCGACTCGCCGGAGGATAGAATACGGGCCAGGAACATGATGGTGTACACCATAATAGGATTCCTGGTGGTGGTGCTCGTCCTCCTCTTCCTGGGAACCATTATTGCCCCAGAAATACCCTACACCTTCGACTGCGATAGCATAACAACAGCCCCCTCCGGGATACAGACCACCCTCCAGTATGTTGCATGCATCGCCTTAAGATTATTCCAGTATGCTGCGGTGTTGCTTGCCGTAGCAATAATCGCCTTCTCCGGAGTCCGGTTCATCATATCAGACCGCCCCGAGGAGCGGGTGAAGGCCAGGAACATGATAGCCTACACAATAGTAGGATTCCTCGTGGTCTTCACGGCCATAGCCTTGGTTAATGTAGCCCTAGGCGGTGTAGTGGGCACAATACCCCTAGCATCCATCGACTGCTCTATAACCTCTGGTGCCCCAACTGATCTAGAAAACATCCGGAATACCCTCCACAATACTGCCTGCATAGTGATACAGGTTGTTAACTTAACTGCCGCCGTAATAGCCTCCCTTATTGTTGTATTAGCCGGAATCTACTTCTACACCAGCGACAACCCGGTTTCAAGAAACAAGGCCAAAATTTTGATCGCACAGACCGTCATCGGTTTGATTATTATACTGCTTGCCATGAACCTGGTGAGTTCCTTGTTCGCTGGCGGAGGAATAACCTCTGTAGAGGATGCTACGGGTGCGATATTCACGAGCGACTGCGGGAGTGTGATATCCGGTTTCGGGATAGAGGGTGTCACAAACCCCATAAACAAGGTCTTGTGTGTTATGATCACCATCTTCCAGTCGATAGCAGCCATCCTCCTTATATTGTTTATTATGGCTGCCGGGTTCAGGTGGGCTGTCTCAGACAGCCCCGAGGACCGGGTGCAATCTAAGAGGATGGTGGTCTATGGAATCCTAGGCATACTTGTAATCATGGTTTCAACAAACCTCATCTATGCTCTGATAAGCGCGGTTTCTGATGGAGTAATCTCCCCTGATTTCATCACGCCGTCGCTAACCGGAAACATTTGCCAGATAGATGCGAGTGAAGTGGAGACCGTTGTGGGTCTGGTTGAGGCCTTCCTTTGTGTTATACTCCTTGCGGGTTTCTTCCTGTCTGGCATAATCATCGCCTTAATTATTGTCTACGCCGGCTTGAAGTGGATCGTCTCAGACAGCCCCAGGGACCGGACAGAGGCTAAGTGGATTATTATAAAAGCCTTGATTGGTTACATACTGATACAGGTGGCTTCACAGCTTGTGATGGCCTTCTCCACAGCCCTATTTAGTTCAAGCCTGAGTATTACGGGCTTCTTTGATTTCTTGAGTAGCATATTCGGTGAACCCTACATAGTAACCTGCTTCGTTCACCTTGGTTTAGGTGGGGGTATAACAGCCTTCGCTGGTTTAGCTCTCATCTTTACCCAGCTCTGGATTATCTTCTGTTACCTCCTCAGGATGCTGCAGATTGTGGCATTCGCCGCAGCCTCTATAATAATCGCAGTAGCCGGGTTGAAGTGGATTGGCTCAGATTCCCCGGAGCAGAGGTCGTATGCCAGAGACAGGGTACTGCATGCCCTGGTGGGGTTAATAATCGTCCTTCTCGCCACCTCCATAGTGGATGCCCTGTTTATCCTAGCATGGTTGTCTGACATGATCCCCGGTTTCTCGCTTATAGTGGGATTACTCCACCTTGATGAACTGTATAGCTTTTATTGTCCGAGTTTTGTTGATATTATTGGACTACCATTTGGTGAAAACCTGGAGTTCATAGCATGCGTTCTCATAAGGATACTGCAGGGTGTTGCGGCGATGCTGGCAACGATTGTTATACTGCTTTCTGGCATGGCCTGGATGAGCTCGGATAGTTACGAGAACAGGACCAGAGCCAGGGACCGGATACTACATGCTATTATTGGGTTGTTGATTGTTATGGTAGCACTTCAGCTGGTGAACGTGTTTGTTGTTACAGGGGACTCTGACTGGCTTACCCTGGACTGTGGTGATACAGACACAGGGGAGGTGGTTACCTTAGCTAACACGCTGGGTTGCATAGTAGTTAAAATACTTGAGTCGCTGGCTGGGATGCTCGCCGCCATACTGGTTATTATAACAGGATACAGGTGGATGACCTCCGAAATACCTGAGGAGCGAGTCAAACACAGGAACAGGATATTATCCATACTGGTGGGGCTTGCCATAACCATACTGGCCCTGCAACTTGTGATGGCCTTCGTCAGCAACCACGACTTCATGCAAATTAACCCAGACTGTAACCCGCTTGAGGAAGTGGACTGCAGCAGCCCCGGCGGCGAGCTGGAGGAGGTGGTATGCACCGCCCTCTACGTTGGCTGCCTGTTTATCAGAATAATCATGTATCTTGTCGCGGCAGTGGGTGTGTTAATGATACTGTGGGCTGGCATCAAATGGATTGTCTCAGAAAGCCCTGCTGAGAGGGTTAGAGCGAGAAACATGGTTATCTCAGTTATCATAGCATTGATTGTCATACTACTGGCGTTGGCGTTCATAAACTACATGGTCACCGGGACAAGAATACTGAGCTTCTGGTGCTGATTCCCTCCACTCCCTTCAAGGGGTTTCTACAAAGCTTAATATCTATTCACCTAGGGTCATACATACAACTATAAAAGGATTCATATACCCCCCCTCCCTGACCACCGCTTTTCCCCGTTAGTACTCGACTGAAACCCTCATGGCACTCAGGAGTAGAAGTCTCAGTCGGACAATAAATGGGCCAAATGAGAGGTTCATCTCTAGGGCCCTGGCATCTTATTATACCCGTCTGAGCAAAATCAGTGTGTATCACAACCGCTGCTCCATAAAATCCACCTTTAACATACCAGCTATTAAGGCACTCATCTCCTATGCAAAGCCCTGAGGATCCTTTCACATAACCATTAACCTCTAATCTTTTATCAGGATTCTCCGTCCCGATGCCGACTTTGCTATCTGAGGGGAAGATGTAGTCTCCTCCTCCAGAGAAAGTACCCGGGGTTATTTCTTCTGCGTGGTGGCCTTGTATTGGATCGCTCTGGGAGAAAACCAGGACTGAAGCAAACCCCAAAACAAGAACGAACAGGATCATGTACGCATGCCGTCTGTCGATTTGTATATTCAGTTCCATAAACAAACACCTCAATAAACAATAAAGAACAGGGAAGTATATAACTCTTGCGGGTTGGATGGTTTTTTCTCTCCAGTGTTAGGTGGGGTGCTTTCTTCGAAGAAACCCCAAAAACACCTTATTTTTGAATTATGAAGCATAGCCGTACTTCATAATAACCAAGAAAGTTACTTCGTAAATTTCTTGATCCTGAAGCATCCGTCAAGGACGGAAACGCTTGCAGCCTCTACTCTACAACCACCACCTCAGCACCTGTTTTCTCACGCAGCTCCTCAACGAAATCAGATACCGCGCCCTTGATTAGGTGCTCGTTAATCCATCCCCTCTTCTCGCTGCCGATAACCAGCAAATCGGCACCGACTTCAGCTATAGCCTTCTCTATCTCCTCACGCGCCGTGCCCTCCATTATTGCAGTTTCTGCTATTATGCCTTTATCTTCAGCCTTCTTTTTCGCATTCCCCAGGATGATTTCACCGATGTTGTGCAAACCCTTACTTAGCGTCTGGGTTCCGTGTATCTCTCTTGAGACGCTGCCTAGGAAGGTTGAGTCCACAACATACAAAAAGATAAGCTTCCCATCCTTCTGAGCCAGAGCTATCGCCTTATCCTCCGCTCTCTTACAGCTTTCCGACCCGATTGTTGCACAAACTATTTTTTTGTTTTCCCCTCGCATTTTGGTTTCAAGTATATATTAATAATAGATAAATTGTTGCAATAAAAACGCTTACGAACATGACGGGGGCACCGACCTTAAGGAAGTCGATGAATCGTATCGGGTGACC
Source organism: Candidatus Altarchaeota archaeon (assembly GCA_034659295.1). GTDB lineage: Archaea > Altiarchaeota > Altiarchaeia > IMC4 > QMZM01 > EX4484-2. The sequence goes on along the minus strand of JAYEGX010000075.1, from coordinate 5,186 downwards.
TGCTCTCTCGGATATCCCTGCTGTTACAAGGTTTGCGGACGCTCCGATCAATGTGCCGTTCCCGCCGAAACACGCTCCCAAAGCCAGCGCCCACCACAGTACCATGCTCTCGGCGCCGGGCAGGGTCTGTGTCAGGTAAGCGACTATTGGCAGCATTGTTGCAGTGAATGGTATGTTGTCCACGATAGCAGATGCTATTGCAGAAACCCAGAGTACAAGTATTATTGCAAAAACCAGGCTTCCGCCCGAAAGGTCGCTGACGAGATCGGCTAGCATCCCAATCAGTCCGGTTTCAACTGTTGCCCCCACGATAATAAACAGCATCATGAAGAAGATGAGTGTGGGCCACTCCACCTCCTCAAGCATATCAACAATGTCTGCGCGACTCAAAAGCAGCAGCACTGATGCGCCGGTTAAGGCTGCAATGCTCGGTTCCATATGCAGTATGCCGTGTACCGCAAACAGGAGTGTGACAAAGCCGAGAACGGCGAGACTGTACCCGAGCAGGGTCTTATCCGTTATCCTATACTCCTCCCTCAGTCTCTTAAGCAGTCCGTCAATGTCATCTATTCCAACCTTCATATACTCTTTCTTGTATTGGAACCGCATCATGATTATGAGGACTGCCATGGATACCACAACAACGGGTGTCAGGTTGATTATGAACTCATTGAAGGTCAGGTGAGCGTATGAGCCGATCATTATGTTCGGCGGGTCTCCGATAAGGGTTGCTGTCCCACCGATATTCGATGCCAGAACCAGCGGCACCAGAAGTGGCAGGGGGGACATCCCCAAAATCAATGCAATCTCCACAACCACGGGAGTTAAGAGGATCATGGTTGTTACATTATCCAGCAGCGCGGACGTGATCGCGGTAATAATCATTAATATGACGCACAGGTGCCATACATTCCCTTTAGCGAACTGGTAGGCTTTGTAGGCCATCCACTGGAACACCCCCGTCCTCTTCATTATTGCGACAATAATCATCATCCCCATAAGCAGGAAGATCACGTTAAAATCTATTGCCTTGATAGCACCCTCAAACGATATTATGAAATAGTCTCTGTCGAATGTTCCAATGGTGTATGTTATAAAGAGCAGCGATGCCGCCCCCAAAAGCGATGCGTTGGTTCTGTGAATAATCTCAAATGAAATCAGGATATAGATTATGATAAGAATCAGGGCGGATATATAGAATGCCATCCCCGTTTTTCTGGTGAGTATAACATCCTTGAAGGCGTAGTATGTATCCTCTTTAAAAACAAAAGCCCCAACCTTTATCTCCTCTGTTTTATAGCTTGGTTTAGAAACCTTAATTGTTATTTCAGCATCTCCCGTTACCTTCTCTATTTTGATGGAGTATACTCCAACATCTTGCGCAGACCTAATAGTTTCCTCTGTTTCATGGGCCTGTCCGTTGATATAAACCCTGATTTCTGCCTCACCAACCGGCTGGTTTTTTAAGTCCTTTATTTGTCCTGTTACTATGGCTTCATGCGTTCCTGAATCATCTGCTGTTGCTGCATGGGAACTTAATAGGATGAATAATAGGATTAGTGGAACCATGCTCTCTTTTTTTGTTTTCATTTTTATTACTCCACAATAAAGTTAAATATAACGATTAATCATGTAAATAGGATATCCTTACCCTAAATCAGACATAACCAAAAATGTTCAAACCAGTGTCCATGAAGAAAGTTCGTTTAGGCGTGCTAGACAGATACGTTGAGGATGTATCCAGGGAACTGAGCAAGCTGGGTGTTGTACAAATACTTGATATAACAAAGAGCGAAGACGTATCAGCTGAGCTAACCGGCGGACACGATGGAAGCAATTCAGAGCGGTGTGCTGATTATCTCAGGAGGATAAACCACGTGATAGATATCCTGGGTGTGGTTGAGGAATATGACGCATTCGGTGAACTGAAGGATTTCAAGGAGAAAATTATTGTGAAGGAGAAACCCTTCAGCGAGCAGCTTATAGAGGTGAAAAACACTCTTGCAGGCATCGAAAAAAAGCTTCTTCCAATTCATGAGAGACTTCTTAAATTATCCGGGGAGGCGGAGCAGCTTTTAAGTGATAGGAAGGAGCTTCAGATACTGGGTCTGCTTGAGGTTGATGCAGATATCCTAACCGAGTCACAGTTCCTATATACTCTGGCTGGAGTACTCCCTTTTGGGAATCTGAAATTATTGGGGGATGAGTTGGAGGGTATTGTTGGTGCTGAATCCATATTATTGAGTGCTGATGAGATGGTGGTGGATGGGCGGGTTCCTATGGCAATCTCAATACCTGTTGAAAAAAAAGAGAAACTGGATGATATACTTAATAGACTTGATTTTTCAAGGGTTTCATTATCCGGTTATGTTGGCAGACCCGATGATGTACTCGCTGGGGTAGATAAGAGGCTTAAGGAGTTGGTTGATGGAAAGAGAAAGTTAATCAAGCAACTTGAAAACTACCGGCTGGAGCATACAGACGATCTTCTTGTTATCAGAGAGCTAATGTCGATAGAGAAGGATATAGCTGATGTGGGAAGTTTTTATGGTAGAACAAAAAGGGTTTACATTCTGGAGGGCTGGGTTCCGGAGAAAAGAATCCAGGACTTGCTCAGGAGAATAAGAAGAGTAACTGATGAGAATGTTTTCATTAGGATAGGGGATCCGGGAAAGGATGATGTTATCCCAACCTCCCTGGATAATCCCAGAATCTTTAAGCCTTTTGAAATTATCACCCGCACCTTTGGTTTCCCTGGTTATGCCGAAATTGATCCAACCCCCTTGATTGCTGTAACCTTCCCCTTGATTTTTGGGCTTATGTTCGGTGACGTGGGACATGGCCTGATTGTTGCCTTAGTTGGGTTTGTTCTTTTTGTTTTAGGTAGGAACGCACTCAGGGAGCTTGGTTTCGTTACTTTATCGTGCGGAGTTTTTTCTGCGTTTTTTGGTTTAATGTACGGGGATTTCTTTGGCCTCCATCACATAGTTCCGATCGTCTGGATCAGTCCGGTTGAGAGTCCGAAGATGTTCCTAATGTTTGCGATTATTGTTGGAATGACCCATATTGGTGTTGGGTTGTTTATGGACATGCTTAAGCTGATACGAAAGAAGGAGTATCTGCATGCTATCCTGAGGCCTGTGCCGAAAATCTGGTTTTATTATGGCGTCATCGCATTCGGTTATATCTGTGTCTCCGATTACGGCATGAATGTGATGCAATGGTCCGGGAATCTGTTGCTTGCTGTCCCCTTATTTTTACTACCTCTCCTGGTAATTGCTTTGGAGGGGGTTATAGTGAACCTAGTCCACAAAAAGGAGGCTAAGCTTCCCACACTTCTTTTCGAGGGTGGGTTTGAGGTTTTTGATACAATACTCTTGTTTCTGTCGAATACTATTTCATATAGCAGGATTTTCGCCCTGGTTTTAGTTCATGCAGGGATGTTTCTTGCGCTCTATAATGTTTCCGGAATAATTACCGGGGTTGACAGCGAGCATCTTTCTTTTTCCGCTGTTACCTCACTAAATGGTTTATTTTGGTTTTTGATTATTTTCGTGGGCACTTTATTCATTGTGGGGCTTGAGGGGTTCATCGTTTTTTTACACACGCTCAGGCTTCACTATTATGAGTGGTTCACAAAGTTCTTTGATGCGGATGGTGCAGAATATTCACCCTTTACCGTACAACGGATGTATACTTCAACCGAAGATTAAACACTATGATGCCATTATTATATCTAAAAAATTAATTATCTAAAATGAGGTGATAAAATGAAGTTATGGAAATTTTTAATACTGTCTGGAGTACTGGTTTTATTTATGGGGATGACGGCGGCGCAGGATGAAGACACGGCTGGGGGATCACCCTCCGGAATGAAGGAGATTGCAGCAGGCATAGCTATTGGTTTATCGGCTCTTGGAGCGGGACATGCGGTTGGCGTGGCCGGTGCTGCGGCTATCGGTTCAATAACCGAAAAACCGGAGCTTTTGGGTAAGGCTCTTATATTCGTAGCATTCGGCGAAGCTCTTGCTATTTACGGGCTCTTGGTAGCTTTCATGATATTGTTCAATATCGGAGCTTAAGTCCAGGGAAAACCACAGGACGCATAGATGCAAGTTAAAGCATCTATGTGTTTTTTATCTATTTCAAACTGATGATGGCTGATGTTGACGTTAAGGATTATGCATATCCTAATGCCAGAATACGGGGGATGAAATCCCGGCTTTTGGATAAGAAAGAGTTTGAAAGGGGGTGCGGTCTTGATGACTTGTCTGCTTTTGTAGGTTTCCTTGAGGATAATGGTTATCTGGAACTATTTGATATAAAAGATTACAGTCAGGGGGTTGTGGAGCATGTCCTGTTTACACATCTTGTGGAAAACCGCAGGGTGATATGTGATTTATCCTGCGATAGATGTAAAGATTTCATGTGCGAGCGTGTCAGGAGGCCTGAGATACTCGCTATTAAGGGTTTGATAAATTCTAAACCCGAAAACAGAGCACCCTTCGAGATTGCATTAACTGCCGAGTTAAGGAACCGGTTTACTCAGTTAAGGGATGCACAGGATATGGAGCGGCTGATAAGCCTCTTTGAGGATACCAGATACGGTGAGGCATTAAACAGCGCTATGGAGGATTACAGGAAAGACAAGCTCACCTTCCACTTAATCCTCTCTCTGGATAAGTACCATTTCAGCAGACTATTGACTACAATGAATTCTTTTGGAAACACAGACCGCAGATTAGCCTATGAGATAACTGGTGCTGAGGCGGATGCAATAAACATTATGACCTCGCTTAGAACCCTTGGGATGAAGGATGCGAAGAACTATCTGCTCCCCCATCACCACCACATAGGATGGGAATTGTTAGATGATTGCATTAAGTCAAGGGACGTTGCTGATGTGCTTGATAAGCTATCCGGGACCGTCTATGCTGATTCACTTAACATGGGCCTTAAGGAATATAATGAAACAAATTCACTCTTTGCTTTTGAGAAATCATTGAAACAGCATTTCATCATGCTGAACCGGATGATGCTTACGACAAAAACATTTAATATAAGCACTCTGCTGTCGTTTCTGGTTTTGAAGGAAAATGAAATAGATAATCTCAGAAGGATTGCTGTCGGATTAAGCAATAACCTGCCGGAGGATAAAATCAAGAAGCTTCTTATCTACTGAAATC
>JAYEGX010000074.1:0-32163 GCA_034659295.1 Candidatus Altarchaeota archaeon | reverse complement strand
AGGGCGCGCTTGAGGCAATTAGGAATAACCTGGGGGAGTTCACTGATGACGAAAAAAAGTTTATCGCGGATTCCCTTGAGACCGACCTCATAAAAAACGGCCCCCTACTTAAGGAAATGCTTGCGCTTCCTGCGGAGGAAGCTAATCGTCTCCTCCTGGAGACCGTGAATAAATTCTGTGAATTCCAGCGGCGGATTGCGGTGCCGGGTGTTACATCGATGTGCACTGGCGGCGGCTGCTACAGGACCTCGGAGCCTCTCACAAAAGAAAGCCTTGATGTGGTAATCGACGGGGAATTAAGAGGTAACCTAATTGAGGCAACGGAGGGGATTGTGAACGACATACTAGCGGAACTCAAGGCGGAGGATCCAAGCTTCAAGGGAGAGTTTTCTATAGTATACGGCGGGAGTACATCCTACGGGTACACGCTGGAGGGGGAGAAGGCGTCAATAAACTTCAATCGCGTCATCAGTGACCTTGATTATTTCGTTATCTTTTCAGAGGATTTACCGCGGAATATGCGGGAGAGTATCCTGAATATGGTGACAATCAGATTATTTGAGCTTAGGGATACATTGTTTGCTGGGAGAGATATTTATCCTGATAAACTGATGTTTGACGGCACATTCAGGGAGATTGTTGAGAGGTTGGGTGCGCGGAATCGCATACTCATGACCAAAAACATTTTTATCGGACCCTCTGCTCTGTTAGCTGATATACAAGACCAGTTCGGGGAACTGAAGATCACGCCGGAGGTTATGGGGACCGGGCTGGGGGAGATCATCGACGGGTCGCTTGGAGCTGAATTTTATGCGGGACGGGGAGAATACGGTAAGGCATGTAAGAGGCTGGCTCAAGCAGCCAATCTAATGAACGATCATAAAATGACGTCGGACATAATCACGGAATACATAAATCACCCGGATAACATGAAAGGAACCTACGACCACTATCTACCTCTGATCAGAGCTAAAATCACGGAATTTGTTTCACTGCTCGGGGTACAGCATAAGGTAAAGGTCATAAACCGTCGCGTGGAATACTATGAAAGAATCAACAAAGAGATTATCGGAGAGCTTGAGAAACAGTATTATCTCAAGAAAGTGGATGTGCATCTGATTGTGGAACTGGATGATAAAATGAAGGATATGTTGCGTGAGTTAGACGGTGACAGTATCCTAATCACCCCAGAAGATAAAGCAAATGTCAGGTCGATAATAGAGGCTACAAGAGATTATATCCGGGAGCTGAGAATGGCTCCGGAGATTATAGACTATATGGGCATGTCAGCTGAGGAGGTTGCGAGAAACAGGATAACTCATTTCACCGAACTTCTTGAAAAGCTTAACAGAGTATCCTATGACGACTACATTGAGGTCATGTCTGAGGGAGGGGAGGCAGCTACTAAATACAAGGACCTTGTTGATACAGGTAAGCTGGAGGTAACTAAGGAGATAGTGGAGTCAGAGGGGAGGTGGGTTGAGGCAATAGAGAAGAACATGGAGATCGCGGATAAGCTGGACAGGCAGCATGACAGCGATTACTCGGGGTATGGGCGTAAGGTGAGGGGTGAGGAGATTAAACAACTGAGGGATATCGGGCGGAGTAAATACGCCAGATACGGTTCAATAGCCGGGCTTGTATTGGGCATACTCTTTATGGAGGCAGGGAATAGACTCATAGCATCAGGATACGAGAATAGAGACATCTACCTTACGAAGATAGGATTTTACATGCACATTGGGGGTTTGGTGGTGACGTTGGCGTTTATACTGCCCTTCCTGCTTGCAACACTGGCGGCGATTTGTACCATGAATCTTCCTGCCTTGATTGTTATTGCAGCCGGAGCCATGGTATGCTATTGGGTGATAGAGTTGATTATATCGACCGCCGACTATCTCGTATGCGAGATGGAGTGGAGCAAGGAGGTGGGCATAGGCACCTACTCCCTCTATGAGCTTTTGTGCACTGGACCCATTATCCACGTGAAACTCAACGACGCCTCCGGGAACACAATATGCGATTACGTGGACAGGTGGAGCGGCCAGAGGGAGGTAGCCTGCCCCTGAAGAAACATGCACGCAGAAAGGTGATGGAATCACAGGGACAGATATATAACCTAAGATATTAATAATGTTACGGTGGGGTGTCGTGTATGTGGGAGAGAAAAGAAAAGATGGTTGATTGGAGGTTTGTGTTTGTTTTGGTTTTGTTGCTGGTTGTTAATTCTGTGGATGCTGCCGTTGTGCATAAGGATTTGCCGTATGGGAGTGATAGATATCAGAAGCTTGATCTTTCTATTCCTGAGGGGGATCCTAAGCCGCTTGTTATTTTCATTCATGGAGGTGGTTTTATCAGTGGGGATAAGTCAGATCATTGGGCTTACTATAGTGGTTTTCTTAATGATCCGGAGCTTAATCCTTATGGTTTTTCTTTTGCTTATGCTTCGATTAATTACCGGCTTAAGGAGGAGTTTCCTGCGCCGACTGAGGATGTTAGCAGCGCTGTGAGATGGCTTAAGCGTCCAGAGCAATATGAGAAATATGGTTATACTAAGGAGTTTGCTGTTATCGGGGGTTCGGCGGGAGCTCATCTGTCTTCTTTTTATGGGACGACTGAGGGCAGTGGTTCGGTTGATGCGGTTGTTGATATGTCTGGTTTGTCGAATCTATTTTCCCTGTCTCTGTATTGTAGGGATTATCGGTTGGGTTGCTGGGATTGTATTTATTGGGGTTGCTATGGTCAGGGTATGCCTCCTGAACATGATAATCTTTTGGATATGCTTTTGGGTTGTAAGCCCGATGAGTCTAACCCTCCTTGCAATCAGAAGGCATTGAAGTATAGTGCTGTGACTTATGTTGATGGTGGTGATCCCCCCTTTTTTATAATACATGATAAGGGGGATTATGTGGTTCCCATACAGCAGAGCAGGGAATTACGTGATAAGCTTGAGGGTGCGGGCGTGTATTTTGAATATAGGGAGACAACAGGCTATGATCATAATTTCGGCTGGTTTTTTGAAACAGATTATAAGGGTGTGCCTAATAATAAAGATATGGTTGCTCTTCTTGGTTTTCTAAATAAGCATTTAGGTGATTCGGATGCCTGTGATAAAGTTGGCGGTAAGTGCATGGAACAAGACTGCAGCGAATATACTGATTGCAAGCCAATTGCAGACGGAGTCTGCGATTCAGGTTTTTCTTGTTGTATGGGAGCTTGCTCTGGGGGTGGTGACGGAGACGGTGATGGTGACGGGGATGGTGACGGTGACGGGGATGGTGACGGTGATGGTGACGGAGACGGTGATGGTGATGGTGACGGAGACGGTGATGGTGACGGAGATGGTGATGGTGACGGTGATGGTGACAAAGTCGTATCCTGCACCTGCACCTGCAACACGAAGGAAGGTCCTGTTGAGATTGAGGAAATTAGCCTAGGTGAGGGGAACTGTCTCGCGAAGTGTGGCGGCGTCTGCGGGGGGCTGGCACCCTGCGGGCTAGCAGATGAAGACTGCGTTGATTGCTGTGATACCTTCTGTGACCCAGCGGATAATGACTTCAAGGGAAGCGAGGACGCGGTAGCAAGGTGCAAGCAGGTCTGCAAGAGCAAGTGCAGATTCAACATCGGCGTGGTGGACTTATACAAGGCTATAACGCTGGCGTCCATCATATTAGCTGCACTGATTTTCGCCGTATGCGGCATCAGGTTCATCCTAGCAGATGATGTGGAGACAAAGGAGAAATCCAAGAGGTGTTTGATTTACGTGATCGCGGGGTTGATTATCATAGGCGTAGCTGTTATGTTGGTTGACCTGCTCTGGGAGCCGGGTCTCATCGGTGACAGACCTGACTGCGTGGATGTGGGCGGTAAATGCATGGAAAAACCCTGCAGCTCATACGAGGACTGCAGCACAGTCTCCGGAACCTGCGAGTCAGGCTACTGCTGCAAAGGAGAATGCACTGGAGGCGGTGACATTCTGATGAATCTCAGGGTGGAGTGGTTGGAGCCATGATATTCAAGTTCAATGATTAATATTGATTATAGGGTATGTGAATGAAAAAAACATTTTGGTTGATGGTTGCGGTATTATTTATCGGCAGTAATCCGGTATCTGCTCAGGCCTGGGGTTGGCTTTGTGAGGATGGATGTCCTGCTGAGTCCTGTGATGGTCTGCCGTATACCTGCAAGGCTGCAGGCCACGGGGATATGTGTGTTGCTAAGGGTTTTGATTATGGGACCTGTGGAGGTCATAGCATATCTGGGGGATACTGTTTTAAATGCAGTGGCGGATGCGAGGATGTTGGTGTGGAAGGCTCATGCGGTGCCAAAACCTGCACTGCCGACACCGGAACCTACTGCTGTAGGGACCCGCTAGGTATTGATAGTCTTGATGAATATAGGTGCATGGAGCGGGGCTTCGACTGCGGGTGCTGCGGAGGTCCTGTGGGCGGCTCATGCATCCGGAGGCTTATAGGTAGTATAACAAATAAGGGGGGAACGGCAGAAACCCATCTGGTGGAGTTCTATATAGCCAAAGACACGGGATGTGAGCCGGAGCCACCGGGGTCTGATTTCACGGAGATAACCACCTCCTGCGTCGAGTTCAATGAGGGTGAACTCAGTTTAACTGTTGAGGGAGGCAAGTCTAAAACGGTGAAATGCACCAGCCTCGATAAACTACCTCCGGAAGATACGGGACCGCACTGTGTGAAGTTTAAGTGGGGAGATAATGTCGTCCTTGCAGAATACGGCAGTCCTGCCGGGCTCACATGCGACAGCTGCGAGAGCTGCACCGAAGCGATCAAGAACGCTAAGGAGGGGGATACTATATTGTTGATGGACGATATATCAGACTACCCGGGGATCTGCATTACCTGGGAGAATGATGGTGTGACCTTTGATTGCGGAGGACATTTCATAGACGGAAGAGGTAGCGACTCTGGGATATATATGATCGGTGGAACAGGTAATACCATCCAAGACTGCACTATTAAGGAATTTTGGAAAGGTGTTTTTCTCAGTGACACCTCAAACAATAACGTATTAAAAGACAACACCGTGAACGAAAACGAGGGGGATGGGATTATTATCTCTACCTCAGAGAACAATGTTTTGACAGGTAACACAGTGAACAAAAACAAGCAATGTGGGATTGTTATCTCTTCCTCAAACAATAATGTGTTGACAAAAAACACAGTGAACGAAAACGAAGTATATGGGGTTTGGATCTTCTTTTCCTCAAATGGTAATAAATTGACAGACAACACAGTGAATGAAAACAATAAAAGTGGGATTTATATCTCTTCTTCCTCAAATGCTAACGAATTGACAGACAACACCGTGAACGAAAACGAAGGGGAGGGGATTGTTATCCATGGTTCTTCGGGAGATGCAGTTACACACAACATTGTAAAGAAAAACCATTGTGATGGAATTAAACTAGAATCTTCTTCTCATGATATAAGATTGTATGAAAATACTGTATGTTCTATTGTAGGTACAGATATCTACGTGATAGAGCAATCCACTACTACATCAGATAGTGATGAAAACACATGCGATTATGCGGGAGGATACCATGATGCTAGCGTTTCATATGGGTGTGTGAAACGATGCACTCCTGAACCAGGAGGAGACTTTAAGCTGGCAGTAGTCCCAGTGGGCTGGGAGGAAAGTGAAGCAGGCGTATTCAACTCTAAAGCAAATGATGTTATAACTCAATTCAGAGACAAGACTCCTTTCCGTATCTGTACAGCAAAAGTAGCTCCGGTGATTCTTCAACCAAGCGACTGCGGACCAGAAAAATGTGCAAAGGATCTGAATGATTGCATTGAAAAAGCATACGAATGTTTAAGTGATAAAGGAGTAATCTATGATAAATTCCTTGCCATAAGCTCACATAACGATCATGATTCGACAGGTAAATGTGGAGGCATCCCTTCTATAGGAGCGGCTGTTAAAAGAGACTGGGAAATTTCTGATCTATTGGTCCCGACGCATGAATTAGGACACACTCTAGGTTTCGCGCACGTTAACGGAGGAGGAGTAAACTGTGATGCCTGCCCCAGTTATCCTAACTGCCCTGACTGCAGCAAAAGTGAGGGAGGAGTTATTCCACCAGAAGATGAAGATATTAGAAAAGACTTCATCATGTCATACTACACTCCCATTTCCTGTTTCGGGCCCGCAGCCTACGGTCATCTTAAGGATTTTGCGCTAAAACCCCACTTGGACGGGTGCCCCGATGACCCGTATACATCATATAGACAAGACGAATGTAACTACTACAGTTAAGGAAGAAAAATGCTGGAAGAAAAAAACAATAAATCAGGTAAAAACATGAAAACCTCAGCCAGAGTCTTTCTACTAGCTCTAGCGATACTTTCTCTACCTGCTTCGGCAGACTACCGAACCCTATCCTTTGACACAACATTCTACCGCAACGGCTCAGTTCAGGTAGGTGGATTATCCACCGGCTACGGAAAAACCAACCTATACTCCAGCCAAGAAGGCAGATACCGGGTGGAGATATGTTCCAAAGAAAAAGTATTGTATGCCGGAAACCTCACCGTTGGGTTCATAACATACGTTGGCGTAGAAAAAATAGTGCTCAACGAAAGCAGGTGGATGCTGACAACACCATCATATCCGAGCATGGAGTGGATAAGATTCTACCACAACAACCAAATAATTCAGGAAATAAACATACCTGAAAAAATATGTGTGTCTGACGGTTTATGCGAACCCTATTGCCTGAACCAAAACGACCCGGATTGTGTGGGCGGTGAAATAAAGACTTCATGCGGAAATAGCATATGTGACCCAAAAGAGAACCATAAAACATGCCCCATGGACTGCGAAAGCGGTTCATCTGATGCCTACTGCGACAAAAAAGAAGACGGTGTCTGCGACCCCAACTGCCCAGTCACCGACGACCCGGACTGCATTGCTGAAACAACTACAATTACTACATCAACTCTCATCCCATCCACAACAACACCAGACACAGTCGCTTCAACATCAACTTCCCCAGCGACCACGGTTGGAGGAGGTGCGGTCTCTGACGGAAACCTGCTTCTTTACCTGCTTACGACAGCTGTTGTACTGGCGACTGCGTTTTTCGTCTACAAAAAACGTGAAGATAATAAACAGGCTGAAGAGAAACAAAGGAAGAGAATGAAGCTGATTACGTGGATAGAGAAACAGCTTAGGGATGGTGAGGACCCTGAGAAACTCAAGACGGTGGTCAGGTCACAGGGATTCGAGGAAGAGCTGGTGGACTACGTCGAGAAGAAGCTGATGTGAGAGCTTATATCTTGTTCGGTGAGGTTGTTGCATTGATTTTTTAATCCAGTGATCTAATCAACAACCGGTGGAAGCAATGGAGTTTGTGAACCTCAAATTCAAAACCAAATATCCCCCGAACATGGTGGCTAAAACAGTGAAAGACGCCATTAAACGAGAATTACGGGTGAGCAAGATGATGACCAAGGGATACAAGAAAAAACTGAAGGAATTCGAATCCAAGTATGATAAATCCTCTAAAAAATTTTACTCCGAGTTCGAGAAAGGAAAATTAGGTGACAAACAAGACTACTTCGAATGGTTCGCTTACATACAATACCACAAAGACCGGGAGCAGAGGTATAAGATACTCCAAGGTGCTGTAAGTGATTGAAAAATACCTCCAACAGACTGTATCGCTCATCTCAGAATCCCTGCTTACAACATCAACCGAGGCTAAAACCTTTCTTGGAAGCGAGGATAAAGGCCACATAAACGCTATCATAAAACTAGATGATGGCTCCGAACTACACCTATTTGAGTATATACTGCTTAGAAAGAACACCGTGGTTGTGGAAAAATACAGATACCACTGGCAGAATTCATCAGGTAACCTGATCCAGAGAATGGGATAACGCAAACCACCACCCCAGAACTGGATACATACCCACACCACACCCACATCCAAGAAGAAGAGAACGTACAACCCCACAAAAAAATAAATCCAGGAGAGGTTCTTGAAGAGATCCTGAAGTCTCGAGCCCAGAAAATTTAACCATCCGACAACACAACATCAAAACATGACGCAAATGCAAGACCACGACTTGAGGCTGTTGCAATCAGCTGCTGGCTGAGGTTGAAGAATACTAATAGAAAGCTTTTTATAAAAGTGTTATAACATAATAGTACGGATTTTAAACTTTCTCGTTCATTTAACCCCAAGCTGTCCTATGAGTTTGGATTTCCAGAGAGTGACAATCAGGCTTGTCCCGGTGAATTCGGAATCCGGTTCCGGGAGATCCCAGTCCCTGCACCATTCCATAATCTCGTTAAAACGCTTGGAGTTGATTTCAGATATCATATGTTTTTTGAAGTGAGATCAGATGTTATATCCCTATTTCCTGGATTTATGTACCCATTAATCGCTCACTAATCGCTCACTAATCGCTCACTAATCGCTCACTAATCGCTCACTAATCGCTCACAACAATACATAATGAACTGACCTGCCTCTACCTGCCCTTTTTACAATAATGGGAGAGGATATCAGATTCCAGCCCCTGTGGAGGTGGCTGCTGGAATAGCCAGGTCACAGGGTTTAAGGGAGGAAACCATGAGCGCTTACCTCCCTTTCTGGTTAGGTGCAGGGGATGAATAAAACAAAGTTCTTTAATCCCTAAGTACTAATCTATTACATCATGAACCTCAGCGAAAAACTACAGTCCAGAGAAAAACAACTGAAAAAAAGCATCAACAACACAGAAGGCGTTATATCAGCCTACATATTCGGTTCAATAGCCGAAGGAAGAGAAACAAAACTCAGCGACATAGACTTTGCCTTCTACCTCGACGAATCACTAACCAAAGAAAAAAAAACAGAAATAAAACTCAAACTAATAAACAACCTAACCCAGATCATGGGAACAGACAACATAGACGTCATCATAATGAACAACGCCCCAACCACCCTACGATACAATGCACTGAAATCCGGGAGACTAATAACCTCAACCCACGAAACAAAAAGAGTGATGTTCGAAGCCAAAACCCTATCACAATACCTGGACAGAAAATACTACAACGAAAAACACACAAGAAAAGCAATAAACCGGATAATCCAGAGAGGACTAACATGAAAAAAGAAATAATATCAAAACTAGAGCAGCTCAGCGAATACATGAAAATACTCAGGGAATACCAGTAACACCCCCATAGAAGACATACGAGACAATAAAACACTCAAAGCAGCGACAGAGAGATACATGCAGGTCTCCCTGGAATGCATCCTCGACGTCGGCGAAATAATCATCTCCAAAGAAGGTCTTGGAAAACCCGAAAGCTACAGGGAGGTGATACAAATCCTAGGCGAAAACAACATAATACCCGAAGAATTCGCAGAAAAATTCGCCCCAGCAGCAGGATTCAGGAACATCCTGGTCCACGCCTACTCAAAAATCGACGTAGATGAACTATACAACAACCTCCAAACCCGACTAGACGACTTCGAAGAATTCGCAAAATACGTATCAAAGCATCTGGAGTGAGGAACAGGCTGGAGAGAAAAAAGGCGAAACCCAGCTAAGGGAATGGGAAGACCCGGAGAAAATATCAGGTTCCAAGGGCTTCAAAGCCCAAGAGGATAAAAAAACCTTCTTTTCAACACCCGATTCCATATACAATTATGGAATTAACAGCCCTGACCATCGCAGGCTCCGACCCCTCAGGTGGGGCGGGAATCCAGCAAGACCTTAAAACCTTCAACTCCTTCAGGGTGCACGGCGCAACAGCAATCACCGCAGTAACAGCCCAAAACACCCGAAAAGTCAGCGACTACCTGATTCTGCCACTGGACCTGATAGAGAAACAAATAGATGCAGTAATGCAAGACCTGCACGTTAAAGCAGCTAAGACAGGGATGCTAGCTAACGCGGAAGTAATAAACCTGGTCAAGAAAAAAATAAGGGAATACAACATAAAAAATTTGGTGGTGGATCCCGTCATGGTAGCCACCTCAGGAGATGTGCTCCTAGATGAGAAAGCAATAAACGAGATGAGGAAGCTGATATCTATTGCAAGAATCAGCACACCCAACATCTATGAGGCAGAAACACTCTCCGGCATAAAAATAAAAACAATAAATGATATGCAGAAGGCAGCAGATGAACTGGGCAACACAGTAGTTAAAGGCGGGCACCTGGATGCGGTGGACGTGTTAAGCTATAATGGAGAAATAATCCTCTACAAAAGCAGGATCGGCAGAAAAGATATAAAGCTGCACGGGGCGGGGTGTGCTTTTTCTGCCGCAATAGCAGCCTCCCTTGCTAGGGAAAAAAGCGTTCCGGAGGCCGTGGCTGAAGCCAAGAAATACATGGATTCCGCAATAGAAAAATACCTGAAGGTTGGACAGGGTTCGTACGTACTGGACACGGGGAACATTAAACTAAGCGAGACACTGGAGGATGAACGGAAAAACAGGGTTCTGGATAATATCGAGCAAGCAATCAACAACTTCACAGCAAACCCACAAGCTTACAGGCTTATCCCGGAGGTCGGCTGCAATATCGCGATGGCATTACCCGGAGCCAGGAAGCTGGGTGAGACAGCTGGTTTAAGCGGGAGACTGGTTAAGGCAGAAAGACAAGTAGTCCCGGCTGGGTTGGTGAAATTCAGGGGCTCGTTGCACATGGCCCGGGTGGTGCTGAAGGCGATGGAATACGATAAAGAAAAGAGAGCTGCATTGAACATCAAACACAGCACCGAAATAATAGACGCCTGCCGGGAGCATTACGTAACCGCCTCATTCGATAGAATACAAGAGCCTCCCTCCACGGGAACCATGGAGTGGGGCACTCACAAGGCGATAGAGGCTGTGGGAGAGTTCCCTGACGTAATATATGACTCAGGCGGCATAGGAAAAGAAGCCATGATAAGAATACTGGGATATGATGCGGTTGAGGTTGTAAAAAAAGCACTGGTGATAGCTGAAATATTAAAATAGACTACTAAATTCATATGGGAGACGAAATTAAAATGAGCAAAGATGAAGCGATTGAGGTATTAAGAAACGAACTCCCCTATCCAAGCTCCACCTATGGGGTGAAAAAGATAGCCATATTCGGATCTCTTGCAAGAGGAACCGAGAGGGAAGACAGTGACATAGACCTCCTGATAGAGTTTGAAAAACCGATAGGCCTTAAATTCATAGATTTTGCAGACTACATCGAGAAACTCTTAGATAAAAAAATAGACCTCCTAACCCCTGAAGGTGTGAAGGGCATAAGAATCAAAGAAGTTGCTGAAGATATCAAGGAGGGTATGGTATATGTCTAAAAACGAAGGAGATAAAAAATGAAATACACGGAAACCATAGAGTTGAGGGGGCATATCATCGATTCACTAACCCTGCCCAAGGTCCTTGATACCGTAATGGAAATGGAAGGAAACTTCGAGATACTCCAGCTTGACGTGGGAAAAACAAAAACAGATGAAAGCCACTGTGTGATGAAGGTTGAAGGCAGCAGGGAATTATTCAATGAGCTGGAGATTCTAGGGGCACTGCTACCAAAAAAAGAAGTCAAGACCCTGAAGGCTCTAGGGGATTCCGTATTGCCTGATGACTTCTATGGCACAACAAATCATCCAACACACGTTTACATGAACGGAAACTGGGTTCAGGTAGAGGATCTGGAGATGGACGCTGTCATAGTAGTGCAAGGGGGTCGGGCTTTTTGCAGGAGGCAGGGTCTGGTAACCAAGGGAGAAAATGTTGTGGTGGGATTGGACGGCATCAAGGTCGAAGCACCCCAGAGATCCCGGGAACCAGAAGACATCTTCGGTTTCATGTCCTCGCAGGTTTCACCCGAGAAGCCCATTAACGCCTACATACCGGATCTGGCCCGGGAGATGAAGAAGTTAAGGGATTCAGGTAAAAAAATAGCCCACGTCGTGGGTACTGCAATAGCGCATACCGGTGCAGACGAGGCCTTAGCCGAGCTCATAAGGATGGGCTATGTGCAGGCGATTTTCACAGGCAACGGGTTCGCCACTATGGACATCGAGAAACAGCTTTATGGCACAACACTGGGGATGGACAAAAACACCGGCAGGGTGCTGAGGAAAGGATACAAAAGCCATCTGATGGCAATCAACGAGATGTGGAAGGCTGGTGGAATAAAGAAGGCGGTAGAAGATGGCGTATTAACTGGTGGCGTAATCTATGAGTGCGTTAAAAAAAACATACCCTACGTGATAGGAGGATCTCTTAGAGATGACGGCCCACTGCCGGATACCGTAACCAACGTGATGGAGGCACAAGACATTATGCGGGAATACATAGCAGACATAGACATGTGCATCATCTACGCAACAATGCTGCACGGCATAGCCGTGGGAAACATGCTCCCCTCAAAGGTCAAGACCGTGGCCATAGACATAAACCCCTATGTAGTAACCCGCCTCCAGGATAGAGGCACCACCCAGGCCCTGGGGCTCGTAACCGACCCGGCGGTTCTACTACCCCTACTGGTTAAGGAAATCAAGAAACTGTAAAGATGAAGCCCCTTTCCAGAGAACTTTGCCTTATCTGTAAAGGAGCACGGCTTCTGTGCGGGGAAAGCTTTTGCCCGCTGCTCCAAAAGATAAGAATCCAGCAGCCCAGAAAAGAGAAACTATCTGATCTGGTTTACGGGAAATCACCCTCTGTTTTTGTGGGACACCACAGCTACCCTAATGTTTACGTGGGCCCGATGACCTCCCTAGACGATGAGCTGGCGGGTTTACTGGACAACCCCAAAAAATGGTACGGCTCCTCACTGAATGATATAGTGGAGATGCGATCCCTTCTTTTGAGGTCGAAAAAGCGGCACATGGTAAAAGACAAAAACCCGTTCACTGAGGAGGTGCAGGAGATAGCGTTGGCTTCAAAACCGGTTTATGTGGAAAACAAGTTCAAGAAAACACCCTCCTACAACCTATCTTTTTCGTCAGTTAATCAGCCAATGGGCCCATCAGGTATGCTGGAGAGGTTATCTCTTGCTGAGAACCCAAAAATCCCGAAAAAAGTTGACAGGATTGTTTCCGACGAGCTTGGAGCAGGGGAATCCCTCGTTGACCTCTACAGCCGCAAATTCGACGTCTACTACCTCACCAAGATTTTTTCTTCAGGGGCATTAGGCTCCATGGATGACAGAAGACTTGTTCCGACAAGGTGGTCGATTACGGCAGTAGACGACATCATCTCCAAGGAACAGATGAAGGAGATAAAAACTTATCCCTTAATTAACGACATCATGCTATACTCCAACACCTACCTTGACAACCACTTCCAGATACTTATGATTCCAGGAAGCTGGGAGTTCGAGCAGTTCGAGGCATGGGCGCCAAGGACCCTATGGACTCTATCCGCCTCAAAACCGGCGATTATCCAGGAAAACGAACCCTTCACCGGAAGAACAACCTATGCAGAAAAGCAGGGAGGCGGCTATTATGCATCAAGGTTTGCTGTAACCGAGTTCCTACACCTGATAGGCAGGCAGGCCCGTGTTATAGTGTTTCGGGAAATCTCTGAAGGGTATGTAGTTCCCGTAGGTGTCTGGGAGGTCAGGGAGAACGTCAGAGCAGCGCTTGGGAAAAAACCAGTTTGTTTCAAAACACTCGATGGTGCATTAAAGCACCTTGCCGGAAGACTCAGGCTCCCCGTAAAAGACTATATCAAAAGGAGCGAGGCATTAAGGCAGAAAAGGATTACCGATTTTATATAATCATCTCCTTTTATTTAATACACTATCAATCCTAAGATAATACTAGACAAAATGGAAATGGAGCGGATAAAAACAGGGATCAGTGGCTTGGATGAACTAATTGGGGGTGGTTTCCCCAAGGGATATTCCATTCTTGTTTCAGGGGCTCCTGGTACTGGTAAATCAATTTTCGGCCTGGGGTATCTGTATACCGGGGCCATGGAGGGTCAAAAGGGGATATACGTCTCCCTGCTACAGGGGGCCAATGAACTACTGGATCAGGCGGAGATGTTCGGCTGGAACCTCAGGTCTAAAATGGCTGAGGGACTCCTGGAGATGCTGGAGGTTGATACCTCACAATTCGATATCTCCAAGATACTTAATGACATCAAAAAAGGAGGGTATGATAGGGTGGTCATAGACTCTCTATCGCACATATCCTTCCATCCAATACCGTGGCAGGACGTTAGCATCGCATACTCCGCTATCAGGGATGTGGATGCAATCATCCCGGATCCAAAGCATCCGCTGGTGGCCTCAAGGATTCTGACCGAAACCTTTCTCACGAAGTTAAAGAAGCTGGGAGTTACATCTATTGTCATCTCAGAGTCTGGCGATGTCAGAAGCTTTGAGATGGATACCCTACCCGAATCCCTCACCGATGGGGTTATAAACCTGAGATACGAGCTTACAGGACCTGTAAAAGGCAGGAATCTGGTCATCAAGAAAATGCGCGCCACCGGGCACAGTGAGGTAATACACCCCCTGGAGTTTGTTGAAGGCTTAGGTATTAAGGTACTGGAGCCCTAAAACCGGTTATCTCCTCCTTTTTTTCTTGAAGAATATGGTGAAAAGCACCAGCACCGGGAAGATTTCCAGCCTGCCAACCCACATCAGTAGCATGAGTGTTATTTTACCCAAATCAGGCATCCTGAACCATCCATCGTTGGTTACTGTCTTGCCATCAGCGTTTACTATAAAAAGAGGTATGCTGCAGGGGCCTACGTTGCTTATGGCTGAGAGGGAGGCGGATGCAGACTCATACCCTCCATAACCCACTGCCGTCAGAATAAAAGCCCCCACAAAGGTTATGAGCAGGTATGTGGTAAAAAAGGCGAACACGTAGGTTATCTCATCGTAGTCGATGGTGTTATCACCCACCGTAAGCCTTAACATAACGCTTTTGGGCAGGGTGAACCTCTTAATTGAATAAACAAGTGCCTTAACAATAACCACCGCCCTCAACATCTTAACACCGCTTCCGGTTGAACCATAACTCCCGCCTATAAGCATCAGAAGGAGCAGGATGGTCTGTGTTGGTACCGGCCAGCCGGCTATGTCTGCGGTCCCGAAACCTGTTGTTGTTAATATGGAAACTGTCTGGAACAATGATATACGTAAGCTGTTGAGGGCTCCCTCATCTGCCAGGAAGACAATAAACAATACTGCTGTTGTCACCAAAACCAATACCACCATGTACCTGAACTCGATGTTCCTGCTTATATGGCTTTTCTTACCCTCGAATGCCCTGTAATGAATTATGAAACTGATTCCCCCGGCCATCATAAATACTATGAGGATTAGTTCGACCAACGGATTCTGGAAAAAATAGATGCTCTCGGAGTGGGTGGAGAAACCCCCCGTGGGCAAAGCAGTCATGGAATGGTTGAGGGCATCGAATAAATCCATGTTGTCCATCCCCACAAGAAAAAGGAGTATTGTGCATGCTATCGTATAAAGGATATAGATCTTCCATGTCTCCTTGACGGTTTTTCTGATGCTGGGTTTAAGCTTCAGGCTGCCCACCTCAGAGGAATAGTACTCAATAGCAGCCGTTCCCTCCCTTAGGAAAACTATCATGGTCAAGACAATAATGCCGACCCCGCCAATCCACTGGGTGAAGCTTCTATAAAATAATATATCCTTCTTATCCTCCAAAAGGTTCTCAGGGTATTCTATCATAGTCATGCCCGTTGTAGTCCAGCCGGACATGGATTCAAAAAATGAATCCAGAGGACCTAATGTACCGCTTAAAAAATAGGGGATTGCTCCCACGGCAGCAATCAGAATCCATCCCATCGAGACAGCCATCATTATGTGCTTGGTTTTTTTCTCATATTTACAGGGCATCCTCCCAAAAAGCAGGTGTAACAGGTAAACTATGATAAAAGGCACAAGGAAAACCATAACCCTCTCAAAGAGAAGTGTTATGTTATCCCACCTGAAATAAAGAAGAGTGAATACTATGGGCACCAAGAAGACAAAGGATGTTGCCCTCAGTATCTCGCTAAGCTCATGCAGCGCAATCTTTATGTCCTCTACACTGGTCCTAAACATTTTTTTTTGGGCTCTGTAAAGCTGAAAGAGTATAATCTATTCAGTAAAGAAGGTTTAAAGCTTCATTTATATCCTACTCATCTAATACACTGATCTATGTTTTATGATTTAAATTCGTAAGGTAAAAGATATAAGACCAAGATGCCTACCATAGAATTAGACTACGATGACCTGCGCTCCCTTCTCGTCAAACAATACAGCGCGAAGGATTTATGGGACAAGATTCCCATGCTGGGGGTTGATCTGGAGAGCATAGACCAGGACAAAATCGTGGTTGAGGTGTTTCCCAACAGACCTGATCTTTTATCTGTGGAGGGTTTCGCAAGAGCGCTCAACGGTTTTTTGGGTGACGAGACCGGCTTAACGGAATATGAACTCACAGAGTCAGGTGTTACCCTGAACATAGATAACTCTGTGGATAAGGTACGGCCCGTCATCTCTGCGGCAGTAATCCGTAACCTGACACTCAACGAGAAGCGTCTGATCTCCCTTATGAACCTGCAGGAGAAATTACACGTAACACACGGCAGACACAGGAAGAAGGTAGCGATTGGGGTGCACGACATGAGAGAAATAGAGGGACCCTACACCTACAAGGCAGTGAAACCTGATGGCATAAAATTCAAGCCCCTTGGCATGGCCGAGGAACTGACTCCAAAAGAAATACTAACGAAACACCCCACGGGTCAAGAGTACGCATGGATCCTTAACGGGTTAAGCAGGTATCCCATAATAGTGGATAAAAACAACGATATACTGTCCTTCCCTCCGATAATAAACGGGGAGCTCACTAGGATAAGAAATTCCACAACAGACGTGTTTATTGATGTCACAGGGCTTGATGAGCTGGCCGTGAACCAGGCGCTGAACATTATCGTAACCTCCATAGCGGACAGGGGGGGTGATATACAAACAGTTGAGCTGGTTAAGCTTTAGTTTTTCTTTTCAACCTCCTCCCCCTGGTCGATAGAATAATCGCTGCTTGAATTATCCTCCTTCTTGCCGAATATTCTGTAATACAGTGAAGCCATGGGCTCAAGGAGGAAATCCATAAACCCCCAAGCTACACCAAAGACTGAGGAGAGTATGCCAATAAAGAATAAAAGAAAAAGGACGGCAAATAACGCAAGGGCTGCGATAGCCGCCAGTTCGTAAACCAGGTCCATATTTATCCTTTAGGCAGGTATCTTCCCAGTCTCCCGGCGAGGTTCGATAACGGCATGGACTGCAGCCACACATCACCAGGGCCCTTCAATGTAGCCAGGAACATGCCTTCCCCCCCGAAGAATATGTTCTTGACTCCCTTAACCCGGGTCACATCAAACTCCACACCCGGTTCAAACATACCAATGTATCCAGGGTCCACCTTAAGCATCTGCCCTCCCTTAAGGGTGTATTTCGTTATCTCACCCGCAAGCTCTATGAATGCAGTTCCGGGACCGGATAATTTTTGCATAATAAAACCCTCACCACCAAAGAGGCCTGCACCCAGTTTTTTCCTGAAGTGCATTTGCATACCCACCGTTGATTCAGCGCACATGAAAGCGTCTCTCTGGGCTATTATGTTCTCCCCCTCCCTCAATTCCATGGGAATAACCTTTCCCGGGAACTCGTTGGCGAAAGATATCAATCCAGTGCCTTTATTGCATGTGTAGGTTGCCATGAAAAGAGATTCTCCTGCGAACATCCTACCAAGGCCTTTCATAATCCCGCCACGGGTGTTGGTCTCCATATCTATGTTGGGGGACATCCATGCCATACCCCCAGCCTCCGTGTAAACTGATTCACCCTCCTCTAGTTCGATATCCACCACCTGCAGTGTTGTTCCCCTAATATTGTATTTCATCTTTTCCACCTCCATTATAACATATCCGCTATGGCAACGTACCTGAAATCTTCACCCTTGTAGCATGCGTAGGTACCGTATAAAGCGTAGACTATGGCCGCCATAAGCGCTTCATCACTACCTTCCTTCACTTTAGATTCTCTAGACGGCTTTTTAAGCGTTTTGGTTCCAGAACCCGCACCCGCATTTTTTTCATCCATAATTACCTGCCTGAAGTTAATTCCCTCTACTGTATTCTATTTAGAAGCACCAGACTAAAAAACCAAGTGTTTATAAAAGGTATAAAAGGCAATATCTAATGAAATGAAAATTAAGAGGGTTGAAACCAGCTCTTTCGCCATATCAAAAGCAGCCGAGAAGATAGCTGAGCTGGGGGCGTTAGAGGACTCTCCTGTAGGCTCTCTTAAGAGAGCGATAACCCACGAGGCTGTGGAGCTGAAAAAAGCCTACAGGCCCCTGGCAAGGCTTAAGATATCCCACCAGGAGGAAGAGAAAAAAGGCCTGATAGCCACCGAGACAATCTACAAAATCAGGGACAACTACTTCTACGTTGATCTGAGCACAGCAGACATGTATCATTTCCCCTCCAAAATCCCGCTCCAATCTGTCAGAGTGGACACCTACGACCTACTGAGGAAGATAATAGACCTTCCAAATAAATCAATAAACACGCTGGGTCAGCTGATGGCACATGAGTGGATATTCCATGATGAGCTTAATATGGAATCTGTTTTGGATCTAGAGCGGCTTGCCCTGGTTAAATCATTCAAACCCTCCCTAAAGGTTATGCTAGCTACCCTATGGCAGGAATTCAGCTCAGGTGATGAGGAGATTCTTGTGAAAAGGAGGGTGAAATTCAACTACGATTTCCCACATTTCAGGGACGATGGCTGGGATCTATCCGCTCACCTGAAGGAAACAAAAATCACGGTCGCAGGATATGATAAAGACAAAATCAAGTACTCCATAGACAAAATAAGCGAGGTTCTTGGTCTGTTATTCAGCGGAAAGGTTGAGCTGGAGGGCATCACATTACTGCCTTATCTGCAGGGTGTTAGAGAAAAGAGCGAGCAGCACATGAAGATCGAACCGAAAATGCACTTCCCTGTTTGCAGGAACGCCATGCCTAAATCAACAATCATGGGGGGGGAACCACTTAAGCCGGTAGCTATTGGAACAGCCATAGGTTCTAAGAATGCTGTTCCGGTGGAGGCTTCGACCATAAATTTCTCTGATGTCGCTAATTTAGAGGGCATAAAAAACGAGATCAGGCAGGCGATAGTATATCCCCTGACCAAGCCGGAGCTGGCCAAGGAGTTCGGGAAAAAAGGCGGTGGGGCAATCCTGCTCTATGGCCCTCCAGGATGCGGTAAAACCTACATAGCTAAGGCGACGGTAGGGGAATGCGGTGTCGTATTTTTTAACGTCAACATAAGCGACATCATATCCCGTGGGGTGGAGGAGGGCGCCAGAAGCCTTCATGAGGTATTTGAGGAGGCTAGGAGAAGCTCTCCTGCGATAATATTCTTTGATGAGATAGACGCGATAGGAGGTCGAAGGGTTAAGGGCCGCTCCTATGCGGAGAAGATGGAAATAGACCAGTTCCTGATGGAGATGGATGGAGTTGACAGTCTGGGAGAGGATGTGCTGGTTATGGCCTCCACAAACGTTCCCTGGAACATTGACCCGGCCCTGAGGAGGTCTGTCAGGTTTACCAAACAAATATTTATCCCACCCCCTGATCTTGAAACCCGTTTAGCGATATTTAAACTACACACCAAGAAGCTTCCAATATCTTCCGGCATAGATTTCGAGAAACTGGCGGAGTTAACAGAATCCTACTCGTCATCTGACATAAAAGTCATCTGCGATCAGGCTGCTGACAGGCCCTGGCAGGAGGCGTTGGATGGTGGGGGAAAAAGAGAGATCTCCATAAAGGATTTTATGGCCGCTATAGAAAAACAAAAGTCTTCCCTGATTCCCTGGTTCAAGATTGCTGCGAAAGAGATAAGGGATAGCGGTGAGACAGAATGGTTCAAGAAGTTCTCTGAGCATATACTCAAATACGGGGGCGGGATTGATGAAGCAGTTAAGCCCCAGCTGACCTTCGCAGATGTAGGTAATCTAAAGAACGTGAAGGATGAGATAAAAAAGAATATTGTTTACCCCCTGATGAGGGAGGATCTGGCTAAGGAGTTCAGGAAGGAAGCTGGTTCAATCCTACTATACGGCCCCCCAGGATGTGGTAAAACCTATGTAGTGCAGGCTGCAGCAGGCGAGTGCAAGGCCTCTTTTTTTGATGTGAAAATAACAGATATAATATCTGACAAGGATGGTCAATCCGAGAAGAATGTCAGGGAGATATTTGAGAGAGCTAACAAGAACACTCCAGCGATATTGTTCTTTGATGAACTAGATGCTTTAGCCATGAGAAGAGACCTGTTGCTCACCGGTAAAGAAAGACGTATAGTGGACATACTCCTTGAGGAATTAGATAACTCAAAGAAAAACAAGATGTTGATGGTTATAGCGGCCACCAACTTTCCATGGATCCTGGACCCCTCAATCAAGAGAGCCGGACGGTTCTCTAAAAAAATCCTGGTCTCAAGGCCGAATAAGCGGGCGAGGGCTGAGATTTTCATGGTTCATATGCGAGACATACCAGTCGATGAGAAAATTAATGTTGAGATGCTCGCCGAGTTAACTGATGGATACTCCTCGGCTGATATACAAGAGATATGTAATAGAGCCTCTGAAATCCCCTGGCAGGAGGCTGTCGAGGGCGGTTTAAGAAGGGGTGTTGAAATGAATGACTTCCTTGATGTAATTGAGGATGTTGAATCCTCCCTACCCCCCTGGTATTCACAGGCAAAGAAGCAGATGGAGGAACGTGATAGCAAGGAAGAATATAAAAAGCTGTTAGAGGATGTAGAGACCTTTGCCATGTTATCCAACCAAAAAAAGGAGATGAAAAAGATTGTTGAAACCGAAAGGAAACGCCTGAAGCCGTCACTATCATCGGAGGAAAGGGAGAGATTGAATACTCTGGAAGTTAAGAATGAGGAATTCAACAAGAAAATTATGCGGGCTAGGTTTAAGTTCCACAAGAGAGAGATAGATGAGCAAGCATACAGGTCTCTGGTTCAGGATTATGAGAAAAAGCTTATAGATGTCGAGGTTGAGCTTGAAGGCCTGAAAAGCAAAGAAAAAGAGGCTTAGGGGGTTAGATTTTATTGTATCTGCTCATAACATCCTCCCATGAGGGCAGGTTAGTCTGACATCCCCATTCCTCCACGATAAAGGATGCTGTAGCGTTCGCTATCTTCACAGATTCGTAGATATCATAATCTCTAAGGTGTGCTGCAAGAAAGCCTGCATTGAATGCGTCTCCCGCTCCTGATGGGTCAACGGCGTTTCTTTTGTATGGGGGAACATTAATCTGCGCACCCTTGAAGTAGACCCTAGCCCCTCTTTTACCACCTGTTATGAGGAAAACCCTAGGTCCAAGCTTGAAGTCCAGCCTGAAGCCGATATTCTCTAAATACTCCAATTCATGGTGGTTTAATACCAGAACATCGCATTTCTTGAGTATCTGCCTGAATTTTTTAGGTATCTGCTCAAACTTGAAGACCCCATAACCCGGGTTGTATAACAGAAACCTGTTCCTGCATTTTCTGGCTACCCTGTTTTGCAAATCCAGGTAGGTTCTGGCAAGGTAGACGCATTTCGCGGAGTCTATGATATCTGTATCGAAGTCGAGTTCGTTTAGTTTTTCAGTGACTCCCTTGTAAAAGAAGCTTATCTGTTTCCCGGATTTTTTGAAGAACATTGATTTCGTGGTCTCACCGAATATACCCTTAAGGTACAACTTGATTCCAAGATTTTTCATGTAGTTCCTGTAGTCTTCCGCGTCCGTTCCGATAACAGAGACCAGCGCAGTATCGAGGCCGAGGGAGTTAGCTACCACTGCGGTGTTGGCTCCCATCCCCCCATAAAAGCTGTGGAAGTTGACAACATCAGATGCCTCGTTGATTTTGGGTATCTTGACTACCTCATAAAAGTGGTCTATGGCTGTGTCCCCGAAAACCACAAGATCCAGTTTCTGGCTGGCTTTCACCATATACTTATTTAGTATTCAGGTGAAATATTATACAAGATGAGGATTGTTTTATCTATAGGGGGATCAATCCTGGTTCCGGGGGAGGTTGATGTTGGATATATCAGGGAGCTGGCTTCCTTTCTGGTTGATTTATCTTCGGGGAATGATGTTGCTGTTGTCTCTGGCGGGGGGCGGCTTGCCAGAAAATACATTGACGTGGCCCGGGCGTTTAACTCATCTGAGGCGTTATGCGATCTTATAGGGATTGATGCCTCCAGGTTGAATGCCAGACTGCTTTCAGCTGCTATCGGAGATGCGGCTACCCTTGAGCCCCCAACTGTCTTCCAGAAAGCCAGAGAGGAGCTTGAGAGGGGGAAGATTGTGGTCATGGGGGGCACTCACCCGGGTCACAGCACGGATGGTGTTTCCGCCTTGCTAGCAGAATACGTTGGAGCTGACCTGCTGATTAATGCAACCGATGTGGGCGGCATATTCGACAAAAATCCAGCTGAACACGCTGATGCCAGACTCATCGAAGAAATTACCCCAAACGAGTTGATGGACCTCATAAGAGAGTATCCTGTTGATGCTGGAAGCTATGCGTTAATAGATCCCCTGGCTGTTAAAATAATTAAGCGCTCTAGCATAAAAACAATCTTCTTAAATGGCAGAGACCTCAAGAACATGGGGGAAGCGATCTCAGGTGAGAAATATGCGGGCACCAGGATAGGGAAGTAAGCCTACATTTCTTTACCGGATTTGAAGCCGTCTGTTCCCACTGCCTTACTCTTCTTCCATTCCTTGCAGTATTCCCTGGCCTGTTCCTCTGCATGGAATCCTTTGAGTTTAACATTCCATTTACTGTCGTGCCTGAAGGAGCTGGTTTTCCCACAGAGTCTGCACCTGAACTGTTTCTCCCCCTTCGTGACCTGAATACCCCCACAAAAGGGGCATAAGACTGCCTTATAAGGGAGAAGTTTCTTCATGCTGTTTTTTTTCCCTCTCCTTTTTCCTCTTCACTGCCTTAAGGCTGGAGAAAGTCTCCCGCTCCATCTCCTCAAGACGCATGTTTATGTAGAACTGGGTGGCCTTGAGTCGGGGAATCATTCTATGCTCCAGTGAATTAACCCTTCTTTTGGTTTTCTTGATTTCCTCCCCAAGTCTTAGGATGGTTTCCTCCACCTCCACCAGCTTAACCAGTTTCTCCAAGACAGCATTAAATGATTCCACCGAATCATCTATTTTAGCCGTGGACAATGGTGTACGGTATTCCCAGCTCGCTGCAGCTTCCTGATCGGATTCCAAGCTCATCTGGGGTATCCTCACGCCCATAACGTTTCTGAGGGTAATATCCACCTTTTTGGATTCAGGGATGGAGTTAGCAATGGACTGCACGTCAGATGAGCTCATCACAGCCTCTGCAGTTATCAGATTGCTGTAGGCCTCCTCCATGGAATCTATGACCTCACTTCTTAAACCCTTAGCCTCCTCTATCACGCCAAGGAATTCAGTCATCAGGGTATCTCTCTTCTCTTTGAGGAGCTTGTGTCCCTTAACAGCAAGGATTACCTTCTTGTTTATCTCCAGCAGTTCCATCCGGGTGGGATGGATTCCCTCAATAATGTCTGCCATTTTTTATTTCTTCAAGAAACCTGGTGCTCCGGGTGATACTTTTTTATATACTTGGGATCAACCCTCTTCAGGTCTCTTTCATCCAGTACAGATAAGAGCTCCCATCCAAGCTCAAGGGTGTCATTGATTGTCCTGTTCTCGCTTAAGCCCTGGTTAACAAACTCTGACTCAAAGCGTTCAGCGAACTCAAGGAATTTCTTATCTCTCTCCGTTAAGGCCTCTTCACCAACAACCGCTACCAGGTCCCTCAGGTCACGTCCCTCGGCATATGCTGCATAAATCTGGTTTGATACATCAGAGTGATCCTCCCTGGTTTTCCCGGAGCCGATGCCCTGATTCATAAGCCTTGACAGGCAGGGCAGTACGTCAATTGGGGGGTAAACCTCTTTTCTGTGCAACTGCCTGGATAATACTATCTGCCCCTCCGTAATATAGCCTGTAAGATCTGGTATGGGGTGTGTCATATCGTCTCCTGGCATGGAGAGAATGGGTATCTGGGTTATTGTGCCCTTTTTATCTTTTATTCTCCCAGCACGCTCGTATAGTGTTGATAGGTCAGTGTAAAGGTAACCGGGATATCCTCTCCTTCCCGGGACCTCCTCTTTAGCGGCTGAAATCTCCCTCAATGCCTCGCAGTAGTTTGTCAAATCGGTTAGTATTACGAGAACGTGCATGTTTTTGTCGAATGCCAAAAATTCAGCAGTGGTCAAGGCAATTCTTGGTGTAATAATCCTCTCTATGGTTGGGTCATCAGCCAGGTTAATGAATGAAACAATTCTCTCCAAGGCACCTGTTCTCTTGAAGTCTTTCTTGAAAAATGATGCCTCTCCTGCTGTGATTCCCATAGCAGCGAAAACCACGGCGAAATCCTCCTGCTCGCCAGAAACACTGACTTGTCGGGCAATCTGGGCTGCCAGTTCATTGTGCGGCAATCCTGCGCCTGAGAAAATAGGCAGTTTCTGCCCCCTGACAAGAGTGTTCATACCGTCTATAGCCGAAATACCTGTCTGTATAGTATC
This sequence comes from Candidatus Altarchaeota archaeon, assembly GCA_034659295.1. GTDB lineage: Archaea > Altiarchaeota > Altiarchaeia > IMC4 > QMZM01 > EX4484-2. The sequence goes on along the minus strand of JAYEGX010000074.1, from coordinate 7,488 downwards.
TTTGGGGAACTCTCTGGCATACGGGTTCATGGGCTCACCTTCGATATCCCTCCTATCCTCTGGAATGGGATTGCCTTTACCGTCTATGGGTCTGCCGGCCCCGTCAAATATTCTACCCAGAACATTCTCTGATACAGGAATCTTCATGGTCTCGCCAAGAAACTTGACTCTTGTGTTTTTGGTATCCAGTCCCGAGGTGCTCTCGAATACCTGAACAACCACTTTATCGGTCATTGCATCAAGCACCTGGCCGGTGCGTTTCTCCCCCTTAGAGGTTATTATCTCAACAACCTCCCCGTAGCTGACACCTGATATGTTATCTACAGTCATCAGTGGGCCTGCAACCCCCACAACGCTGGTGTATTCTTTTATCGCCATTTTATACTCCTCTAAGGCTTTCGTCTATAGCCCTTTCTATCTTCTTGAACTCCTTTTTGAAGGTTTCATTGGGAATGTATTTCATCTTAGCTATATCGTCGACTACATCAAGGTTTGATATGTTCTCCGGCGTCATATCACCTTCGAGCGATATAAGAGCCTTGTCATGGAATCTGAGTATTATTTCCAGCATCCTGTACTGTTTATCCAGCGGACAGAAAGTATCCACCTCATGGAATGCGTTCTGTTGCAGGAAATCCTCTCTTAGCATCCTGGCAACATCCAAAACCAATCTCTCCCTTTCAGGTAAGGCATCTGGACCTACCAGCTGCACTATCTCCTCCAGCTCTGATTCCTTCTGGAGTATGGTCATGGTCTTGATTTTGTTTCTCATCCATTTTTCGTTCACCTCGGTGTTGAAGTAGTCGGCTAATATGTCGCTGTAAAGTGAGTATGAGCTAAGCCAGTTTATCGCCGGGAAATGCCTCCTGTCAGCCAGTTTCGCGTCAAGAGCCCAGAATACCTGCGTCACCCTTAATGTGTTCTGGGTTACCGGCTCCGAGAAGTCTCCTCCGGGAGGGGAAACAGCTCCAATGATTGATACTGAACCTATCCTGTTATCACTTCCAAGGCATTTAACTCTGCCGGATCGCTCATAGAATTCAGCCAGCCTGGAGGCCAGATAAGCCGGATAACCTTCTTCGCCTGGCATCTCCTCCAGCCTTCCTGAGATTTCCCTCATTGCCTCAGCCCACCTGGATGTGGAGTCAGCCATCAGGGCAGCATTGTATCCCATATCCCTATAGTATTCACCGAGTGTCATACCAGTATACACTGATGCTTCCCTTGCTGCAACCGGCATATTGGATGTGTTCGCGATAAGCACTGTTCTCTCCATCAGCGGTAGGTCATGCTTCGGGTCCTCCAGCTCAGGGAATTCCTCAAGCACCTCTGTCATCTCGTTACCTCTCTCGCCGCAGCCCACATAGACTATGATCTCGGCGTCAACCCATTTAGCGAGCTGGTGCTGTGAAACAGTCTTGCCTGTGCCGAATCCTCCTGGGATTGCTGCAGTACCTCCCTTAGCCAGGGGGAAGAATGTGTCGAATATCCTCTGGCCTGAAATAAGGGGCACGTCACAGTCGAGTTTCTCGGTAAACGGTCTAGGTCTTCTCACCGGCCAGATCTGCATCATAGCCAGCTTCTGCTCTTTGTTATCGTCTTTAAGTATGCATACGGTATTTTCGACATTGAATTTCCCGTCTTCAATATTTGTTACCTTGCCGTTGACTCCGGGCGGGACCATGATTTTGTGGGCCATGACCTTGGTTTCCCTGACCTCACCTATTATGTCCCCCCCAACAAGCTTATCCCCCTCCTTTACCAGGGGATTGAAAGCCCATTTTTTAGTCCGGTCTATTGGTGTGACAGAGATCCCCCTCGATATGTAGTCTCCGGAAACCTCCTCAATAAGGTTCAGTGGTCTCTGTATTCCATCATAGATGGACTTAATGATTCCGGGTCCCAGTTCAACAGATAGGGTTCTTCCAGTTCCTTCAACCGGTTCCCCCGGCTTTACACCCCCTGTTTCCTCGTAGACCTGTATGGATGCTGCATCCTCTTCCAGTTTTATTATCTCACCTATGAGTTTCTCGTCACCTACCTTCAGGACCTCGTGCATTTGATAGCCTCGCATACCGTCTGCCTCTACAAGAGGTCCTGTAATCCGCACTATTTTAGCCATTTTATGTAATACACCTATCTTGCTAAATCGAATCCAATAACATTCCTAACTATCATGCTTGTTGTTTCCTCACCACCACCCTCTCTATCCGGGATTTCCACCACAATCTTACCATCCCTTCTTAGTTCCTTGATTTCCTTTACCGCTTCCCTGGCAAGGGATTGAGTCACTAATATAACATCCATGTCCTCGTCCATATCCCTTATCTTCTCCACTATGGTTTTCTGGTCCGCTATCTGCATGTTCTTCAATCCCGCTAGCTCAAGGCCTGTTACCGTAAGCCTGTCACCTATTATGCAAAGTTTCGCCATCGTCAACCGAACAACATGGAGGAAATTTCCGGCCTAAGGGTCGTCTTCAAACGGTTAATCCTGTTGTTGAGGGTGTTGTCTATCCTCATCTTTCCATCCCTGCTTTGGATAACAACCCCAAAGTCGCCTATATCACCAGCTTTAGCTTCTTCAATGAGGTTAGCGTATTTCACATCTACCATCATCTGGGGTTCATGTACCTTATTCCTGTCTCTTTCTATGAGCTTTCCCAGGAATTTCCTCTTTTCCGGATCGCTTGATTCAAGTATAGCATTACGCACTCTTCCAAATGCATCGTCAATGATGGAATTTTCCCTCTTTTCTATCCTATCCTTCCCTTTGATAATGATGTCTGCGATTATCCTCCTGTAGGTGAGATTCGCCTCCTGCTTGCCTTTCTTGAGGATTTTCTCAGCTTCCTGATTCGCATCCCTTTCGATTTCCTCTCGTATATCCTCTATTTTTCTATTAGCTTCCTCGTTTATCTTCCGGATTTGTTTCTCCGCATCCTCCATGATTCTGCTCTCGAGCTCTTCCAGACCCATTTTCACCCCATCAACTTCTCGTTTATCAGCTTAACGGTTCTTCCCATCTCGGAATCGGATTTCATTGTGACACTTCTTATTTCTTCCTCTATTGATTTGTTAAGGGATTCAACCTCTTTTTCAGCCCTTTTTTTCTCATTTGCTATCATCTCCTTGACCTTTTTCTCAGCGTCTTCTACTCTGACCTGGACGAGGTGTTTCCTTTCCATTTTCGCGGCCTTGACCTTTTTCTCAGCATCCTTTCGTGCCTTTTCTATCTTCTCTTCGACTTTCTCTTCAACTTTTTTTATGTGTTCTATCTGATTCATTTTAGCATATTTGTAATGATAAATAATTATAGTTAATTATTATTTTTATGCTTTTTAAATAGGATACTAACTTTTTAAAACATTGTTCAAATCTAGCTGATTAATTCCTCAATTATCTTTGCATAACCCCTTCTTGTGATGAACACACCAATCAACACTCCTGCAACGGTGGTGAAAGCAAAACCCTGCAAAGCCTGTATAGTAAAAACAGGCAGCATCACAGCAATAGTTGTGGCAGCAGCGGTGAATATTATGAAAAAAGCCCTCCTAATCTGCTCCGTTACACTAACAATCTTCCTTCTCTCATCCCTCCTCAGGGTCTCGTCGGTTATAAGAATCTGATCGTCCACTCCAGTACCAACAGCAGCTATTATTCCCGCAACCGCAGCTAAATCAAGCTCCCAGTTTATTACGGAGGCAAGACCCAGGATTATCATAATCTCACTTAAGCCGGTAAACATAAGAGGTCCGACAATAAACAATTTTCTGTATCTTAAATAGACTATAACTGCAACAGTCAAAATAGCTATAACCCCTATAATAAACGAACCCTCAAGAAACTGTCCGCCAAGGGATGCTGGAACCTCTGACTGCGACTCAATTTCCGCCTTAGCAGGTAGATTACCTGAAGAAAGCCATATCTTATTCTGTTTCAATTCCTCGACGGAATCCTCCAATGTAGGGGTCCATCCGGTGATAACTGCACCATAAACCGGCTCTCCTCTGGTGTTAAAGTTCAGCCTAGGTGATGTCATTAAGCCGGTAATCTCCTTAACCCAGCCCTCATAGGTATTGTTCCCCTTAGGTCTCCTCTCAGTTACAAAACCCAGTTCCTCAATTTCGGCCCTGACCTTCTCTGGTATCTCATAATCATCTCCTGCAATAATAACCCTGTCGTATCTGTTGCTGTAGTTCATTACAGCTGGAAGGAAAAGACTATCGTTTAGGCTCCATGGAATAACAGTAAGATTCGATCTCTCTTCCATAATCTGAAGGGCTGTGTCCCCATAGTATATGGAGCCGGTATCAGCGCTGGATGTGAGATTAGCCAGTATATGGTACTCCCCACTCTTCATCACGATAACGGATTCAGAGGGTCTGTCGATAAATAAATCAACAGGCCGGTTCATGGGGCTGTTTTCGCCGAAGTACTTGCCGAATGCCACTTTACCAAATCTGTGGGCACCTTCTCCAGTGATTTTAACGCCAACCCTCCATCCATAGCCTCCCTGCTGTCCTTCGAATACTCCTGAGGATCTTGGATCAGAGTCTACTTCAATCTCATCCCCATTAACGCCCAGTTCCCCGTCAATTAGCTGCTCGAACCGGGCTGGCTGCTTTAATATCCTCTCAATCCTCTCCCTCTCAGTAGGTGATGCGTCTGATATCTGTACAAGTATATACTGGTTACCCCAGGGTCTGACTGATATATCCTTCAAACCCATTGCATTCAGCCGGGAGAGGAGTATTCCCTTCTCGATTTCCATGGTATCCTTATCCACCTCTCTTTCCAGCTTCAACTGCATCTGTACGCCTCCGGCAAAATCCAGGCCATAGTCCAGGCCGTTACCAACACCAATGCCCTTGCCGCTATTTACCGGGATGATGTTCATCACCAAAAGCAGGGATACCACTACTATAAACACCAGGAATATTATCCTCCAGCTCTTTAGTATATTTCTTATCTTGTTAGGATCCATTCTATCGCTTTCCCAGTATGTTAAACTTACCCCCCCGCTCTTCTACATACCATTTTAGTATGCTTGCATTCAGAAACCAGGTGTTAATCAAATCAGCCACCAGACCCATTAAGAGAACAATAGCTATGTTGGGTAAAGCAGGTATCTTTATGAAGGTGTTTGTGACCAGCAATATGATCAACATAGCCCCCATGGTCGTTCCCGTCATGGTAAGACCTGTTTTCATGGCGCTGTCTATCCGCTCATTGACCGTACCCTTGGATGTCTTCAGGACCCTGGTAGTTAAAAGGATGTCGGAATCCACAGAGTATCCAATCAACATCAGAAGAGATACAAGAGTGGCTGGCTCAAGCAACAGGTTGAAAATACTCATTCCCCCGAGGGCGAAAACAGCATCGAATGATGCAGCCAGAATGATAGCCATACTCGGAATAAACTCCCTGAAGACAAAAAAAATCACGGCAATAACCAACAGATAAGAGAATAAAACAGCGTATATGCCCTGCTCCCAAAATTTATCTCCAAGGGTTTTGCCTATGCTCTCCATCCGGTAGTTTTTCTCCTTCAGATAAACGCTTGTTGCACCCTCCATGTACAGGTCTAATGCCCTTCCCACCTCATCCGCATCGATATCCATTGCAGTAATGATGAGTGTGGAATTATCTTTGTCAAATGATATGTCAGAGCCCGCTAATCTATTTCTTATCCTATCCCTTACATCAGGTTTTGGTTCTGATTCAACTTTTATCTCTGCAACATCATTCTCCCTTAAATCACCTAAATATCTTTCCAGGAGTTCTCTTGTATCATCTTTATCTATTACGGTGGTGGTGCTTATTGTAATTTTATATATGTCGCTGCCGAGTTCCGCTCCAGCGTAGACATCAAGGTTTTCAGCACCCCTCTGTTTCAGTTCATTTTCGATAGCATCTATCACTCCCCTATCTACATCCCCCTCCAGTGTGACCTCAACCCAGCTGCCTCCTGCAAAATCAAGGCCTTGGGGAATACCGTTTACCGCGATAAGAAAAGACATTGAAATGGCAATAGCTACCGGCAGAACCATGAGTCTCTTATGGGACACCCTTTTAATCATTTGACTGTAAAGGTCATCAAACATATATTAATACTACAAATTAACCATTAAATATACTTCCATATAATCGTTTACGGCATATATATAACCTATGCATTCTTAATGAGTTATTGATTGGAAAATGTATGGGAAGGTTGTTGTTGGTGGCACCTTTAACAGGTTGCACAAAGGTCATAAGGGTATACTGGGCGCTGCTTTTGAGATCGGCAGGTCTGTTGTAATCGGCTTAACCTCCGATGAATTCGCTTCAAGGTTCCGTGTCCTTAAGACCAAGTCATACTCCACAAGAGAGGGGCAGCTGAAAGAATACATAGAAATTAACGGCAATGGGAAGCCATACACCATAATACAGATAGACGATTCCTATGGTATAGCCACCATAGACCCCGAGATAGATTGCATTGTTGTTTCCGAGGAAACGCTTCTGAGGGCTGAGGAAATAAACGCCATAAGGTTCAAGAAAGGTCTTAGCAGGCTGAGTATCCTTGTGATTCCCATAGTTTTAGCAGACGACCGGAAACCCCTATCAGGGGAAAGGATAAGCTGCGGTGAGATAGACGTTGACGGGAAGATTCTGGAATAAAAATGAGGGTTCTCATAACAGTAGGGGCGACAGAGGAGCCCCTAGACCCTGTCAGGTACATTACAACCGGGAGCTCTGGCAGGATGGGTGGGGCAATGGCGGAGGAAGCCCTGAGGAGAGGGCATCAAGTTACTCTGGTAGCTGCCCGGACTGAGGTATCGCTTCCGGAGAATGCGACAATACAAAGGGTCAGGACAGCCAGGGAGTTGATAATAAAATCCCTGGAGGATGTGGCTGAGGGATTCGATGTGCTCATATCGACGGCGGCCATAGCCGACTACACACCAGCCTACCACGAGAAAAAAATCAAGTCCATGAACAAGACCCTGAACCTTAAACTGAAACCCAACCCTAAACTGACGCAAATAGTCAAAGAGAAATACAGGATGGTTTATGTTGTAGCCTTCAAGGCAGAGTACGGCCTGCTCCCGGGTGAGCTGATGAGGGCTGCATACACCAAACTCAAGGCCGAGAACCTTGATCTGGTGGTGGGAAATGATATAAAAAAGAATGTCGTGGGCTCCAAGAAAAACGAGGTTGTGGTGTTAAACAAAAACGGAGAGTATGTCCTCGTTCCACAGGACAAAAAAGAAAAGATCGCAGTGAGGGTGTGGGATATCATAGACTCCAGCCATAGAAAAGAATAAATACCCTTTAATTAAATAATTTAAAGATGAGCGCTAAAAGAAACACTAAAATTGTTTTTGCAGTTGTTTTTTTACTGATTGCATGCAGTCTTAATTCTTTTGCCTTTGACGAGGACAAGATGCGGGAGCTGGCTGCGTTACACTACGAGGAGGCTTCAAGCCAGTATTCCGTGGGG
>JAYEGX010000073.1:0-2649 GCA_034659295.1 Candidatus Altarchaeota archaeon | reverse complement strand
CTCCAGAGCAGGATACCAGTATTTTATATCCCCTGGTTCGGTTCCCCTATCCATGGGCATCCTGCCGCCAAAGGCACCTACTATCGGGGTGTGACTTCCTATTGTTAAAACAAGAGGGAGCACAATCAACAGGATGGTTGGTATGACTCTCAGACTCTCCCATTCCTCTTTTTTCATTACCATAAGCAGGGCGAAGACCGCTCCCAGCGAGATTATGGGAATGCTTGCCGTGAACTGGTACTGTGATTTATTCACCACACCCCATATCATGGGCAGACTCCAGCATAAAATAAACAGGGGGCCAAAATTGTTCTTGGATGCAAAGGTGTAGTATGCAAGTATGAAAACAGAAAATAATGCGAAAACGGTTGCAACACCGAAGGTTGCATAAAGGCTCATGAAGCAGTTCTCGGTGAATATTTTACTGCATAGTGGATTCTGCTCTGCCGTGGTCATGCCGATAATCTCCGTCTGCTTCGCTCCGGTAACAACATGAATCCCATAGTTGAGTATGCCAACAGGGTCCATGGAAGAAACCAGAAAAATGATGCCGCCAAACAGTATAATGCCTGAGATTGGGTAGATGTTTTTCTGGAGGAAGTTGTTTATTCTGCTGTCGTAGTCCTCTCCCTCTTTGATGATTCTGTCTGAGAGATAGACTCTGAGCATCTCCAGGATGAGGGGTAGGGCAATAGCTACTCCAAAAGCTATCAGGTTATAATTCGGTATCTCGCTTAACCTGAATACTGGTATGCTGCCTTGGGCGTGCAGGATGATGAAAGCGAGGTTGCTGATGGCTACGGGTATTATAAGGTAGGGTAGGTGTTCTATGTAACTTCTGTTTATCTTCTTTCTATCATGGAATATGTAGAGATATAGGTCCTGCAGGGCGTTTATTGCAGCGTAACCTATCGTGAAAATACATAAAACAAGGAATCCGAATTTATACCCGCCCCATGTCAGGTTGAGCAGGAGAAAAGAGAATCCTGAGATAAGAGATAGCTTGAAGCTCTTTTTCCTGTATGCTAGGATGAAAAGAAAATACGAGGCTATCAGAAGGAAAAGACCTAATGCATCGTCTTCGGCATTGCCTGCTATTGCCTTAGCGGCAAAAGCAGGATTGAAAATCAACATGAAAGCAGCGAACAAAGCAGCTGCTTTGTTGTAGGGTTCATATTCCGAGAATAAGTCCCTGATCAATAAATAAAGAACTATTGAAGAGAATGCAGCGAAAACACCCGCATACACGATGGCAACGTCCATGGTTGAGATACCTAAGGGCTGGAGGATTAATGTTATGGAAGCCATGAACACGGAAACCATGAATTTGCTGTTTTCGAATGTGGGCCTGTCTGTGGGATAAACCAGCGTCTCCTTTTCTGGCACAAAACCAGTATCAACTATGGTATTCGCATGCCTGTAGTAATAGTATGGGTCTAGGGCGGAGAGGTATTTACCACTCCAGTTGATTCCCTGGATTGTAACTGCAGGGGCAACGTGTGTAATGAGTGTGGACAAAAAGATTGCTGTAAGCAATGCTGTTGAGGGTTTCATCACCTTATGGAACGAGAGCGAGTAGAAGAGAAGGAAGCTTGCGGAAACCACAGACAGTACATTAAAGTCTCTTTCGTTGATGCCCCCACCCTGATCTGAGTACCACATGAATATTGTTGTAGTGAATATGAGTAATGGAATCACTAGGAGGCTATAGTTTCTATTCTCCTCCTTTCTGAGGTAGATGTATATAAAATAGATGCACAGTAATCCCAGAAAAAAGGTCCCGATGAAATAAAGCGACAGCTTCCCAAGACCTATGTCGATTGCACCGAACTCGAGGGAGGGGAATACAGCCTTTATCGCGGCTAAAAGAAACGCTAGAATGGAAACCACCAGAACCGGTTCCTCGAAGTGTTTGCTCAGGCCTGATAAATCAATATACTCTTCGTCTATCATGTCTTTATTTTCTTCCATAATTCACCGCCCAAATCTTTTCTCTCTGTCTCTGAAGTCCTCTAAAACATCAACCAGGTCATCTCGCTGGAACTCCTCCCAAAGTTTGTCCACGAAATAGAATTCCGAGTAAGCGGACTGCCAGAGCAGGAAATTACTTAACCGGCTCTCTGAGGTCCTGATTATGAGGTCTGGGTAGCTTTTAATCCAGAGGTGTTCCTGGATGGATTCCTCGGTAAACTCCCCTCCGTTGTTCATTATCATCTGGCAGGCGTTTATTATTTCCTGCCTGCCGCCGTATGCTATTGCGAGATTAAGTTTCATTCCCCCATAGCCTTCGGTTTTATCTTCTAGTTTATTGAATTTCTGGTTTAACTCAACACCTCTCTCACCGAAGTATTCGGTGAGGTATTCCCTGTTACCGCAGATGTTTACTTTTATCTCTCTATTATGCATTCTCTCGTCGCTTAACACCTTCATGGTATTTTCAGCGAACAGGTTCATTAGTATGTAAAGCTCTTCCATGCCCCTGTTTTCCAGATTCTCTAGGGAGAGTGTGTATATTGTGACCTCGCCCACTCCCAGATCATCACACCACTCCACGAGGTCGTAGAAGCGGTCTATCCCAAGGCGATAAGCTTTTTCCAGGTCGTCTATGCCTGTCTTCCTCATGTATCTCCTGTTTCCGTCAGGGATTAT
>JAYEGX010000072.1:0-10698 GCA_034659295.1 Candidatus Altarchaeota archaeon | reverse complement strand
GGGAACTATTCATCAGCAGGTGTGTGGGGTGGACCGAAAAAGCCATTAAGAGAATGAAGAAGCAGTTCAATGACATCGGCTACTCCACTGACTGGTCTCTTACCTATCGGACAATGGATGAAGACTACAAGAAGCTTGTTCAGGAAACACTACTTGAGTTCTACCGTAAGGGGATACTGTATCGGGCAAAGCATCCTGTGTTATGGTGCCCCCGGTGCGGTACTGCTCTGGCAAAGGCTGAGGTGGGTCACATCGAGGAGGAGGGCAGTTTATATCATATAAATCTGGAATGTGAGGGTCATAAGCTGACTATCGCAACCACGAGACCTGAGATGATGCCTGCCTGTGTTGGAGTACTCGTCCACCCAGGCGATGAGAGGTACCGGAAGTTTATTGGGAAGAAAGCCATGCTACCTGTCTATGATAGGGGGGTTCCCGTTTTGGGGGATGAGGCGGTGGATGTTGAGTTCGGTACGGGGGTGGTGTACCTATGCACTTTCGGGGATGAGCAGGATATCGCATGGCAGAAAAAGTATAATCTTCCTGTTATTGAGGCAGTAGACTCTAGGGGGTGTATGACTGCTGTAGCTGGTAAATACTCTGGTTTGTCCGTTGAGGAAGCCAGGAGGAAGATCTCAGAGGATCTGGTTGAAGACGGTCACATAAGGAAAATCGAGAAACTCAGGCATTCGGTTTTATCCCACACCGAGAGAAGCAACTGTAAAACACCCATAGAATTGCTGCCCATGCAACAGTGGTTCATCAATGTCAGAGGCTACCTCAATGAGGTTATGGATGCTTCGGGTGAGATGAACTGGTATCCGCCGTTTATGCTGCAGAGGATGGTTGACTGGACTGAGGCTATGGACTGGGACTGGATTATTAGCAGGCAGCGTGTTTTCGGTACGCCGATTCCCTTTTGGGTGTGCGAGTGCGGGCAGATAATGTCCGCCGAAGACCTGGGTTTGGAGCTTCCGGTGGACCCCAGGGGAAATATAATAGAATGCAGTAAATGCAAAGCAAGGAAGGCTTGTGGGGTGGACGATGTCTGCGACTGCTGGATTGATTCCTCCGTAACACCGTTGGTCATAGCTAAATGGCAAAGAGATGATGAACTATTCAAGAGGGCTTATCCCGCATCACTCAGGCCCCAGGGTTATGAGATAATAAGGACCTGGGCTTTCTACACCATCTACAGGTGCATGATTCTGACGGGGGAAACCTGTTTTAAGGATTTATTGATTAATGGCATGGTCGCCGGCCCTGACGGGAGAAAAATGAGCAAATCATTGGGTAACATCATTGAGCCGGAGGAGCCGTTGAAGAAATACTGCGCTGACACCATAAGGCAGTGGGCTGCTGGAGGAACGCTGGGGGATGACTACCCCTTCTCGTGGGAGGAATGCGATCACAGCCAGAGGTTCCTCACCAAGCTCTGGAATATCTCCAGATTTATTGAGATGCACTTGAAGGATTACAGAAAGGGAGAGAAGGTGGAGTTAAGGGACGTGGATTACTGGATTCTCGCAAGGCTCCAGAACCTGGTCGGGGATTGCACGAGAAACCTGGACAACTACGTCTACAACATCCCATTGACGGACATCAGGAGCTTTATATGGCATGATCTGGCCGACAACTATCTGGAGATGGTCAAACACCGCCTCTATAAGGCGGAAATATATGGGGAAGGCTCCAGGTACGCTGCCCAGTACACACTCAGTAAGGTGTTGGAGACGATACTGCCTCTTATTTCACCCTTCACCCCGCACATCAGCGAGGAGATATGGGGTTCTCTATTTAAGGGAACATGTTCTCTATCCAACTGGCCTGAAGTGGATGAGGATCTGAGGAGAGAGGATGCCTTAGACAAGGGTAAAATGTTTGTTGAGATGGTCTCAGAGATCAGGAGATACAAGTCAGATAACCAGCTGTCGCTTGGAGCGGAGCTGGAGCTTGTGGAGGTTCAGGCAGATAACAAGATCACATCTAAACTGAAGGGCCTTGAGGAGGATTTGAAGGCCACTGGCAGAATCAAGGATTTAAGAATTAAGGTTTCCGATAAAGTGGAAGGCTTCGAGCTGGAGATTAGATGATGTTTACTGAAATAGCCGGGCGGGAGGGAATTGACGAGAACAAGCTAAAAAAAAGGGTTGAGAAGGGTTCTGTTGTTTTACTGAAGAATTCCGGAAGAGATATCCTGCCTTTAGCTGTTGGCGAAGGCACCCGGGTGAAAGTTAACGCGAACATAGGATACTCACCGGATCGTATGGGCGTTGAGAGTGAGTTAATCAAGGCGAAAGCGGCTGTAGACCATGGGGCGGACACCATCATGGATTTGAGCGTGGGAGCGGGCCTGGATGATATGAGGAAAAAAATCATTGAAGAATCCACTGTTCCAGTAGGCACCGTGCCCATATACCAGGCGTTCATAGAGAAAAAAACAGATATGTCCAAAGAAGACATCCTGAAGGTTATTGAAAAAAACTGCCGGGACGGAGTTGATTTCGTTACATTACATTGTGGGATAACCCTTGATCTGGTGGATAAACTCGATGAGCGGCTGATTCCGGTAACCAGCCGGGGCGGAAGCTTCCTGGCCGCGTGGATGATAAAAAACAAGCAGGAAAACCCCCTTTTTGAATTCTTCGATGAGGTAGTGGAGATAGTGAATGAATATGATGTTGTGATCAGCCTGGGGGATGCTATGAGGCCTGCCTGCCTGAGGGACTCAACAGATGAGCTGCAACTGAAGGAATTATTTAATCTGGGGCGGCTTACAAAAAAAGCGCGCAAAGCAAACACCCCAGTAATCATCGAGGGACCTGGTCACATTCCACTGGATGAGATAGAATACAATGTGAAGCTGGAGAAGAAAATCTGCGACAACTCACCCTTTTATGTTTTGGGTCCATTAGTTACGGATATAGCCCTGGGATACGACCACATAACAGGAGCCATAGGCGGGGCTATTGCAGCAATGCATGGGGCTGACTTTCTCTGCTATGTAACGCCCTCAGAACACATGGGTTTACCTGACGCAGACGATGTGAAAGCAGGGGTTATAGCCTCCAGGATTGCTGCTCATGCGGCAGACATCGTTCGTCTGGGAAAAAGAGAAATGGATGATAAGATGTCTAAAGCAAGAGGTGAGCTGGACTGGGAGACGATGCTTAAGCTTGGGGTTGACAGGGACACTGGAAGAAAATATCCTGAGTTGATGAACCAGCAGGAGTGCTCTATGTGTGGGAAATATTGTGCGCTGAAGATTGTGAGGAAACACCTTCAAGCTCAGAGTTAAAAAAAAAAATTAAGATGACGAAAAAAGAGGATTTATCCGGGTGGTATCATGAGCTGCTGGAGAAAGCTGATATTGTGGACAGCAGGTACCCTGTTAAGGGGATGCTCATCTACAAGGGATGGGGTTTGTCCATGATCAAAAGGATGCAACATTATCTTGAGGAATTGCTAGATGAAGATGGCCACCAGCCTGTTTTGTTTCCTGTTCTGATCCCGGAGGACATCCTTGGAAAGGAGACCAAGCACATAGCGGGTTTCGAAGAGGAGGTTTACTGGGTGACCCATGCTGGGGGGAACGAGCTGGAACGGAAGCTTTCATTAAGGCCCACATCCGAGACACCAATCTATGAGATGTTCAAGCTCTGGATTCGCTCCCACAGTGATTTACCCTATAAGGTCCACCAGAGTTGTGCGGTCTATCGTTATGAGACGAAGCACACGAGGCCATTGATAAGGGGGCGGGAGTTTCTATGGAATGAGGGTCATTCAGCCCACGCAGATGAGGGCGACGTTAAATCCCATATGGAAGAAATCAAAGAAATCTATTCAAGGCTGATTAACGAGTTGCTATGCCTACCTTTCGTGGTAAACAACAGACCTGAGTGGGATCGTTTCCCCGGAGCGGCTGAAACCTGCGCGTTCGATACCATCATGCCAGATGGCCGTACCCTACAGGTTGCTACAGTACATGATCTGGGACAGAATTTCTCCAAGGCCTTCGGCTTAACCTTCGAAAACGAGGAGGGAGAGCATGAGCTACCTCACACCTCATCGTATGGACCCAGCTTCGGCCGCCTGCTCGCTTCTGTAATCTGCATACACGGGGATGATGTGGGTCTTATACTACCACCTAAAATCGCGCCAGTGCAGGTGGTTGTTATACCCATAATTTTTAAGGAATCCCATCGGGAGGAGATTCTCTCTTATGCAAGAGATATAGAAAAGAAAATGAGGGATGATGGATTCAGGGTGGAGATGGATGATGGCGACGAGCGTCCTGGAGCGAAATACTTTTATTGGGAGATGAAGGGGGTGCCTTTGAGATTTGAGGTCGGACCCAGGGACCTGAAGCAGGGTAATGTTACTGTGGTGAGGCGGGATACGGGAGAGAAGAAACAAATAGGTTTAGCTGAACTGGATGTTGAATCCATGTTTGAGGAAATCACCTCCTCTATCCGGGAGAGGGCCAAAAAACTCTTCAGGGAGGGATTCCATACTGTAAGAACTTTGGATGAGCTACAAGAGTATGCTGGTAAAGGTATTCTCAGGGTGGGCTGGTGCGGCAAAAAAGACTGTGCAAATTCCATTGAGGAACACGTTAACATATTATCTGTCAATGAAGCGCAGGGGGTGTGTGTGGTCTGCGGGTCTGAAGGCGTTGAGGTCCTGGCTGCTAAAACCTACTAGTGTCTCGACATATGGACATCTCTAGACTTGGTTATTTAAAGGATTACCTACAATACATTAACTTGTTAAAATGCCAGTTTTAAAGAAAAGACAGTCTAGAAGCCCTGCAGGAAGTGCAGGTTTGGTGAGGTATTTTGACGTAGACGAAGGCGGTCCGAAAATGGATCCCAAGGTTATCGTGGGTGTTGTTGTTGCCTTGATTGTTATCGAGGTAATGGTTTCAGTTATTCTTTTCTGAATACCTGAA
Source organism: Candidatus Altarchaeota archaeon (assembly GCA_034659295.1). GTDB lineage: Archaea > Altiarchaeota > Altiarchaeia > IMC4 > QMZM01 > EX4484-2. Next base: position 5,747 of record JAYEGX010000072.1, on the reverse strand, counting down.
ACAAAGCCGCATTCTTCTGAATACCGGAAACAAAGTCACATTCTATTATATCTATCTACAGCGTATTCTCTCGTTTTTTTTTTGGCGGGCGCGCCCGGAGGTGGATTCATCTCCCTGACACCAGCTACCTGAGCCCCTTCTCACTACCGCGACCTCACCAGCATTGTGCACCGTGGTTAGGGCTGCTCCCGCCAGGGCCTGACCCGGTTCCCGCGGGGACAAATCCGGTGAGACAATAGTTCATGGTTGAAGGCACAGACTGATATCAGGGGGATAAATCGCCCCCCAGGCTTCGACCTCTCCATAAGGACGATTTGAGAGGGTAGGAGACGCCCAACCTCCCAGCCTAGCCCACCATTATAACTAATGGATTTATTGTCTAAAAGTTATCTAGTTAAATAGGCATCAAAATATCACCCCTAACCCTGAACTATTTATATCTGAAAATACAAATTATAGTTTATCATTATCGAATAATGAAATGAAAATGGATTCCATTGTGAGCGCGGCTCTGCAGCATGGTAAACTGGAGCGGAGAGATTTTGACGAATTTGAAGGGGTTGAGAGGCCCAAGATTGTTGTTCTCGGCTCCGGGGGCGCTGGAAACAATACCATAAACCGTCTTGAGCATATAGGCATTGATGGAGCTGAACTAATAGCGTCCAACACAGACAAACAGGATTTGAAGAAAATCAGCGGTGATATAACCCGGATTCTGATTGGGGCTAAATTGATGGGCGGTTTAGGTGCCGGGGGATTCCCTGAGCTGGGAGAGAAGGCGGCTGAGGCAAGCCGGCATGAGCTGGGTGATCTACTAGCCAACACTCATCTATTATTTCTGACGGCTGGTATGGGTGGTGGTACCGGAACAGGTTCCGCTCCCGTTATAGCGGAAATCGCCAAAGACCAGGGGGCTATCGTGGTTGCCATAGTTACATTTCCGTTCAAGCTTGAGCGCTCCCGTCTGGATAAGGCGAGGATGGGTATAGAAAAACTGAAAAAGGTAGCTGATACTGTCATAATAATAGACAACAACAAACTAGTCCAGTATGTTCCAAACCTACCTATAGATAAGGCGTTTTCAGTAGCAGATGAGGTTGTTGCCAGAGCGGTTAAGGGCATAACCGAGACCATAATGGAGCCCAGTCTTGTTAACCTGGACTTCGCGGATATCAGGGCGGTGTTAAATAATGGAGAGGTTGCTGTGATATCAGTCGGTGAAGGTGAGGGGCCGGACAGGGTTGAGAGAGCTGCCAGGAATACTCTGCAACAACCCCTCCTTGAGGTTGACTACTCTGAGGCTAGCGGAGCCCTGATTCACATAACCGGCGGTGAAGACATGACCCTGGGGGAAGCGAATGCTATAGGTGAACTGATTACGAATGAGCTAAAGCCTGATGCTTCTGTCACCTGGGGTGCGAGGATAGACCCCAAGCTAAGGGATAAAATCGAGGTGATTGCCGTAATCACCGGCGTGAAATCTCCTCACATAATCGGTGATGAACGCTATAATGAGCCTACAGCAGGTGCCTTCCTCTATACTGAGGAATTCTATAAATGGGATAAGGGGCTCAGAGAGGTTTGAGGGTAAATATTCTCCCTCAGAGTGTTTTGTAAAATGAATGTTTTATTATCAGAGCTTGAATCACGGCTCTCCCAAATCAGGGAGGGCTTGTCTGAGGAAGGGCTCACTCATCTGATGGTTTCCAAAAAAGGCAACATCTGTTATTTAACCGGCATGGAAACCGGCGTTGCTGTGGTGGGTTTGGATGAGGCGGTTCTCTGGCTGAAGGATTTATACATAGAGCATCACAGCAGCCTGTATCTGGATGACAAATATCCTTTTGATGTCAGGGTCTATGGTAGTGGGAAGGTTTTCGATTACTTGAAGGGTAAAAAACAAAGTCTTGGTGTCGAGAATATGAACATTAACCTTTACAGGGAGCTTGTAGATAAGCTGGGCTATAAACCACCTACTACTAAGATTGTTGAGTCCAAGAGGATGATTAAATCCCCCTATGAGGTGGGGATGCTAAAAAAATCAGCTTCCATAGCATTGAAGGGAATGGATAAAGCCTTTGAGGTTGTTCGCAGTGGGATTTCTGAGGCGGAAGCTGCTGCTGAGGTGGAATCAGAGTTAAGGCGTAATGGCTCAGAGTGCCCTCCATTCAGGCAGGGAATACTTCTGGCATCAGGCGCATCTACGGCAGACATACACGCCAACCCATCTCAGGAAAAGATTAAAGATAACTCACTGGTTATCGTGGACTTGGGTGCCAGATACAATAATTACTTCTCGGATATGACCCGGACTATCACTGTAGGCTCTGCTGGCAGGGAGGAGAGGGAGGTTTCCGAGTTCATACTTAATCTTGAGCTGGAAGCAATAGACCGTCTGGAGATTGGTATGCCAGTAAGAGACATACACGATTTCGTGGAAGAGGAGATAAAAAAGAAAGGGTACTCCTTCTATCACTCCACAGGCCACGGTGTTGGCTTGGAGGTACATGAGAAACCCAGCGTCTCATCTGATTCATCCGATGTTGTGAGGGAGGGTATGGTGTTCACCATCGAGCCGGGAATCTACATACCTAAACGGTTCGGTGTCAGATTTGAGGACATGGTTTATGTTGGTAAAAAAAATATTGAAGTATTGACAAGATGAGCAGGGGAAAGGAAAAAAGAGAACAGAAGGGGATTGTTTTGGAAAGGATTGAGGTGCTCTTTGCTGAGGCGGGGAAGGCAGCTTTGGAAGGGGGCTCTGATTCAGCTGACAGGTATGTGTTGAATGCGAGAAAGCTGAGCTCCAGGAATAATGTACCCATCCCACGGGAGCTGAAGATGCGATACTGCAGATACTGCTACAGGTATATTCTACCTGGGAAAACATCAAGGGTGCGAATCAACTCCACTAAAAAGAGGGTTGAGGTTAAGTGCCTTAACTGTGGCAGGGTGAACTTCCGACCATATATCCGGGAGGTTAAGGCGAGGAGGATGAAATGAAAACAGATGTTCCATTAATCAATATAGGGAAACAGGGAGTTACTGACTCTCTTATAGATGAACTCAAAACCCAGCTGGATAAACACGGGAGGGTTAAGGTTAGAATCCTGAGATCTGCTAGGGCTAAAGAGAGACAGATCATTGCGAAGGAGGTTTGCGGGAAAACAAACTCTTTTCTTGAAGATTTGAAGGGTTACACCTTCCTGCTGGCTAAAAAGTAAGTTAAATAAATACATCAATTATCAATACATAACATGGCTACTAATGCAAGCGAACTGAGGCGGGTGGTTTTGGATGTCCTGAAACCACATTCTCCGGACATTGTTTCCTTTGCCAGAGAGTTGTCGATGATTAAGGGGATTGAGGGTGTCAACATCAGCGTCTACGAGATGGATAAGGAGGTTGAGAACGTTAAAGTCACACTCATGGGTAAATTCACTGACCTTGAATCTGTTAAGGTGGTTGTTTCATCCTCTGGTGGTACCATACACAGCATTGATGAGGTGGTAGCTGGCAGGCGGGAGGTACGGGAGCATGAGACGCTCCACGACAGGTTCTCCCATGGGGTCTAGGATTTTTTCTGAACATGAGTGTAGAACACAGAACCAAGCTGGAGAAGTATTTACTGAATGCCAAGCCCTGGTTCGATAATCTTTCGGTTAAAAAGACAGGTAACGAGGGTATAGACTATGTCGCTAACCACTTCCATGAGATGGCTTCCTCCTACTACAGTGATGCCAGACATTTTTTTGAAAAGAAAGAGTACACTAATTCCCTGGCTGCTTTAGAGTATGCCGAAGGCTGGTTGGATGCTGGCTGCGCTCTCGGAATCTTTGAGAAAAAAAATTAATCCATCGGCGCTTCTACCTTCTGCAGTATTTTGGATATCACGTCATCTGATTTCATACCCATATCTGAAAAGTGAGGATACAATAGTATGCGGTGTCTTAGTATGGGGAACGCTAGTTTTTTCACATCCTCTACTATGCCATAGTCTCTACCCTCTATAAACGCTCTGGCCTTAACACCTCTCATGAATGCTATTGAGGCCCTGGGACTTCCACCGGCCAGGATTTCCCTCCTGCTTCTTGTCTCGTTTATGATATTGACCGCGTATTCCAGTATGGAGTCTGATACAAAAACGTTCTCGAATATGTCTTTTTGGATGATTCTTATCTCTGCGGGATTGAATATTTCCTCGATTTTCTCTGTCTTGAGCTTGGATTTCATAATCATGATCTCTTCCTCGGGTGAAAGGTATTTCACCACGGACTTGAACATGAACCTGTCCAGCTGGGCTTCAGGCAGCGGGTAGGTTCCACTTTGTTCGATCGGGTTTTGTGTGGCAATGACTATGAAGGGTTTGGGCAGCTCGTGTGTGGTACCACCAAGGGTTACCTCTTTTTCTGCCATAGCCTCAAGAAGGGCTGCTTGAGTCTTGGGCGGGGCACGGTTTATCTCATCTACTAGGAGGATGTTGGTGAATACAGGTCCCTTAACCAGATCCCATTGCTTTGTTACATCATTGTATTTGCTCATACCAACTATGTCGGTTGCAGAAAGATCTGGTGTGCACTGAACTCTTTTGAAAATACAATCTAGCGTGCCTGCGATGGTGTTGGTTAAGGCGGTTTTACCCATTCCCGGAACGCTTTCAAGTAGAACGTGTCCTGATGCGAAGAGGGCTATTAATACATTCTCCACAATCTCTTCATTTCCGATAATAACCTTATGGACTTCGCTATAGATGGATGCGAACTGTTGTTTTATATCCTTATCTCTCTCTATTCTTGAAATTTCAGCCATTTTACCTCTCTAATACTAGTTATTACATCCTTCTAGGATAAATAGTTTAGGATTCCATTATCTTCATAATATCCTTTGCTGCCTTCTTCATATACATCAAAACCAGACCTGTGTTTGCATTTAGTTTAACCAGGGTTACCAGGAAGACGTATTCACCGCTTTCGACTGCAATAACCTTTCCTTCATCGCTTTCTATGTAGGCATCGTATAGGCGCACCTTCTTGAGTTCATAAACTGCGGTTTCTGTGGCACCGAAGAATGAAGCGCTGAAGCCGCCGAATGCGTTCAGGTCAACGCCGCTTGGCAGTCTGGAGGCTACTATGAGACCATCTCTTGTGACTATGGCGGATCCCTGTATTCCATCTGCCTTGAGTTCCATATTCCTTAATATACTGCCTAGTTTATCTTTTTTTGATATCTTATCTTTTTTCTCTGGTTTCTCTTCTTTCTCCTGGTGTTCCTCTCCTGTCTGGGTTTCTTTCTCCTCCACAGCCTCCTTTCTAACCTTCGTTATTCCCTTCAGATCTGCTCTTTCTTTTTCCCCCACATCTTCCCTGAGCATCTTCATAACCTGCTCAGGTTCCATTCTCCCAAGGTTGGGTATATCATCCTCACTACTTTTTTCCTCAACACGCTCATGTAACTCTTTCACAACCCTCTTATCTTCTTCCACTGGCTTTCTCTTTTCCTTATTGATCCCGCCATCGTTTTTAGTGATCGATTCACCCCTGAGTTCCCTCAAAATCTCCTCCTTAGACATGGTCTCAACAGGAAGAAGCTTCCTCTCCCCAAACCCCTCTTTTTTCTCCGAAGGTTTAGCTGTTGGTTTCTCTGGCGGTTTAGCTGTTGGTTTCTCTGGTGGTTTGGTTGTTGGTTTCTCTGGTGGTTTAGCTGTTGGTTTCTCTGGCGGTTTGGTTGTTGGTTTCTCTGGTGGTTTG
>JAYEGX010000071.1:0-10952 GCA_034659295.1 Candidatus Altarchaeota archaeon | reverse complement strand
CAGCAACCCTTGAGGTCATCTTTGCAGTGCCACCCCCTTAAGTTTACCCTTGTATTTTACATACAATGAATAATCAATATACTCCTTCAGGTCCATGTAGTCTCTTACCGTCTTCTGGTTTCTTTTCTCCTCGTTTCTTTTATTAACCTCTATTATGAAGGCATCAGATCCGGCTCCTGAGCCATACGAGACTGCAAGAATCAAATCACCTTTATTTGCCTTATCCAGTATAGCAGCCAAGCCTAATGGTGTGGCCCCAGAGTAGGTGTTCCCTATGTTTGAGATTAACATTCCAGTCTCCAGCTGCTCTTTGCTAAATCCGAGGGTTTTCGCGGCATTACGCGGGAATTTGCCGTTGGGCTGGTGGAAAACAACGTAATCAAAGTCCCTGGGCTTTTTGTCATTTCTTTCCATTATCCCCTTCGCTGCCGAGATAACGTGCTTGAAGTATGCTGGTCTTCCGGTGAATCTCGCTCCGTGGGATGGGAAGTCCATGCCTTCCCTCCTCCAGAAGTCAGGGGTGTCTGTGGTGTAAGAGTATGTGTCCTGTATTTCTGCCAGGGTATCTTTCTTGCCTATTATGTAGGCTGCTCCCCCGGCAGATGCGGTATATTCCAGGGCGTCACCCGGCCTCCCCTGGGAGGTGTCTGCTGCAATAGCAAGCCCGTAATCTATCATCCCCGAATCAACCAAGCCCATGCATGATTGTATTGCAGCCGTTCCTGCCTTGCAGGCGAATTCATAATCAGCGGCTGTGAGATCCTCTACCGCATCTATTGCAGCTGCCACAATGGTTGCTGTGGGCTTTACAACATAGGGATGAGACTCCGAGCCCACGTATATTGCTCCAATATTCTTGGCATCTATTTGCGCATGCTCTACAGCATTCCTTGCCGCCTCCACAGAGATGGTTGCAGTATCCTCATCCAATGAGGGAACTGTTTTTTCATTGATTAGTAGGGACTTGCTGACTCTCTCACCGTCCATGCCCCATACCTTCGCTATTTCCCCTACCTTAATCCTGTATTTCGGCAGGTATACGCCATATCCCACTATTCCAGCCACTTTATTTTCCCCCGGTTGTTCAGGTGTTCAGCCCCCTAAGATTTTTTATCAGATCCTCTTCATGTTCCAAGGTGGAAACCATCAACGGTATGTTCTCTATTTTAGCTATATTTATACCAAGCTTATCCACATTCCCAGGTTTTAGACCGTGCATTATCACCATACTAGGCTTGGGTTTGGTCACCTTTATGGCTATCATTGGTGATCGACCCATGTGTACCTTGGTAAATATCAAAGCCCGGTTAGTTGATAAACCATAGAGTTTAATGAAGTCTGATTCGGATAAATCGGTGATGGCCTTTATGGAGTCAATAACCGTGTACCCATTAAGGCGTATGTCTTTTATGTTTTTGTTTACCAACATGACTCCCTTGACCAGCTTCTGTATTTTCGTGGCTGGAACATCCTCCAGGAATTCTCTTATATCCATTATGGCGTCTATGTCAATGTCCCTGGAAAACTTCTTTACCACCGTACTTCCGTTTATTTCATCCAAGTCTATCAGCGCTTCAACGTATCTTTTTATGAATTCCACACCTGGTGACTTCCTGCGACCTGATTCATAGTCGGAGACAACTGAGGTAGATATCTCCATGATGTCGGCCAGCCTGTATTGTTTGATTCCGAAGATTTCACGCCATTTCCTCAATGTTTTGCCTGGAGTTTTAGATATTGTAACTTCACCGGCTATTTTTTTTGCCAGGATGTTTTTTATATCCATTATTTCAGACTTTCATTTTTTGGTATAAAAGATGTTGCATTTATTAAACGTTGATTGACGAAATAAAAATAATTTTTTTTCACACACCTGTTTTTTATCAACCAATACGAATAATTATTCCCTCAACAAAATGGCTGACAAAAAAAACCAGACGACTATGATAGACGGCTTTCTTAAAAAGAAAAACAACCTGAAAGAGATAAATGTGATAGGGGAATTATATCCTGAAAGAAAAAGCCTTTTCATAGACTATGAGGATCTGGAGAAATACAACAACGAATTAGCCGATGAAATAATCCAGGACCCGGACCGAATAATAAAGATTTTCAACGACACACTAAGAGACAAGATAACAATAAACCCTGAATTAATTGAGGACCCGTACTTCCACGACGACGACGACCCCAGGATGTACGTGCGCTTTTATAACCTCCCCAAACAGGAGAAATATACCCTGCTGGTGAGGGAGATAACCTCAGACTATGTGGGGAAGCTGATTTCCGTGGAGGGAGTGATAAACAAACAAAGTGACGTGCTGCCCAAGGTTAGGATAGGCCGCTTCGTGTGCAATAAATGCGATACATTCCATGATGAGCCACAGAACACCAGATTCCTGAAACCACCCATATACTGTGAAGGCTGTAAAAAAAGAGACTTCCGCTTCATACCAGACGAATCAAAGTGGACAGACATCCAGAAACTGGAGGTGCAGGAGCCGCTGGAGATGCTGAAGGGAGGAGAGCAGGCAAGGAGAATTGAGATATGGGTGGAGGATGATTTAACGGATACGGGTAAACCAGGGGATAAGATTGTAATTACTGGAATCGTAAGGCTTCTTCCACCGAAACAGAACAGCTCAGTCTACTTCAAATACATTGAAGCCAACAACATAGAGCGGGTGGAAAAAGAATTCGAGGAAGTGGACATAGAGGCTGATGAAATCAAGTTGATAAAAAAGCTTGCCAAGGATCCCAGAATCTATGACAGCATCATCCACTCCATCGCCCCAGGAATCTATGGATACAATGAGGTAAAAGAGGCAATAGCCCTGCAATTGTTTGGAGGCAGGAGACATAAGAGAATGCCTGATGGGACACTATTGAGGCCGGACATCCACCTCCTGTTGATAGGTGACCCGGGTGTAGCTAAATCCAGGGTCCTGCAGTACGTGAACCAGATAGCTCCCAAAAGCATTTACGTGACAGGTAAAGGTGCTACAGGAGCAGGTCTATGTGTAGATAAGGACTCCCTGGTTTTTAATTCCGGATCCCTGAAACCCATTCATGAAGTAATAGAAACAAATTTCTCTGAGGAACTTAAGGGGGAGGAGTTTCCGGGAGCATATTACAATAGATTCAGTCTAAATACCTACTCCATAGATAAGGATCTCAAACTGGAAGAACGAGAAACCTCCAGGATATGGAGAATCAAAGCCCCAGAGAGTATGGTAGAAATAACAACATCCTCTGGAAGATCCATTAAAGTAACCCCCAACACCCCATTAATAACTCTAACTCAGGGAGGAGTTGGATGGATGAAGGCTAAAGAATTAAGGGAGGATGAATACGTGGCTACCGCTAGATTCATCCCCCTAAAGGAAAAACCCATCCCAGCAATCTCTATTTTAAGGAACAAAAAAATTCGTATCGGAAACAACATATCAGGATTATTCTCGAGAATCACGGACAGATTATCGAAGAAATACGGGGGATTAGATAGAGTTGCCCAGAGATACGGGATTTCCAGGGAGAGATTGTATAGATGGAGGTCGAGGAAGTATTACCAGGGAATCCCACTGCTTCTCTTCATGGATATGGGCAGGGAAGCGGGCTTTACCGACCAAGAACTTGCCGAATCCATTAAAGTTTTATTCCTGAGACATGGGAAATCTATCAGAATTCCCAAGAGGTTAAATAACCCAGAATTAGGATATCTTGCTGGATTAATTGGGGGGGATGGGAGTATCTACAGGAAAGGAGAAAGAGCCATAATTCGTTTCTACAATAACGATGAAATGTTGTTGGATAAGGTCGCTTCTTTAGCTTTAGACCTGTTTGAGATGAAGGCAAAAAAGATTAAAGAAGATGGCAGAGTACCTTACATTAGAATCAATTCACTGATAATAGCAGACATACTAAGCGCTTTTGGATTAAAGGCCGGGAAAAAATCCCATCAGATAGATATTTCATGGATTGCTACCTCCATGGGTAAAGATTTCCTATCGAACCTCCTACGAGGATTATTTGAAACAGATGGTTGGGTTTATTCAAGGAGGAAGGGAAGCTCTGGAATAGGCTTTCTGACATCAAGTCCGAAACTCGCCCAAAAAATGCAACTGCTTTTGTTGGGTTTTGGTATCTACTCCAAGATAAGGAAAAGAGAGAGAAAAGGGGAAATTAATCATATCAGGGGAAGAGAAATCGTTACAAGAAATGATCAATTCTGTTTAGAAATCAGGGGGAAAGAAAACCTAATCAAGTTCAAGACAGAGATAGGATTCTATGATGAAGAGAAAAGGGAAATTCTAGAGAATCTAATCTCCAATACCTCAAAGAAGAATACAAATCTGGATGTCATTCCAGAAATTTCTGATGCATTAAAGTTAATTAAAGAAAAATATGATCTCAGTGAAAGTAAAATTCCGTGGGTTTACGCAAAGGGTGAGAGGAGACCCTCCCGAGAAAAACTACAGAGGATGATCTCAGGGTTACCGTCAGACCCCGATGTGGAATTCCTCAAGAAACTTTCTATTTCTGATATGCGATGGGAGAGGATTAAGAAAAAAGAAATTTTAACTGGAGGGGGATGGGTGTATGACTTCACCGTCCCCGAAAATAATAACTTCCTATCCAATGGTTTCTGGATTCATAACACAGCGACAGCTGAAAAAGATGAGTTCGCTGAAGGCGGGTGGACTCTTAAGGCAGGAGCTCTGGTTTTGGCGGGTGGAGGGATAGCATGCATTGACGAGTTTGATAAAATGAACAAAGACGATAGGAGCTCGATGCATGAGGCTATGGAGCAGCAAACTATTTCGGTTGCTAAGGCTGGTATCGTCGCCAAGTTCCTTGCCAATACCGCTATTCTAGCAGCATCTAACCCTAAATTCAGCCGATTCGACTCGTATAAGCCCATGGCAGAGCAATTCGATATACCACCAACCCTGATAAGCAGATTTGATTTGATTTTCCCCATAAGAGATATACTGGACAAGGAGCGGGATACTGAGGTAGCGGATCATATACTCAAAATGCACCAAACCGATGAGGAGCAGGAGGATGTGAAACCCGACATAGACATTGAGTTGCTGAGGAAATACATCGCCTACGCTAGGAAAAACGTTAATCCAGTACTTACAAAGGATGCTGTGGAGAAGGTGCGTGATTTCTATGTGGGTCTGAGAAGTGGTAGCAGCGAGACAGTGCAGGCAACACCAAGGCAGCTTGAGGCCTTGGTTAGGCTATCAGAGGCCTCCGCCAAAATCAGGTTAAGTGATAAGGTAACTGTGAGTGATACGGAAAGAGCTATCAGGTTAACCAGTTTCGTATTGCGGGAGATTGCTTACGATGCCGACACAGGGCTGTTCGACATAGACCGGATCGCAGCGGAACACTCGAAAACATCCAGGGACAGAATCCATGTTGTGGAAGATATAATACGATCCATGGTCGCTGAAAGCCAGGAGGATATGGCATCCCACGATGAGATTATAGGAGAGGTCACCGAAAGAGGTATTGATAGATCCGACGCCGAAAAGATCCTGGGAGAACTCAAAAACAAGGGAGTAATCTACGAACCAAGACACGGTAGATACATGTTCACCGAAGGCAGGGAATAAAAAAAACTACACCAGCTTACAGCATATCTGGTGGTTGAGATTATAGCTGCAGTCCCCTATATGGGAATCAGAGGCCTTGGCGAGGGAGGCAACGCACTCCCCACCTATTACACCACACCTTCCGTAATCGCATGAGATATCACCCTCCGTTGAAGACAAACAGATGTCGTTAAGGTAGCCTCCCACACCATCATACTCATTCACGTGAGAATTATCATCTGAAAACAGGGAAACAACACCACCCTCTCCAGAAAGGCAACCATTCCTCACATTCACATCCAATGAACCCTCATCTATGCTGCAACAAACCCAATAGGTATATGAACTTCCAGCGTAGGTTCCGGCATGGCTATTTGATGTATCGTACATCCTAAAGAGGCGAACCTCATCAGCCTTGCAGAAGTTATCCCTTATAGTGCAGGAGAGAGATGATTGAGTAGAGACCATGATGGTGACACTATCTGAGGCAGTATCACCGTCTGAATCGGTTACGGTACAGGTTGCGGTATAAAACCCGGCACTCAGATAGGTGTAAGCAGGATTCTGGTTCATGCTGGTAGATAGATCACCGAAAACCCAGGAATACGAGATGTATGGAAGTGAGCCACCGGAGGGTGTGGCAGTGAACTGCACAGGCAAGGGAACCTTGCCCTTAGTCACGTTAGAGGAAACAGACAATGACAGGGGTATGGATGATGTCGCATTACCGGATTCCACGACACCCCAGAGGCTGCCGTCGCTTGTACTCTCCACCCCGGTCCGGGTATTGTTATAGTTTATTCTCAGAGAACCTGAATAGAAATCACCCTGCCCAAAAAAACCTGAAAGCCCACCACCACATGATAAAGACCGCACCTCCGTTTTTCCTGAAGGAAGAACAGAGTGAGAGGAATCAGTACATGTTACATCCTTCACTGTGAAAACAACCTCGTCTATCTGCACATCATCAGCTCCCATGTTCACTAATTTAACAGCAATCTGGTCGGTTGTCCCCAGATACAGAGCCCAATCCTCTAAATCCACCTCAGAAAACCCGGTCTTCCCCTTATCACCACCAGGCTGTTCCAGGATGCCACTCTCCCAGACAAGAATAGAACCTATGATAACAACAACAACCACTAAACCAGCTACAATCATATACTCAAGAGAGATTTGACCCTTACTCATTTTAATCTGAGATTTATTATATTAGGATATATGAACAGAGGGATATTAATATATATTAGATTTCTACAAAAGGGAAATGAACAAAATAAACTCCATCCTAATCGCAGTCTTTATTTATGTCTTTATTCAGGGAACCGCGTTATGGATCAGCTCAGGCGGGTACGGAATAGAAAAGGGTGTTATCGAAAAAATCGATAAGGGAGAGATTAAAGCTGTGACAGAGAATCCGCAGGACCCGTACTCTGCCATCTACCTCTTTATAATGATTCTGGTGGCAACGGGTTTGCTGCTTTTGTTGCTTAAATACGGCCTCGACAAGATCATAAAGATAATGATGCTCTCGGGTTTCATGGTAGGGCTCTACTTCACATTCAGCAACATATTCAATCCCGTGATAGGTTTAACAGCTGCCCTGCTCTTAACAATGCTCTATGCAGTAAAAAGGGATAGCATCTGGGTAATGGACTCTATTTTATTGTTTGTTATTCCAGGCATAGGCTCCATACTAGGCGCATCTCTTTCCATTATTCCTGCAATGATATTCATTATAGTGATGTCAGTCTACGACATAATCGCAGTATTCGGCACCAAACACATGGTTAAACTAGCAAACCTGGCTAACGAGTCAGAAAGCAACATACCCCTGATGTTTGCCATACCAGCAGAAGACAGGTGCCTAGCTTTAGGTACGGGGGACATGGCATTACCCGTTGTTTTCACCGTAGCACTGCTTAGGGACTATCCCATAGAATACTCGGTGGTTACAGCAGCAGGGGGCCTGATTGGTTTAGTCTTTATGCTGGCCTACATACTCAACAGAAAAGGTCTTGTCCTGCCTGCACTACCACCCATAGCAGTGGGGCTGCTCTTAGGGTTCGTAGCATCTATTTTAATCCTTTAAGAAACTGAGTTTCCCCTCATACAATGCCTTGCCCACAACCACACCCCAAGCGCCAACTTCCTCAAGCAGCCTTAAATCATCTTTAGAGGACACACCCCCGGAAACAATCACAGGCAGGTCAGTGGATTCGACAACACCAGTGGTTCTCTTGAGATCAATACCCTTCATCCGGCCCTCTACACTAACATCCGTGTACAGGAAACCCCACACAACATCCCCCAGCTCATCCATAAACTCGGTTGTCTTTATTCCAGTATCCTCCTGCCAGCCCCGGGTCACAATCCCACCCTCTCTCGAATCAACAGCAACCAGCAACCTATCTCTCCCGAATTTTTCGCTTAACCGGTTTAACTGCCTGAAATCAGTAGAGTAGTCCTCTACAGCAAGGGTTCCGAGGATTACCCTATCGATGCCCAACCCCAGAAACCTCTCCACTGAACCAGAATCCCTCACACCACCCCCGAACTCCACCGGAACCTCCAACCTCTCACAGATTAAGGCCACAGTATCAGAATTATCCCCCACCTCAAGAGCAGCATCCAAGTCTATAATGTGCAGTAGCCTGGCACCAGCCAACTGCCAGCTAAGTGCAACCTTAAGCGGGTCGCCGTATGCTTTAGCAGTATCAGGTTTACCGCCCACAAGCTGCACACACTCCCCCCCCTTGATATCAACTGCAGGGATAATAATCATCCTATTAGATACTTTGTTAACTAAGTAAAAAAAGACATTATCACTCTGATTCCACAGGGTTCCTTAGAATACCTATACCCTCGACCCCCACCTCAACAACATCATCCGCACTTAAGAGACCAACTCCTGGAATTGTTCCCGTGGCAATCAAGTCACCTGGATACAATCTCATGAATCTCGAAACAAAAACCACACACTCCAATGGATCATATATCATATGTCTGGTACGCTCATCCTGCCTTACTTCATTGTTGACCCTGCAGGTTATCCGCACATCTGCGGGATCCAGTTCCGTTTCAATACACGGACCCACAGGGCAGAAGGTGGGAAAACTCTTACTGGCGCTCCACTGCACCATCTCCTTCTCCAGGTCTCTTGCAGTCACGTCATTCACGATAGTATAACCCAATATATGCTCTCCAGGATTTCTTATCTTATAACCCTCTCGCCCAATAACTATACCCAGCTCTGCCTCGTGCTCAACCTGTGCTGACTCCTTAGGGAGTATAATTGAATCATTTCCCCCTATTACAGTGTCAGGCGACTTCAAGGTCAATGTCGGGTTTTTGGTTGCGATATCCCTCGCCTCATCCATGTGTTTCCGGTAGTTGAATCCGATACATATAATCTTTGAAGGCTGAACAGGGGAAAGAAATCTAACATCCCCTGCGTTGCAGGATTCAACCGCCTCTTTACCCGGATTAAATAAACCACCCCCTAAGGCAAAGACTTCATCATCAACCAGCCTGCCGGTTAAAACCCTACCCCCGTGCTCAAACCTTACCAGCTTCATTTTCAACCCCGTACCTGAGATCCTCAAGAGCTTTCGCTGATTGAAGCACTCTTTTACCGTCTCTTTCCCTTAGGAGCAGGTTCCTGCATTCCATACCCAACCCATCACACGCCCCCTTTAAAGCCTTAAGGCTCTCGGATTCATAGTCCAAGAAACAGAAAACCCTCCTGTAGTGACCCCCGTGAGCCTTAAGGTATCTCATTATTCTATCCCCCGTCACCTCAATATATCTCTGCTTGATTTCCCCCGTCTCCTTGCTCTCATCCCAGTCATAGCTGTTGAATGGATAATAGTCCTCAAATTCTCTGGGAACCACCCCAGCATTAGATAACATGACCTCATGAATTTCTTTGTAATCTCTTAAGACATTAATAATACCCCTATGCGTCCTTGAACGCGAGTAGGGTTTCGTGTAGGAGCAGGGTAGAAACAAGAGTGTTTTCTTCCAAGAGGGGGGCTGGTACCATCGCAGGATATAATCCTGCCATACCTCAAAGTGAGGATGTGTCAGGTATCTCTCACCCACCCCTGATAGATTCTCTCTTAGCTCCCGGGGGAATAAAGGGGTGAAACGGAATGTCTCAGCATCTAACTCAATTTTGGGATTGGACCCATATCCACCAGCCAGATTATGGAAATCCTCCCTGGAGAGGAAAAACCAGATCCCAGACAACCACATTCGGAACAGGGGAGCCTGCCCATGGGGTAGTAGATTGATTAAAACAAGCGAGTCAGAATATTTAAGCGCATAGTTAACTGAGTCTTCGAGGCTTTCCTTAAGATTCTTGACGAAAGGTAGGTTAACCAGTAGATAGGTTCTCACGGAGGCTTCTTCCTCATGCAGGAGAGAAGCTGCTTTCTCGAAGTCCGATAAATGGAATCCCTTGCTTATCTTATCCAGTATCTCGTCGCTTGCAATCTCTAAACCAATAGCCACCTCCAGTTCTAAACCCCCAAATTCCCGAATCTTCTCCCTTGAAATAAACTCGGGACGGGATTCAACAGTAACCGTCTTCACCCCCTCAGCCAGGCACTTCTCTATGAAATACCCACGCAAAGCATTTGAAACCTGGTTTTCATCAAGGAAACTGCCTGAGCCGTAGACCTTCACATGATCTATCCCAGAGTCCAGTGATTTGAAGAAGCCATCCAGTTTCTCCCTAAATCCTTCTAGAGAAAGATTTTTTCCCTGAATACGGCCGTAGCCACAGAAAAGGCACCTACCCCACGCACACCTCCCTGATTTTAGAACTAGAAAAGCATCAGACATTCTCTGTTTATTCCTTCATACCAGCTTCACGCCTAAGTTTCTCCAACTCATCCTTCACCAAAGCCACCTTCTTTTTCTCTTCCTCCTGCTTCAGCTTTTTCAGGGCATCTGGGCTCAACACTATATCAAATCCACCAAAGAACTTAGAGTGGAGCTTGACCATACTCTTCTGCTGTAGCTTATCAGCCAGCTCCTCAATCTCTTTCTCCGGGATTTTAAGAAGATCAGCAGCCATTTTACCATTCAACACCTTATTTCTCACAACCAAATCCATGAGCTTGTCTAAATTCTCTCCCCCCCCAACCTCTGACTTAACCCCCTCAACCCCCTCCACAGTTTCCACAGGCTTCACAGGCTTCACAGGCTTCACAGGCTTCACAGGCTCCTTAACAGGCTCCTTAACAGGCTCCTTAACAGGCTCCTTAACAGGCTCCTTAACAGGCTCCTTAACAGGCTCCTTAACAGGCTCCTTAACAGGCTCCTTAACAGGCTCCTTAACAGGCT
>JAYEGX010000070.1:0-11332 GCA_034659295.1 Candidatus Altarchaeota archaeon | reverse complement strand
TTCCCGGTGCACCCCCATACCCTTTGCAAGAAAAACCTTCCGCGGAATCATTTCCATCTCTAATCTAATTATATCCCCCCAACAAGCTAAATAATATAGAGATGCCACTGTTTTATTTGCTCGGATACAGTATTTAACATGAGCAGACTGTTGCCTTCGGATAAGATCAGGGAGTGGTATCTGGATGAGATGCGAGAGCATGTTGTGGAGATAAGTGAACTCCTTAAGCGGGGGGATGAGATATATCGAGGCGATAAAACATGCGGGAAGCATGCGAGAACCGAAGCCTACGACCTGATTGTTTTAACAGCTGAATTATTTGCATTAAATGATGTGCTGGACTCTGTTCCGGATGAGATAATCGAAAGATTCAACCAGAAGAGGAGATGAAACTCTGCGCATTGTTTTCTGGCGGGAAGGACTCCACACTAGCCATCTACAGGGGTTTGAGGGAGCATGAGGTTTCTGTTCTCCTGTCGATGATATCTGAAAGAGATGACAGCTTCATGTATCACACACCAAACATACACCTGACAGAGTATTGTGCGAAAGCTATGAATATCCCGCTGGTTAGCTGGAAGACCTCAGGCATACCCCCCCAGGAGAATACCGACCTGGGGAAGGCTCTCGAGCAGATAAAAGAAGAGTGCGGGATAGAGGGGGTATGTGTTGGTGCAGTAAGGAGCAACTACCAGTATAATATCGTCTCCGAGGTCTGTAAAACCCTTAACCTGGAGGTGTACGCCCCCTACTGGCAGGTAGACCACGCAAGGCTTGTGAGAGAGCTAATAGATGAAGGCTTCAGTGTGGTCGTTGTTGCGGTAGCAGCTGAAGGCCTTGGCAGGAGCTGGCTGGGCAGGAGGCTGGATTCAGAGGCCCTAGGGGAGCTAGAGGAATTAAACAAAAAACTTGGTGTGGATGTCGGAGGGGAAGGTGGGGAATATGAGACCCTGGTCCTGGACGGGCCCATATTCAACAGGCGGCTGGAAATCACCTCCTCAGAGAAGAAATGGGATAAGATCAGGGGCGAGCTCTTAATCAAGAAAGTCAGGCTAGTGGATAAGTGATAGCATGTATTTATACCCGCTTGTGTAATATGTAACCATAGTAACATGTCGAGATGTCGATATGTAAACTAATCTAAAAAATGGCTTTGTTTGATTTTATATTCGGTCTGCTTTTCATAGGATTGCCCGTATTGCTCTTCGGGCTCCCCTTTATTCTGGGGATACTGTCGATGTTCATGAAAATAATCAAGGAATACGAGCGAGGAGTCCTCCTGGCCTTCGGAAGATACCAGGGCGTCAGGAAGCCGGGACTCAACATCATAATACCCTTCTACCACAGGCTGGTAAAGATGGACCTGCGTATTGTGACAGTGGACGTGCCCAAGCAGGAGGTGATGACCAAAGACAACGTTCCAGTAAACATTAACGCGGTAATCTACTTCAAAATCAAGGACCCGGAGAAGGCCTTCCTGAAGGTTGAGAACTACATGGCAGCGGTCTCCAAATACGGCCAGACCTCTCTAAGAAACGTAGCAGGCGAAGCGGAACTGGATGATCTATTATCCGAGAGACGGAAGATAGCCGACGAACTCAAAAGGATTGTGGACGAAGCAACAGACCCGTGGGGTATACAAGTTGAATTCATCGAGTTAATGGACATAGAGCTGCCCCAGGACCTCAAAAGGACCATGGCCAAGCAGGCGGAGGCAGAAAGGGAGAAAAGAGCTACAATCATCAAAGCCCAAGGCGAAGTCACTGCCTCAAAGAATCTCGCTGATGCCGCCAAGAAACTCTACAAGATACCCGGAGCCATGCACTTAAGGAGTCTGCACTCGCTCAATGATATGTCCTCCGATCAGAGCAACACCATAAACTTTATCGTGCCAGTCGAGGTCCTGCGGGCCGTGGAGGAGGTGGACTAAAAAAGATGGTTCTAAGAGTCATAAACGAATACGAGAGAGGTGTCTTGTTCGCTCTGGGGAGATTCGCCGGGATCCTGGACCCCGGACTACGGGTTATCGTACCAGTATACCATTCCCTGGAGAAGGTGGATATCAGGGAGCGGGTTGTGGACATAGCCAAGCAGGAGGTGATTACCAAAGACAACGTTCCAGTCAACATCAACGCAGTAATATATTTCAGGATATACGACCCCGAAAAAGCTATAATAAACGTGCACAATGTAGTGTACTCGACGGCCAAATACGGGCAGGCCGCCCTTAGAAACGTGGCCGGCGGGGTTGAGCTGGACGAGCTGTTATCTGAGAGGCAGAGGATAGCGGATAAGCTTAGGGAGATAGTGGACATTGCCACAGACCCATGGGGTGTGGGCATAACAAAGATAGAGCTCCAGGATATCGAACTGCCAGAGGACATGAAGAGGATGATGGCCAAGCAGGCGGAGGCAGAAAGAGAGAGAAGAGCCGTAATAATAAACTCCGAAGGCGAGGTTATCGCAGCAGACAACATAGCGCAGGCAGCTAAAACATTATATAGCACTCCAGGAGCCCTGCACCTGAGGACGCTGCACTCCATAAACGACCTGTCCTCTGACAACTCGCAGACAAACGTCTGGGTCGCCCCAATAGAGGTCTTAAGGTTCGTGGAAAGCATGAACGACATATTCAGCAAAGCAGGTAAAGACTACGACGCCCTAAGACAAATCAAGAAAGCAGTTCTGGGAGAGAAATAAGATTTTATTTGTTTTAGGGGGACAGGATTTTCTTCGCCAGGTATGCGGCATTCTGGCCGTTATCTATCCCAACACAAGCGACAGGAACACCCTTCGGCATCTGGACAATAGATAATAGGGAATCAAACCCCCCCAGCTTTGTGGAAACGGGAACGCCAATAACCGGCTTCTCCGTCAAGGAGGCTACCACACCCGGCAAAGCCGCTGACAGACCTGCTATGCAGATGAACACTCGCACATCAGAGCCCTCAACCAGCTCCCTCAGTTTCTCAGGCTCCCTGTGAGCGGAACAATATTCAAGACTGTAGGAGATGTTCTCCTCCTTCAACACATTCTCAGTCTTTTCCACTATCTCGTAATCCGACTTGCTGCCAGCTAAAACCATGACGTCCATGATATAAATTAATTGGAATTAAGAATATAAAATAGGGGAGGACATAAAAAAAAAATGGTGAAGGTAGCGGTTTTGGGATGCGGCCGGATGGGAAAGGAGATCATCAAGGAATCAGTTGATGAAGGATTCAAGGTTGTTGCAGTATTTGACGCTAAAGACAGCTCCCTGAATGGACAGGATGCTGGATTGGTCTCAGGTATAGGGAAGCTGGGGGTTAAGGTCCGGCCGGCAACACACCTTAAGGAACTGCTGGATGAAACCAAACCGGATGTGGTAATAGACTTCACCAACGCTGAAGCATGCTTCTGGAATACTAAAGTGATTGTGCAAGAAAAAATTAATCTGGTTATCGGAACAACAGGATTCACCGAAAAACAGATGCGGGAGTTAGAACAAGAAATAAATAGCCACAACGTGGGAGCGGTTATTTCACCGAACATGAGCGTTGGAGTTAATGTGTACTGGCAGCTGATAGAGGAAGCAACCAGGCACCTAGGGGATTCCGATATCGAAATCATCGAATCACATCACCGCTTCAAGAAAGACGCCCCCTCAGGAACAGCGCTTAAGACAGCCGAGATAATCTCGAAAGTTAGGGGTGTGGAACTTGAGGATGCTGGAGTATATGGTAGGAGGGGCGCATCCGAGAGAAGGAAGGGTGAGATTGGAATCCATGCAGTAAGGGCGGGAGACATCGTCGGAGAACATACCGTAATCTATGGAACCCTTGGAGAACGAATTGAGGTAACACACAAAGCCCACTCCAGGACAGCGCTCGTGAAAGGAGTTATAGATGCTGTGAAATTCATTGTAAACAAGAAGGGAGTCTACGGCATGAAGGATGTTCTGGGAATCTGAATTTTTTCCTTAATACCAGCCGTACATCTTCTTCCCGGGAGGTTTTTTGAGGGTGCCCCAGTCCACCACCTCCAAGCCCTTCAATATCGTGTTCGGGTCCCTTCTTTTCCTTGATTTCTGAATCAACCGGTAAGGAGTTGATAACAGGGTTGCCTTCGCCGCCTCCTCACTTAAACCAAGAACCCTGGCTAGGGAAACCATCTCCCTGGGACTTCTCAGATCAGATGGTTTATCTGATCCTGTTGTGAAAACAAGGGGTGTGTTGTATTTAAGAGCTACTTTAATATTCTGCCTTATTCTACCCAGCAGGGTGGCTCTGGCCCTGCCCTTGGAGTGCAGGATGTCTGAGAAATTAAGTTCCAAGGCAATGAAACGCTCCGACGTGTTTTTTGCTATTATGTGGTCCACCCCAGAATCCCGCTGCTTCATGAAGTCTCTCTCCGCTTCCTTTTCGGGACGGGATATTACATCAACCTCCCAGCACTCTGATGCCTCTCTGGCTTGCCCTTCCACGAAAACAAGATCAGCATTATCCAAGGCTTTCCTCGCGTTCCGTCTCACAGGCTTGTTAACTAGGGCACCCGTGTATAATTCAAGAGAGGAATCAGCTCTTAAAGCCTCAACCTCCCCCAGAAAATCCCTGAAACCTGAACCTAATTCTTTCGTGAAACATACACAATCCCAGCCCAAGGACTCCAGCCGATCCAGTTTCTCACCGTATTCCCGGCTCCATCCCACATGCAGGTTACAGTATTTATGCATGATAGATTATAGGACGCAGGACATTAAATTAATCAATCCAGCAATCATGGGGGCCGCGTTTTTCCCTTAGGTCCTGTACGGATTCCCCAGGTAAATTAACTCCCCAATCAATACACTCCACCACTGAACCAGATATCCCTCGCTTCCAGCACCTCAGATCTGGTGATGCCGTCGCCGGCCTTCCATCTTGCGATAAATATCATCAGCTCGGGCATGTTGATTACTCCGTCGTCGTTGAGGTCCGCCCTATGCCTTTCCACGCTAAAAGTTACTGGATAACCTTCGCTCACTGTTCCGTTTCCATCTACCACAAATAAGTAAACGTGTTCTCCATTTGAGAATGAGCCCTGGTTCACATTGATTGTTATGGAATCATCAGACCAGGAAATGGGAATTTGGATCTCGCGATGGGTGCATAAGGAATATGTGGAGTTATCTCCTACCATTACTCTTGCTTGGGTATTATCAACATATATATCATCTATTCCAATAATAGGCGATGGTGGCCGATTCCCTCCTGCATCAAAACCAATATACCAAACATAATCCCAATCCCAGGATTCGCATCCGTTGGAAGTGGAATACGCAACAATTGTTCCATCTATGTTTATCCAATATACTTGATTATTTTGATCTGCAAAATACTCAATAAAATGCCATTCATTTATAGGGGTTAATCCAAAATTGAACCATTGATTAAGACAACCTCCATTGTCATAAACATAATTTTGTATTTGTGTCCAACTAATAGTTTGATGTCCAGGATTAAAATGATACTCCGCCCCATTTAGTCGAAGAAATTTTGATGAATGCCCCGAACCTGGTTCTGAATAGGGAACAGGAACACCATCTGAGTCAAAAAGCACATCCCTATCACTTTTTTCCCACCACGATAAATATAATTTTTTTGCCCCTTCAACAGTTTTACCCCCAACAGTAGCACGAACACCTTTGTAATAAGCTGTTGACATCCCTCTTTGAGCATCCGATACCTCATATTTTGTAGAATTCGCTTTATTTATCTCCCATGGACAGTTCCCTCCGACAGGTATGGTCTCTCCATCGTTTAAAGTCACATATTGATTTTCAACTGTATCCCACAACGCTGGTTCGGCTTGTTCTTTCACACCAAACTCACTTCCATTTATAACAATAGAATTTCCATGAACAACATTTCCTGAAACAGAACTCATAGAGGGTTGTGCACTAACAAAATAAATGTTTATTAAAAACCCAACAATTATTAAAATCATCAAAATAGTTTTATTCACCACCTTTAGCCCCATGTTCAATACACCCCCCCACTAAACCATACCCCTCTCGCTTCTTCAACCTCCGTTTTTGTGACTCCGTCACCGGCCTTCCATCTCGCGATGAACAGCATCAGCTCGGGCGTGTTGATGATGCCGTCGGAGTTGATATCTGCCTTATGCCCGTCTACGGAGAAAGTGATGTTGAAGTCGTCGTCGTTCACGTAGCCGTAAGTGCTGTTGCATCTAACGTAGTAGATATATGTTTTCCCGTTCTCGAGCCCGCTGACTTGAGTTGAGTGGTTTGTTGAATTAGTGTATGTGAAATCAGATTCCATGTCCACATAGCTTGTGTTTGAGGCATTAGAGTACCGACAGACTGCCTGCTTATCTGTTGTCAGAGAAATATTGGTTGAGGTTGTGCCTGCAGAGAGAGTTCCATTGGGTTGGGAGTTTGAGCGCGAGGGAGGGTTGATATCGGTTACATTTAATGGTCCAATGTATCCTGTGTTGCTGACAGCTACGTCGTCATAATCCACAGCCATGCATCGACCATTATTCGGGGAATACTGATTTGAGCCTATGGTAAACCAAGTCCACCCAGACCCCGTTTGAGTTCCAAGATCACAATTATTAAATGAGATGATTTGTTGACCATCAATCCAAGCCTCACAAATTCCATTGCTTCCATCAGTATCCATTTTTATATGCACTTCATAACAGTGAAATTGCCCATCAGAAGTTGAACCACCCATAGTGTCAGTCCAACCATGGCCAATACTACTATAATGTAGTCCGCCTTGAACGCCTTGAATCTCCAAATCAAAACTATTAGAACCATACCACGCTGGAATAACAGCTTTATTCCCGTTTGTGCTGGAATGCTCCGTAAAAATGTAGATGATTTTATCATACTGTAACGGATTCCATTGAAAACCTGCTTCATATCTCGTATACCAGCGAATCCAAAGTTCAGATTGTACAGAATTAAACCTAACGCCCAAGCCACCACTGCATTGATTAGAGCCGTCTCCTACCCAGTGCCTCTGTCCTTTTCCACCGTCTCCACCAGGGTAATTTGCAGCAGATGTTATCTGCTCTTCATTACCACTACAAGTCCAACCCCCATGACCAGCCAGACCATCACAGTTGACATTATATAATCCATCCGACTGCGTCCACTCATTGCAATCATAAGTAGTTGACCAAGGCAAATCAACAGCCGCCTCCGCACTCCCCCCCAACCCCAAAACTCCCGCGGTGAGGATTAAGCTAATTATTACGATACTTATTTTGTTTTTCATTGTATCATTCATCTTTGTATTACGAATAACTCCAGCCAGCGAATCAAATCCCTCTTGCTTGTTCGACTTCAGCTCCACTCACTCCGTCATCAGATTTCCATCTAGCAATAAACGCCATAAACTCAGGCATATCGATTACTCCATCATCGTTGATGTCTGCCTTATGCCCGTCTACGGAGAATGTGATGTTGAAGTCGTTGTCGTTTACATAACCATCAGAACTGTTGCATCGGACGTAGAATGTGTAGCTCTTGCCGTTCTCAAGGTCGCTGACAAGAGCAGAGTGGTTTGTTGAGTTCGTGTATGTGAAATTAAAAGGCATGTCTGTGTAGTTTGTGTTTGAATTGTCTGAGTATCTGCAGATAGCCTGCACGTTGGTGGTAAGAGAGATATTTGTCTGGGTTCCAGCTGAAAGAGTTCCGCTTGGCTGTCCGTTGGAACGAACTGGAGGAGTTGTGTTTAATGGGCCAATCATATTATTGCCTGCTGTATCCTTTACAAAACCAGTGTAACTGGGCAAAGCAACCGCTATGTCGTCATAGTCAACCGCCCTGCACCCAGTACCTAACCCATTGTGGTCCTTATGATTGCTGCCTATTCTAAGAGTATTGAAATCTACCATCCCGTAAGTTACATCGCTTCGATCTATTTTAAGATCCCCATCCACCCACCATTGGAAGATACCATCATCTCCGCCAGACTCTAATTTAAAATGCACCTCATGATAATGCCATGAGCCATCTGATGTTCCAGTAGGATAAAACGAATACCCCCAACCACAATCGCTACATGAATAATGTGTAAGATCCCCGAATCCCGTATACAGATTTAGACCAGCTAATCCGGGATATCCCATAAGCGGATTACACGAATCGGTATTGGAATCATAAATATACAAAACTTTAAATTGATAAAAGTCTCCTGGAAATCCATTTTCAAAGCACATATACCAACGTAACCAAACTTCAGTTTCACCAGAGGGTACAACTACATTAGTTCCACCAGAATTACATCCAGATATAGCGCCAGTATTACACAACCAATGTCTTTGCCCCTTACCCCCACCTCCACCAACATAATTAGCTGCTGCATATATGTGTTCGTAATAACCACAAGTAGGTGCGGTCCAACCACCCGCTTTTCCAAGACCATCGCATACAAGCGGGTCGCTGTACTGCATCCAGTCAGTATCTCCATTTGCAGGATTACCGTCACAATCGCAATCATAGGTTGTCTCCCAGTATCCTGTTGTGAAGTTGATAGCTGCCCTCGCACACTCCCCCAACCCAACCACGACTAGGGAAGCAACCAACAAAAAAAGCATACCCTTTTTCATCCTCAATACACCCCTCTAATAAACCAGATATCTCTAGCCTCTTCAACCTCCGCTCTTGTGACACCATCACTGGCCTTCCACCTGGCGATGAACGCAATCAATTCGGGCATGTTGATTAAGCCGTCGTTGTTGAGGTCTGCCTTATGCCCGCCTACGGAGAATGTTATGTTGAAGTCGTCATCGTTTACATAACCATCAGAACTGTTGCATCGGATGGAGTAGATGTATGTCTGCCCGTTCTCAAGACCCGTCACGAGAGTTGAATGGTTTGTTGAGTTCGTGTATGTGAAATTAAAAGGCATGTCAGAGTAGTTTGTTCCTGAAGCATTCGAGTACCTGCAGACTGCCTGCTTGTCTGTTGTCAGAGAAATATTGGTTGAGATTGTGCCTGCGGAAAGTGTTCCGCTGGGTTGGGGGTTGGAGCGGGCAGGCACACCAGTTTCAGCACGGGGGCCGATGTAGCTTGTGCTGACGACGACATCATCAATCCAAAATTCCTGTTCTTTACTCAGATCATTACTGAACCCAGAAAAACAAATTCTATTAAAATATTCACCAGGAACTGCGATTTGATAATTTTTCACATGCTGCACCGGCACAGAATCTATTCCCTCCCTCATCATCCAAAGCGATACATTATTTGAAACTGTATCCATCATAAATTCCATATATATCCAGCGATCCGACATATTAGGGTCATCTACACACCAGTAATCTCTCTCCCCTTGCGGTGCCATATTGTTTGCGATTTCTTTTGTTGGAATGCCCTCACCACCATAATTACCTAAAGCCCAGAATCCGTCACAAACATTACAATCAACATAATTATCTGGCCACGGCAGATCTTCTATGTGCTCACCACAACCATCTCGCTCAAAATGTATAAAACTATCACTGTTTGTACCTACCCACATCCAATGGCTGTGAGTAGCTGAAGATAATGAGGCAGCACTTGCGGCGTCCATCCAAAGATAAAAACGAATATATATCTTAGCTGGCTGATCAGGTATTGGCCGACAGAAGTCTATTCCATATTTCATATCTTGTTCTTTCTTAAAATAATAACTACGAGGCAGGCTGTGATACTTCATGGAATCGATCTTGCCGCAAACCACATCCCCATATTCCTCCGTATCCCACCCATGCCATGCATCAGCCCCCTGACAGGGCCAGGTACCAGTTAGACATAAACTACATCTATACTGCCCCTCCCCATCAATACATTCCGGGTCATAACCAATTATTTCACATTGATCATCAGGCGGCGTTCCTGTATCCCAATCCTCGCAAATCAGATAATCCGCGCAATTGGGTTCAGAGCAGTAATCGCAGGCCGCCCTCACACTCTCCCCAAATCCAACCACAACTATTGAAACAACTAACAAAAACAGTATAACCTTTTTCATCCTCAACACACACCTCCAGTGAACCAGATACCCCTCGCCTCCTCCACCTCTTGTTTTGTGACACCGTCACCTGTCGTCCATCTTCCGATAAAAACCATAAGCTCGGGCATGTCGATGATGCCATCATCGTTGAGATCGGCCTTATGCCCGTCTACGGAGAAGGTTATGTTGAAGTCATCTGTGTTCACATATCCCTCAGTTGAGTTGCATCTAACGTAGTAGGTGTATGTTTTCCCATTTTCCAGGTGGGTAACCAGAGTGGAGTGGTTGGTTGAGTTCGTGTAGGTGAAATTATGTTCCATATCTGTGTAGTTCGTGTTTGAGGTGTTTGAGTACCGGCAGATAGCCTGCACGTTTGTTTCAAGAGAAATGTTTGTTGAGGTTGTGCCTGCTGGGAGGGTTCCGGTTGGGTGGGGGTTGGAGTGGGCTGGTGGATTGGTGTCAGTTGCATTAATCGGTCCAATATAGCCGGTATTACTGATTGCAATGTCATCATAATCAACATACATACATTGAGGATTAGTAACATCTTTACAGTTCGAACCAATTAATATAGAACTAACATCTGGCATACCATAAGAGACGGTGGAGCTATTAATTACTAAATTCCCGTTTACCCATGCCTGAAAAACACTATTTGGAATATCAAAGTGTATCTCCATGCATTGCCATGAGCCATCCGAGATGCCACTCTGATAAAATGCACCACCAAACCCGCAGTTATCACATCCATAATTTGCTGAATTATGATAGAGTCTTATGCCATTATTACCATAGCCTGGCTGCCAGACGGCAACATTTCCGGTGGAGGGATATATATAAAGCATCTTGTATTGGTTCCAGTTGTTGTTAAAACCAGCTTCCCATCGGATATAGCAGCGCATCCAAAAATTTGTCTGAGGTGTGTTAAAATAAAGCCCGATTCCACCTGAATTACTATTAGTCCCAGGGCCAATCCAGTGCCTCTGACCTTTTCCCCCACCGCCGCCAGGATAATTTGCAGCCGCTGTTATCTGCTCAAAATGACCTTCGGAATCAGTCCAGCCACCACCTTTGCTAAGGCCATCGCAGCTCAATGGATCAGTATAGTTATTCCAGTCGCTACAGTTATAAGTAGTCTCCCACGGCAGATCAATAGCTGCCCTCGTGCTCTCCCCAAACCATAAAACTCCCACAGCAACTACTAGGGCAACTGCTATAATCTTTTTTCTGTTTCTCTTTAGTCTTCTGCGCGTATCATCCCTGAATTCCATCCTCAGTACACCCCTCCAATAAACCAGATGTCTCTCGCTTCCTCAACTTCCTGCCTGCTGACTCCGTCG
>JAYEGX010000069.1:0-11653 GCA_034659295.1 Candidatus Altarchaeota archaeon | reverse complement strand
CACACCTATGTGGCGTGCAATCAGGGGGCATTTGGCCATCAAAAGGAAATAGATGTAATCCTGCTCGTTTAAGCCCTCAAAATTACCCTGCCCCTTGCTTAAAACCAAATCCGCTTTCTCCAGTTTCTCCAGAAAGAGCGGGTCGGTTCTATCAGGCCCGGTTCCTGGCATACCGTTGCCCATGTAACCTACATCCACCTTATCTCTTAAACCTGCGATTTCAACGTCCTCCAGAGTCACATCATTTATTATGGGGCCGCCTTTCACTATCAAGGTAATCCTCTTGTTTTTGAATTCCTCAATTAACACCCTGTCAAACACTATCTCCCCCGCATTATCAGCCAGATAATATACTTCCCTTGCATTATCCAACTCCTTTCTGAATTCATCCATAGCGTTCAGGGCGAAATCCAACCCCAAAACCCGTTCTACGGTCTCCTCGACATTGAATGTCTGGTTAACGCCGTAGTCTATTATGTTCCCGGCCACCGCCAGCTTCACCGCGGTATAAAGCGGGTCATCTGACTCCCTCACCTGTTGCTTGAGCCAGGGATACAAATCCAGTGCCAGTTTATTATCATGTAACTTAACCTCCCTATAGGGGTCTTCATTACCTGAAATCTTCCTTACTATCTCATGCACCTGGTGTGCTATCTCAGGCGGGCTGCATTCATAAGACAGATTTTTGAGCAACCCTGCTGTTTCCCTTAGAATCTTCTCCTGGCATCTCTCATCATCTGTTGCAATTCTTGCGGTCTTCAACGCCTGCTGCATGAAACACGGCACGCAATCCAGATTAACCCTCACCTTAAAACACCCCTCAAGACATGTAAAGCAGCACATTCCCTATCGTCTGAGTCAAAAACAACACCGTTCCTGATTCCCAATAAAAAACCCTCCTCCAGATCAAACCACTCTTTCATGTACTCTCCTATTTTCTCAACATTCCTGTTAACGTACCTTGAGATATAACCCCCACTCAATACCTTCTCCCGATAGTATTCAGATTCAGGGTTCAGCATCGAAACAATAAGCTTCCCATCACCAGACAAAACCCGAACCGTCTCGTCCACAGCCTTCCTGTAGTCATCTATAAATTCCATAGACGTCATATAAAAAACACAGTCGAAGCTTTTGTCAGGGAAAGGCAAATCAGCGGCATTAGCCACAACAAAAACATTATCGCAGGCTTTCCTCGCTGCCTCAATCATTTCCTCATCTGAGTCAATTCCCGTGATATCAAAACCACCAAGCTCCCGTTCAAACACACCCGGACCGCAGCCCACATCCAATATCTTCTGGCAGCCTCTTAAGCAACCTTTCAGGTATCCTACCTCCTCCTCCAATATCCTTACACCCACCGGGGACTCATAGAACTCCAGATATTTTTTTATCATACTCCACCTACAAAACAATGCAATAGCCGGCCCCGCCCAATATACTTGCATCCGGGAACAACTCCACTATCTCCCTCTTGTGTTGGGTGCAATGGCAGGGCACAATCAAATCCAGACCCTCAAGGGCATCGAACCCTTTGAAGCCGTGAAATCCCCCCAACACGCCATAAAGCTCCCCGAATTCCCCTGCCTTATCCAGTATAACCTCCAGGCCGGGGTGAGAACATCCTGTAACAACAAACAGACCCTTACCTGTTTCCAAAACAAGAGACTGTTCCTTTATGCGGGAGCCCAGCTCGCCGGTGGAATAAACCCCCTCAGCTATCTTTTGGGCATCAGAGACCTCAACCAGTCTATGCTCCCCGGCTATATCTTTTTTCATGTTCTCAGAAAAACTTGCTGGAACATAAACCTCAAGGTCGCTGCCATAGTTCATCACATAAGGCAGTCCCCCAACATGATCCCAGTGCTGGTGCGAAACCACAACCAAATCAATATCCTTCACAGAAAAACCAAGCCTTTCAAGGTTTCTCCCCAAGGCCTCACCCTTCCAGCCGGTGTCGAATAAAATATTTCTGTCATCTAACTCAATAAGACAGGAGAAACCCCACCCCGTCTCCAAACCAGGGGAGTCATCAAAGACCTCATTATCATAAACTATTGTTAACCTCATCCCACACCTTCCTAACCGCCCCAGATACCTCACTCCCGTATTCTATTATGGTCTTTCCCGCCACCATGGCTTTGGTGAAGTCTTCGCTGTAGGGAATCATCCCGGCGATTAATATGTTGTTTCCTTTGCAGTACTCTATTACCTCATTGCTTTTCTCCCAGTTAATATCACATTTGTTTATGCAGACCATGGATTTGATCTTGAAGTGCTTTGTTACCATAAGAACCCTTTTGAGGTCATGAATTCCTGAGATTGTTGGTTCAGTCACCACCAGAGCAATGTCAGCCCCCCCTATGGATGCAATAACAGGGCAACCGATTCCCGGAGAGCCATCGATTAACACCAAATCCAGATCTCTTTCTAAGGCCACCTTCCTGGCCTTCTCCCTCACCAGGGTTACAAGCTTTCCGGAGGCTTCCTCTCCGGCATAGAGTCTCGCGTGGCATAAGGGCCCTGCTCTTGTATCCGAGATAAAGGCCTTACCAGCGATTTTCTCCCTCATGGACACAGCATTAACCGGGCAAACCAGCTCGCAGACAGCACATCCCTCACAGGCCAAGGGGTTAACAACATAATCCTTGATAGCATCAAATGGACAGTGTTGCATGCATTTACCGCATCTGGTGCATCTTGATTCATCAATCCTGGCAGTCTTCAAAGCCTTGAAGTCTATTTCCTCCTTTATCTCGGGTTTAAGAATCAGGTGCAGATCCGGGGCGTCGACATCACAGTCCGCTAACACCTTGTTTTCTGCCAGGGAAGCAAGCCCTCCCACAACCGAGGTTTTTCCTGTACCTCCTTTACCGCTTAAAACAGTGACCTGCTTCATTCCCCCACCTCCTTCCTGATGCTCTCAAACATCTCCCTGAACATCTTTTTGTACTCAGGCATCTCTTCCACAAATGGCACGCCATTGGAGTAAAGCCTTGCTATCTCCTCATCATGGGGGATGTCCATCAATATCCTGATGTTTTCTTTCTCACAGTATTCATAGACCTTCCTGTCGCCTATTCCTGCCCTGTTAACCACCACACCGTGTGGTATTTTCATTTCTTTCAGCATGTCCACTGCCAGCTTAAGGTCGTTTAATCCAAAGGGTGTTGGTTCAGTAACCAGCACACAGTAGTCTACTCCCTTAACGGATTCTATAACAGCACAGGATGTCCCGGGAGGAACGTCGATTAATACATCACCCTCCTTGTTCATGTCTTCCTTGACTTCGGCTATCACCGGAGAAGCCATGGCCTCCCCCACATCAAGTATCCCGTGTATGAACTCGATATCGTCTCTAACACCGTATTCCACAACGCCAGTTGTTCTTTTCCCTTCCGTGATGGCGTCTTTCGGACATACGAGAATGCATCCCCTACATGAGTGGCAAAGTTCAGGAAAGAACATAACAAGTTCCTTAGTAACAGCCAACGCATTATACTGGCAGAATTCACTGCATCTACCGCACCGGTCACAGAGGTCTTCGTTTATTAGGGGAATCAATACCTCCACAGGTCTTTTACCGTGGAACTCTGGTTTCAGGAATAAATGGGCGTTAGGCTCTTCCACGTCACAGTCAAGTAACTGTGCTTTACCTAAAGAGAGCGCCAGGTTAACAGCAACAGTAGTCTTTCCTGTACCTCCTTTACCGCTTGCCACAGCCGTAATCATTTTATCTATGACCTTGACCGCTGCCCCTGAAGGTGTGTCTTTCGCAGGCGTTTTTGTCAGTAGCCTCTACCAGACCCCCCTTCTCCCACTGTTCTATCGCATCCCTGACTAATCCGGAGGCGCCAACGTAGACCCTGATTCCCTTCTCCTGGAATAAATCAATGGCTCTCCTGCCCAGGGAAGAGCATATCATAACGTCAACCCCCTTCTCTTGCAGCAGGTCAGGAGGGAGTCCGCCACCTCCCATATGCTGGCTTTTGTTCGGGATAATCTCAACCTCCCTGCTCTGGTCTTCAAATATGGTGTATGTGGGCACTCTGCCAAAGTGTTCCCCCACCACTTCATCCATTCCCTTATCTCCGTTGCTTGGTACTGCAATCCTCATCCTAGAACCCACCCACAAGCTTCATCCCGCATTTAGGGCAGGTTTTCTGTGCACAGGGCACACCCCTGACTTTTCCTTCTTTGTAACCGCATGAGGGGCATACGCAGTTTGTTGGACCGCCCCCGGTCCTACCCCTACCTGAGCCCATAGCAGGACCTCTACCATCTCCTCCTGGCATTTTATTTATTTTCCTCCGTTACTTTCTTTATTTTTTTCTTTATCTCCTTAAGCTCTGCATCCAGGTTATATGCCCTCTGTTCCAGGCTCTCGATTACATCTTCCTTGCTCTGGGTTTGAGCCGGCTGACTGGTTGCCTGAATCTGGGGCTGTGCGGGTATCATACCTCTACCCCTGCCCATACCTCTACCCATGCCTCCACCCATCCTGCCGCCCATGCCCCCATATCTTGGGGCTGTGGCCTGGCTTACTGGCGTGAGTTCGCCGTTGAGATACTTTAAGACAGCGTCCTTTACCGTAACTCCCTGGGCGGTGACTACGTTCACGCCAGACTGGCTTAGTATTGGGAAAGCATTTGGTCCATAGTTCCCTGCTATAACAGCGTTACATCCCTTGTTGGCTATCGTCTGTGCTGTCTGTATCCCCGCCCCGCCCGGAGCAGAGTAGGATGCGTTCTCTAATACCTGGGTGTTTATTATTTCCTTATCTTCCACCTCAACTATTGTGAAGCTCTGACATCTCCCGAATACCGGCGCAACCTGATCTTCCAAGCCGCCGCCGGTTGTTGCTATGCATATTTTCATTCTCTTCTGAGTTCATCAAGCCTGTCTTTTATATGGTTAAGCTCCTGTTCCAGCATCTGTATCTCCTGTTCCCTGCTCTGTGTGGCTGGTGTGTTCTGGATTCCAGCATCTGCTCTTGCCCAGTAAGGCAGTCCTGTTTCCTGGTATATCCATCTATATCCTCTACCCTGTCCTCTGCCACCCATCCTACCGGCTCCTCTACCGAAGCCAAGCGGTCCACCTACTGGTCTTGTTATCTGCCCGCTCGTCCAAAGTGGCGTGCATCTACCTCCCATACCCTGCGGTCCTGTTCCGTCTCCTCCTGGCATATATATCACCTCTTTTGCCCATAAGGGCTTATTATTCATTGGGAGTTCAGGTATAAAAACCATACCCTCCCCTACTCACCGAATTCCTCAATAGCAGCCATGAGCTTCGTCATATAGGTTAAGGGAGGTCCTCCACCCATCAAAACAGCAACATAGCCTGCTTCAACCAGCTCATCCTTTGTTGCTCCAGCATCCATCGCACCCTTTGTGTGGATAGCAATACAGTACTCGCAACCAGCGCAAAGAGCCACCGCCACAGCAATTAATTTCTTGGTTTTCACATCAAGCGCGCCATCCTTCTCGCAACTGTGCCTCTTCAACACGCCAAAAGGACCCTGGAGTCCGGGATAATCTTTACCCAGAGCCGTCATTGTATCCTCCGCTTCCTTTAATTTATCTTTCATGTAACCCATCATAAAACACCTCTCATTCTTTTATCTTATCTATGATATCCATAATAGACCGTGATGCATCCGACTCCTTATGCGATAGAATAAATGGTTTGCCCACATCGCTGTCTTGCACAATATTCGGGTCGATGGGTATCCTCCCAAGGAACGGCACACCAAGATCCTTCGCTGCCTTCTCCCCACCCCCCGTCTTGAATAGATCTGTTTTTTCTCCACACTTAGGGCATACGAAGCCGGACATGTTCTCCACGATGCCGAGAACTTTGATGCCCAGTTTTTTCGAGAAATTAACAGAACGCCTGGAGTCAGCGAGGGCAACCTCCTGTGGTGTGGTAACAATAACCGAACCGTGGATGTCCGGAATCAGCTGTGCGATAGACAACGGTTCATCCCCCGTTCCCGGAGGAAGGTCAATCACCAGATAATCCAGCTCACCCCACTCCACCTTACCAAGAAATTGCTGTAGGGCGTTAATCTTCAAAGGCCCTCTCCAGATAACTGGGTCATCTCTTCTTATGAGGAACGCAATCGACATAACCTTAAGCTGCCTGTCCAATCCCACCGGTATATCTGCCGGGACTATGGTGTCGTCTTTCGTTTCTAGTGTAACATCATCCAGACCAAGCATCTTGGGGACATTGGGTCCGTGTAAATCAGCGTCCAGTATACCTGTCCTTAAACCATTCATCTGCAGCGCAAAAGCAAGGTTTACGGCAAAGGTGGTTTTACCAACCCCACCTTTACCGCTCATGACCATAATCTTTTTGTCGATGTCTCCCATCCTTGAAACTATAAGCTTATTTAAGTCCACCTCTTCATTCATCCTGGGGTCCTCCTTTCTATGTCTTTCTCTCCACAGTTATGGCATTCATCCGGTCTGCCTTTCCCTGGCTGAGAAACCCATTCATGTCCGCATTCCCTGCAGAGGAATATCCTGTCTTCTGTGGCGAAGAAGCCGCCCCTGATTTCAATGGCCTTACCCTCTACCAGGGCCTCTACAACCTCTCTACGGCCTTTTTTCAGGTCTCGTGCTAGAGTCCTTCTGGAGACATTCATTTCTTTCGCGGCTTTCTTGTGCTCAAGCCCTTCCAGATCCACAAGTCTCATGGCCTCTATCTCCTCCAGCTTCAGGGTGACTGAGTCCAGATTTTTCAACGGCACTCCTCTGGGCTTGAAGTAGTCTATCTTTGGTTTATCCTTAACTATCCTCAGGCACTTGGGTCTGCCTTTTTTTGGCATAGTATCTACTTCCGTTCAGAGCATATAAATGCCCAAAAGGGCAAAAGAAACCTACCGGTTTAGATAAATAGTCTGGGTCGGATAAGCCATCTCCACACCCTCGCCCTCAAGCCGCTCCTTAATCTCCAAATTAATGGCCTGCTGACAATCCATGTAAAGATTATAGCCCCCTGAAAGCACGTAGTAGACTACCTCAAAGTTCAGGCTGAAGTCAGCGAACTCCTTGAAGTGAACCCGATCCAGCTTGACATCATCTATTGAAGCAAGAACCTCCTGCACAATAGAGGGAATCCTCTTAAGCTTTTCTGTTGGTGTCTCATAGGTCACACCGAATCCAAACACCACCCGCCTCTTCTCCATACTCTTGTAGTTGTGTATCCTGCTAGAAGTCAACTCCCTGTTGGATATCACCAGCTCCTCCCCATGCAGTGTCTGTATCCTGGTACTCTTTATCCCAACCTTCTTCACTGTTCCAAGGTCACTGCCTATGATAATAAAGTCTCCTGTGACAAAGGGCTTGTCGAAGTGTATGGACAATGAACTGAACAGGTCCTCCGCTATGTTCTGTATTGCTAAGGCAATCGCAATACCCCCGATACCTAACCCGGCAATCAGGGCATTAATGTCATATCCCAGGTTATCGAGTATTATTATGACCACCACACCCCACACCAGCGTC
The DNA here is from genome assembly GCA_034659295.1 of Candidatus Altarchaeota archaeon. Lineage (GTDB taxonomy): Archaea > Altiarchaeota > Altiarchaeia > IMC4 > QMZM01 > EX4484-2. The sequence continues at coordinate 4,139 of JAYEGX010000069.1, read as the reverse complement.
TTAAGGATGCTGGCCATGTTATTGATGAGGGAGATGTCCTCTTTCTCTTCCTTATCCTTCATCAAAACAACCTTCCTGGTTCCGTAGTCGATGCTCATCTGCACGGCTTTTATAACATAATAGGCTGCTATAACAAGGAGAGCGTATTCGAGGGCCTGTAAAGCAAACACGGAATACTTGAAGTTCAGGAAACAAAGTGACAGGTATAGTGCGAGAAGCAGATAAAAGGGCCACCTAACCTCCTTAACCATCTGAACCAGCAGGTCATCAATATCCGAGCCGGTCTTCTTAGCTAGATTATGCAGCTTGTGGAGTATGAAATACTTGAAGACCCGGAAAACGATAATCGTGAGAAGGAAAACAGCCACGGAAAGGGCCAGGTCACCCTCAACCGTTGTAGACAACGAAGTCCACTGCGATAAATCCAGGTTCATGTAAATAATATAAATCACTTCTTTATATTTCCTTCAGATACCTAATCCAGTCCAGAAGGTGTCTGGTAATCAGGAAATTATCTCTCACGTATTCTCTGCCGTTTAAGCCCATCTCTCTGGCATTTTCCGGATTCAATAGAAGCTTTATCACACGGTCAGCGCACTGTTTATAGTCTGAAGGCTCCACAAGGTATCCGTTGAAGCCGTCCCTCACCTGCAGGGGAATGCCCCCAACGTTGGAGGCTACAACAGGGGTCTTCTTCCACAGCGCCTCAGAGACGGTTAAGGCAAATCCCTCCCTCAGGGACTTCTGTAATACAACCGAAGAAGCTCTCTGCACGGCGTTCACCAGAGCATCGTTTGCTTGTGAGATAACATATACATCTTCATACTTATTCATCTGCTTAAGCAGCTTATAGTATATGCCCTCACCCTCCGGGTCGTCTAAGGCCGTTGAACCCAAGAGAACAAGACGGCAGTCTATCTTCTTCTTCACCAAGTCAAAAACCTTCATTACCCCACTGGGGTCCTTCCATCTATCGAAACGAGATATCTGCGAGATTATTGGCTTGTCTCTATCAATCCCAAACTCAGATAACAGCTTAGAGACAGCATCATCTTTCATATCCCTGTTCTTGAGAGAGAGAGGGTCTATGGATGGATGAATAATCCTCTGGGGTGAATCATACGGTAGCCTGTAGCTTTCCTTAGATACGACAATAGAATCATATCCGGTGATGAACTGCTGGAGATAGGATAAAAGCAGCTGGCTGGGATTCGATAGCTCCATGTGCGCCCTCCAAATCCACGGCTGTTTTTTCTCGATGAACTTAATTAATGGAAGGGGCTGGGGGTCATGTATTATAACACAATCATGGTCCAGGTGCATGAATGTGGCATTGTTTTCATTTATTTCCTCATACTCCCTTTTTTTTTCTGTGTTCAGATTCAGCTCTCCACCCTGTAGGGCGTTGTGGAATTCCTTGGTAATCTGATAGAACCCAAAGGAGCCGAAGAGAATCCTCCACCCCGTCTTTATGCCAGCATCATTCATCAAGGGCACAATAGATTTAAGCAGTTCTGCTACCCCCCCTCCCTCGTAGGTGGAGTTAATGTGCACTATGTGTTTATCTGAGAGCTTAGAGGATTCTTCATGAATTAAGTCAACCACATCATCAGATACCACATCCCTGTATTTATCTAATCTCTTTCTCATTCTTCCCATAAAAAATGAATTTAATCTATTAAAGAGTCTACTATATAAAAACCTACCCTAAGGCGGCGAGCAGCGATAGAAAATATTTTACCTCCCCCACATCCCTCAGGAAATACTTAGCCACTGAATCCCTTCCCTTATTCTCAGAGACTAATACACCAATTCCCTTGTCTTTCAGGACCATGAAGGCATCCTCATCTGTTCTATCATCTCCTAAATAAACTGGGAGCGCGTTTCCCTTCTCCAAGACCTTAATAAGCCACTCCACCGCCTTACCCTTATCCCATTCAATATCGGGCCTGACCTCAAAGACCATCTTACCGGATGTTACCCTCACATCCCCTGAGTCTATGTAATCCTCCATCAGACTCCAGAATAGCCGCTCTACCCTATCCAAATCTTTTTCAGAAACCAACCGGTAATGCAGGGAAGCGGTCAAGTCCTTGTTCTCCACCAACACCCCCTTTATATCCCCCAAAGAGCCCTCCAGCAGAGAGCAAATCTCCCGGATGATGGGATGGTATCTCTCAAGCTCTGGATTATTTAAGTCAACCCCCGGACCAGAAACCTCGAAGCCGTGGTTTCCCGCATAATAGATTCCCGAAACGTTAACCAGGGATTTCACATCCTCCAGGGAGCGGCCGCTTACGATAGCCACAGTGTGTCTCTCACCCAACCCCACAAGAAGTTTTCTCATCTCAGGAGACAGGGTTGCCAGCTCTGGCTTATCCACTATGGGGGTGAGGGTTCCATCATAGTCCAGTAAAAGAAAAAGTTCCTCTCTGGAGAAAACATCCGCTAGCTCATCCCAGCTCTCTAGGAGGTGTTTCATCTTATCTCAGGATTTTTATCCGAAACGAAGGTTTTCCTGCTCGTATACCCGAGCCCACGAACCAAAGAAGCTGTTAAGCCACCAATTGATGTTCGTTTCTTCCACGATTTTTTTCATTTGATGGCATCTATCTATCTTCTCCTCCCCTGGCATCTCCAGCGCCTCCTTTATGGAGTCAGCCACCCCCTCCCTGTCGTAGGGGTTCACCAGAATTGACTTGTTAAGCTGTCCAGCGGCTCCAGCGAACTCGCTTAAGACGAGCATGCCCTTGTCTTTGTTTGTGGCCAAAAATTCTTTAGCAACAAGGTTCATGCCATCAATCAGGGGTGTTATGAGAGCAACATCAGATATGTGATAGTAGTACATCAGTTTCTCTTGGCTGAATTTACGGTAGAAGTATTTTATGGGAGTCCAGTCCACCCGGCTGAATTTACCGTTTATTCTACCAACCGCTTCTTCAACCTCCCTCTTCATCTTTTGGTATTCTCTCACCATCCACCTGCTGGGGTTCATTATCTGAAGAAAAACAACCCTGCCCTGATACTCTGGATACTTCTCCAGAAACCTCTGGAAGGCCTCCAGCCGATGGAGTATGCCCTTGGTGTAGTCCAGCCGGTCTACACCCAAAATAATCTTCAGCCCATCGAACTCCTCCATTAAATCATCTGAGGCATTGATTTTATCCTCGTTTCTATGGAAGCAGTTGAATTTTTCGTAGTCTATTCCTATGGGAAACTCACCCACATAGACCTCCCTACCCTCTGTTCTTATAAACCTGTTTTTTTCGTCTACGTAGGCCTTGGTCCCCCTCCTTACAGAGTCCAGGAAGTTTCTGAGATGGGATTCGGTCTGGAATCCGATGAGGTCGCAGTTCAACAAGCTGTTGAGTATATGTCTCCTCCAGGGGAGTCTGCCGAATATCTCCCAAGGCGGCCAGGGGACGTGCCAGAAGAAGGATATTCTTGCTTTTTTATTTTTTTCTCTAATGTATTCTGGAACCAAGCTCAGGTGGTAGTCGTGAACCCATATATAATCACGCTCAGGGTCTTGTATCTCTGAGGAAACCGATTGAGCGAATTTTTGGTTTACCTCCCTGTACTTGCTCCAGTACTCTGGTCTGAACTCTACCTTTTCTATGAAAGAGTGGCATAGAGGCCACATTATGCTGTTGGAGAATCCGTGATAGAATCCCTCAACATCCTCTCTAGAAAGCTGCACCCTCTTCAGCAAATACCTTGGGTTTTCCGGGGGCACACCTATCCTGTTGTGTTCGTCCACCACCTTGAAGTCGCCTTTACCGCTCCCCCACGCCACCCACAGACCCTGGCATGAATTCATCGCAGGGGTTAAAGCAGAGACTAGGCCGCCAGTGGGTATATCATATGAATTCCTTGTTTTCTTCTCGTGTATGCATGGCTCCCGGTTGGATACAATAATCAACCGATCTCCAGATTCTGAAGATGTTTCATCATCTTTCATGATTCAAATAAAAAAATAGTATATGCAGCGAAAACACTACTTGATTATATGGGATGGAGTGAATAAAACCCAACCCTTTTATCTCTAATGCTCCCTTAATACTATCATATGAGGTGTTCACATGAAGGGATTTCATAAAAACCAGCGCGTGGGGGTGTTCGTGGACATACAGAACATG
>JAYEGX010000068.1:0-11676 GCA_034659295.1 Candidatus Altarchaeota archaeon | reverse complement strand
ATCGGACAGGGAGCTGAACCTGACAGGCCCCTTACGTAAGGGATTAAAGTCTTTCTTCAACCTTAGATCATCTTCCACACCCAGGATAGCCATAACCCGCTCTGCTATGGCCGGCGCAGCAGTCAAGCCAGGGCTCTCGATTCCCACAAGATTTATGAAGCCCTCATACTCTTTTCTCACAACGAAATCAGCTGCCCTACCATCCCCCTCAGGAACCAGCTTGGGTCGTATTCCGGAAAAGCTGCGAATGAAATCCCCCCTGCTAAGAGATGGAAGCATCTTGCTGGCCTCAGCGTAAAGCTGCTCCATAACATCAGGTGTATTGCAGACTTCACAGACCTCATTAACGTAGTCTGCAGAAGGCCCTAACATGATGTTACCATCCACTGTTGGAGTAATGTGAACACCCAAGCCGCCTGAGTCCTTTGGCGGAACCGGATAAACAAGCGTATTCAGGAGGCTGCCCACTCTCTTGTCCAGAACATGGTATTCACCCCTGCAGGGATATATGCGATATCCGTCCACGCCAGCCATCGCCGACACCCTATCAGCATACAATCCCGCGCAATTAATAAGGTGTCTTGTTTTATATACTCCCTTGCTGGTCTCCACCACAAAAGACCCCTCCCCGGAATTGATGCCGGTAACCTCTGTATTAAGCAGTATCTTGGCACCGTTCATTAATGCGTTCTCAGCTAACCCAATCGTCAGCTGGAATGGGTCCATTATACCCGATGTTGGTGAATGCAATGCCTTAACGGCCTCGATATTGGGTTGTATCTTTTTTATTTCCTCCCTGCCGATAATCCTAAGCCCTTGGGTGCCGTTACGCTCCCCCTGCGCCAGCAGTTCCTCAAGATAGGGTATCTCATCCTTATTTTTCGCCACAACCAGTTTACCGGTTATTATGTATTCAGCGCCAACCTCCTCACATAGGGAAGGAATCATTTTATGGCCCTTAATGTTCAACTCAGCCTTAAGGGTGCCTGATGGGATATAAAAACCCGCGTGTATTACTGCTGAATTCCTGCCCGAGGTTCCCATAGCAACATCGCACTCTTTTTCCAGAAGCAAAACCTTCGCATCATACCGGGATAGCTCTCTGGCTATGCAACAGCCTACCACTCCACCACCGACTATCAGGTAATCATATAAACAGTCCATCTTATGAAGATAATATATTAAGAATGAAAGGGAATAAATTCTTTGATGATTCACCTTAAAACACCCCTAGAGAGGGGGGATATCGAACACCTGGCTACCGGGGAATTCATTTATTTATCAGGTACCGTGGTCACCGGAAGGGATAGGGCTCTTAAGCGCGCCCTTGAGGAGAAAAATTTCCCTGTGGATATGGAGGGGGGGGTGCTGTTTCATTCAGGTCCGATAGCTAAAAAGTCTTCTGATGGGTGGGATATTGTCGCTATTGGTCCAACAACCAGCTCCAGATTGAATTTTATGCAGAAAGATTTCATGGACGGATTCGGGGTCAAGGCGGTGATAGGGAAGGGTGGTATGAACCCGGAAATCTTCAGGGGAAGGGGTGTTTATCTGGCTATGACCGGAGGTTGCGCTGCCCTGGGGGCCAGATCCGTTAAAGAGGTTAGAGAGGTTCACTGGCTTGATCTGGGGATGGGTGAGGCTGTGTGGGTGCTGGAGGTTGAGAAACTAGGCCCCCTACTGGTTGGAATAGATTATGAGGGAAACAGCCTTTATCATCCCTAGTTTCTACTATGCCGGTTAAAAAAAGCAGGCGCCCATTTTTAATCCCTTACTTGCTATTATTTAAGGTTATGACTTCTAAGGCGAAAATAGACCCCTGGGGTTCGCTGGATATCGAAGACTACAGGAAGCTCTTCGATGAGTTTGGCATAGAATCATTTGCGAAATACAAGCACACGCTCTCGGAGAACAGGTATGTTAGGAGGGATATAATATTCGGTCACAGGGACTTCGGAAGAATAATGACGGCCATAGAGGGAAAAAAGCCCTTTGCGATGATGACTGGCTTGATGCCCTCCGGAAGATTCCATTTCGGTCATAAGATGGTGGCTGACCAGATAATCTACTACCAGCAGCTTGGAGCACACGTATACGTGTGCTCGGCTGATTTAGAGGCCTACACCATGAGGGGGATGGACCTGCCCAAGGCCAGGGAGATAGCAGTTAACGAATATCTTTCAAATTACGTGGCCCTGGAACTGGATTTAGATAAAACAAACTTCTGGTTCCAGACAGATTATGTGGTGCCATATTATAGATTCAGGGACATGTTATCCCGGAAGGTAACCCTTAACGAACTAAAAGGTATCTACGGGAAACTCTCCCCCGGGAAGATATTATCTGTTCTGGCACAGAGTGCGGACATACTCCACCCCCAGCTGGAAGAGTTTGACGGACCCATGCCCACCGTCGTCCCGGTGGGAGCGGACCAGGATCCCCACATAAGGCTTACCAGGGATTTATCCGGCAGGTTCCAGCTGGAATATGATTTCATCCCGCCCTCATCAACATACCATAAATTCATGAGAGGTCTGCAGGGTGGGAAGATGAGCTCCTCCGAGCCTAAATCGTTTATCGCATTATCCGATAAACCCAGGGATGCCATGAGAAAGATTATGGCAGCCAAAACAGGTGGCAAACCCACGGTAGAGGAGCACCAAGAGAAAGGCGGCAGACCTGAGGAATGCACTGTATACGATTTATTGCTCTACCATCTGGTAGAAGATGATAAGGAATTAAGCAGGATATATACAAACTGTAGGTCGGGGGCTTTGATTTGCGGGGAATGTAAGGCAAGATGCGGTGATTTAATGGCTAAATTCCTCGACAAACACCATAAAAAGATGAGTAAAGCCAAAGATAAGGTCAAAACATATCTGGAAAAAAGAAACTAGTCAAACCCTAAATCCTTCCTTATCTGCAGGTATTCCTCCCGGGTTATCTCGCCACCTGCGTATCTTTCCCTGAGAATCTCAAGTGAAGAATCCTCAGCTTTTTGGGTTTCAGATACCTTATCCTCTTTTTTCTCTTCACCATATCCCTCGAATCGGCCGTCTATTCCCTGCTGGATGATGCCTGATATCTTCCTTGCCGTCTTGTTGGGTATGCTCCTAAGCTGCAGGTTGTGGGAGAAAAATCTCATCTTTATGTTTATTGTGGAGTTAAAAAATCCCTTCTTTATGGTTACATTACTCATGTCATTGTACCGGTAGTCTCGCATGCTCTTCATGTAGGATAGGATATGGGGTCTTCGTATTATTACCCTCTCTGATGTGACAAATATCTCGTCAGGACCGATGGGCTGCTCTATGCGAGCCTGCCTCACCCCATAAAACACCTCCTCTCCAGGAATCAGCATATCCTTCACGTCTTTTGCTATTGGTATATCAACCCCACCAAACATAGTCTCAAGAGACATATAACCTACCCGTTAATTATTCGGTTAGACTATAAATATCTCTCAGTCCCTAATTTCTTTAAACCCCAAAAAAATGGGCTTGGTTAAAAAGAGACACCCCCGGATTGGCGTCTACGTCTGTCACTGCGGACAGAACATAAGTTCTGTGGTAAATGTTTCTGAGGTTAGGAAATACGCTGAATCACTGCCCAACGTTGTTCTGGCAAGAGAGAATAAGTACACATGCAGCGACCTGGGACAGAGTACAATAGCTAGGGACATAAAAAAGCACGACCTTGAAAGGGTTGTTGTAGCCTCCTGCTCCCCGAGATTGCATGAAATAGCTTTCAGAGAGGTTCTTGACTCCAGCGGACTGAACCCCTACCTATTCGAGATGGTTAATATACGGGAGCAGTGTTCCTGGGTTCACCCGAAAGATAAGAAGAGGGCAACAGAGAAGGCCAAGGATCTGGTGCGGGCTGCTGTTGCAAGGTCCACCCTGCTTGAGCCTGTTGAGAAGATTAAAAAAAACGTCACAAAAGCTGTTATGGTAATCGGGGGAGGTATTGCAGGGATAACATCAGCCCTGTATCTTGCCAGGGCAGGAATCAAAACATATCTGGTGGAAAAAGAAGCCAGTATAGGAGGGCACATGGCTAAACTGGACAAGACTTATCCCACACTTGATTGCTCTCTTTGCATTTTATCACCCAAGATGGTTGATGTAAAAAATGAACCGAACATCGAATTGCTCTCATACTCTGATGTGGTGAACGTGGAGGGTTATGTGGGGAATTTCACAGTGAGTGTCAGGAAAAATCCAAGGTACGTGGATCCGGATAAGTGCATCAGCTGCGGTTTATGCTCTGAGGTATGTCCGGTGAAGGTTGTTGACGGATTCAACCAGGGGATGAGCCATAGGAAGGCAATTCATTTACCATTCCCCCAGGCAGTTCCAAACACCTACATTATAGACAAGATAAACTGCCTTCACTTTAAGAGCGGAGCATGCGGTTTATGCGCCAAGAAATGCGACAACAATGCCATAGACTTCAGCCAGAAGGAGGAGTTTATGGACATAGATGTGGGCTCAATAGTCATAGCAACTGGGTTTAAGTTGTTTGATGCGAAAAGAAAGAGGGAATACGGTTACGGCAGATTAGATAATGTTTTAACTAACCTTGATTTCGAAAGACTTCTGAGCGCTGACGGCCCCAGCAGGGGTAGGATAAAAAGGCCTTCTGATGGCAAAAAACCGGATTCTATCGCATTCATACAGTGTGTGGGATCAAGAGATGAGAACTTCAACAGCTACTGTTCAACAATCTGCTGCATGACCTCGCTGAAGCACGCTATGCAGGTCAGGGAAAAAAACCCCCAAACAGAGGTTTACATATACTTCAATGACATCAGGACATGCGGTAAAGACCTTGAGGAATTCTACAAGAGAAGTAGGGAGAAGGGCATATATTTTATCAGGGGATTGCCCCCCGAGGTATTCAGGGACCCTGAGACAGGAAAGCTTATCATACGCTCTGAGGATTTGAACCTGGGCCAGATACTGGAAAAAAGAGTGGATATGGTTGTTCTGGCATCTGGTATAGAACCATCATCATCTGCGGAGAGGATAGTTAAGAAACTGTACCTGAACCAGAGCCCTGATGGGTTTATTATGGAGGCACACCCGAAGCTGAGACCTATAGACACCAATATAGCGGGTGTTTACATAGCCGGGTGTGCACAGTTCCCGAAGGGCATTCCTGAGGCGGTGGCCCAGGGGGGGGCTGCTGCCATGGCCTCAGCAGAAATTGTCTTAAAAGATGAAATCCCCATGGAGGAGACAACAGCATTCGTTGATGAGGGGAAATGCAGCGGCTGCGGCATCTGCGTGAACGTGTGCCCGTATGAAGCAATAAAGTTGACCGACAGGGGTGTTGTTGAGATAAACGAGATACTATGCAAGGGTTGTGGCTCCTGTGCCGTTGCCTGCCCGTCTTCAGCTATACAGCAGACTCATTTTTTGGATTCACAAATCAAGGCCCAGATCAGGGCGCTTTTAGTGAGTTGATATGGAAGCGAAAAAGAAGTTTGAGCCCAGGATTGTTGGTTTCCTGTGTAACTGGTGCTCTTACGCTGGAGCAGATCTGGCGGGCACCTCCAGGATAGAGTATCCCCCGAACCTGAGAGCTGTCAGGGTTATGTGCTCATCCCGAGTCAACCCACTTTTTGTGTTGAAGGCATTCCAGGAGGGGGCTGACGGCGTCTTCATAGGGGGTTGTCACCCACAGGACTGTCACTATATGGAAGGTAACTACTACGCTAGGAGAAGGTTCATGCTCCTGAAACGGTTGATTGAGTACATGGGAATCAACCCCGGAAGGCTTAGGGTTGAGTGGGTGTCAGCATCCGAGGGGGAGAGATTCGCCAGGATAGTAAGGGATTTCACCGGTGATTTAAAGAGGCTTGGCCCACTGGATTTAAAAAAGAGGGTGTGTGATGGGATCTGATATAGAGGATGCTTTAGGGAGGGAAGCAAGAAATCTCCTTAAGAGGGGTGATGTTGATTCAGTTCTTGGATACTGTATGGAAGGTGGTAGGGTGGTTCCCTGCTTTATCTCATCTGCCAGGGAGGTGGACAGGCTTGTGTGGAATAACCGGTGTAAAAATAACCTTGCAGTATATCTAGGTGAGTTGGAGGGCAGGGTTGCTGTTGTAGCCAAGGGCTGTGATTCCAGAGCGATTGTTGAACTGCTTAAGGCTAAGCAGGTGAAAAGAGAGGATTTGGTTATTTTGGGTATGCCATGTATGGGAATGGTGGATGGGAAGGGAGTGGAATATAGAAGCTGTGGGATTTGTTTGCACAGGAATCCGGTATCCTATGACATCTTTGTTGGAGAGAAAGTCAGTGAGAAAGAGGCGAGGGATGTCGATGAGTTAGAGTCTTTATCCCTTGAGGAGAGGCTTGGGTTTTGGAGTAAACAATTTAATAGATGCATAGGATGCCTGGCCTGCAGGAACGTGTGCCCGATGTGTTTCTGCGAGGATTGTGTCCTGGAGAAAAAAGACCCTGAGTGGATTAGCAGGGTGGGTGATGCGAGTGATCTGTTTCTTTTACATGCAATTAAGGCAACACATATGGCGGGCAGGTGTGTCGAGTGCGGGGAATGTGAGAGAGCATGCCCGGTAGATATTCCATTGATGCGCCTTTACTCCAAAGTATGTAAGGATGTGGAAGAGCTTTTTGGTGTTGAACCCGGAATGAATCTGGAGGATAAGCCGCCTCTAGCTGTCTTCGATTTAGAGCGGGATGCTATGCTGGAGGAGAATGAAAAAAATAAGGGAGTCTGATGTATTAAAGCTCATAAACGAGTTAAGGAAGAAATATGAGGTAATCGCTCCCGTAAAGCTGGACGGGAGGGTTTACTTCAAGACTCTGGGAGAGGGTGATGTGATTACCTTAGACTACGTTAACTCGGTTGTTTCCCCGAAGGATTTTTTCCTGCCACGAAAGGAGAGGATTCTTAAGTTTCGCGAATCCGGGGGGGAGGTTACTGTGGAGGATGATTTAAGCTCTAAAAAGAGGGTTTTCTTTGGCATCAGGCCATGTGACGTAAACGCCCTGCTGGTTCTTGATTCAGTGGCCAGTGAGGGGTTCGCAGACCCCTACTACCTTGGAAGAAGGGATAATACTTTATTGATTTCACTGGAGTGTGTTGAGCCGGGAGATGATTGCTTCTGTTCCGTATTCAACACAGGACCTTCACTGGATGAGGGTGCTGATTTGGTTTTTACTGACCTCGGCGATTACTATCTGGTTAAATCTTTGACTGATGAGGGCAGGAGACTGGTCTCGGGATCTGAATTCCTGATGGATGCGAATAGGGGAGATGAGAAGAAAGCTGAAAAAAAGAGAGCGGAATGTGTTAAGCGTATGGAGAACCTTGATTTAAGGAATTTCTCAGTTAAGGAGGAGGTGGTAAAAGAGAAGGCTGGAAGGTGCCTGTACTGCTACAGCTGTACATTTATCTGCCCTACATGCTATTGTTTTGATGTAGTGGACCGGATGGATTTATATTCCGGAAGGGGTGATAGAATGCGGTTCTGGGATTCCTGCATGAACCCGTCCTTTACCGAGATGGCCGGCAACTTCAATCCGAGAGACGGTAAGGCTGGTAGGTTCATGAACCGCATAAAACATAAACTAGAGTACATGCCAGAAAGGCAGGGAGTATACGGCTGCGTGGGATGCGGCCGCTGCATTAGCAACTGTCCTGCAGGGATTAGCATACTTGATATTATCAGGGAGGGGGTGAGTAAATGAGCAACCCGTACATTCCCAAAAAGGTTAAGATACTTGGGGTTTTAGACGAAAGCAGGGATGTGAAGACACTGAAACTGGATGTTAAGAACTCAAAGCATGAGCCGGGGCAGTTCGTGGAGTTGTCTGTTTTTGGCTATGGGGAGATTCCGGTATCAATAAGCTCCAGCCCCACGATAGAGAACTACATTGATTTGAGCGTGAAGAATGTGGGCAGCATTACCTCGGTGGTTCATGAGGCAGAGCCGGGTGATACTGTTGGAGTCAGGGGACCCTACGGTAGGGGCTTTCCCATCAGGGAGGCAGGTGAACGCGACCTGCTTTTCATAGGTGGTGGTATTGGTTTAGCCCCCCTGAGGTCGTTTATTGACTACATAAGGGATGGGAGAGAAGGGTTTGGGGATGTCTCCATACTTTACGGGGCCAGAACCGCTGATGATATGGTCTTCAGGCAGGAATTCGATGACTGGCGCAGCATGTTTGATTTGCATTTGATTGCTGACATGGAGTCAAGCGGATGGTATGGTAGGGTGGGCTTCGTTAACGAGCTTCTGGCAGATGTGTCCCCGGACATCAAAAATACATATGCCATAGTATGCGGCCCCTCCATAATGATGAAGTCCGTGGTGAAAAGCTTGAAGGATATGCAGTTCCCTGATGAACAGATTATTCTGTCCTTCGAAAGAAGAATGAAATGCGGTATAGGCAAATGCGGTCACTGCAACATAGGGGACAGATACGTATGCATTGATGGGCCTGTTTTCAGATACGATGAGGTAAGAGGTTACCGGGAAATCTGGGGTTGAGATAAATGGATGAGGATACTATTATTGTGGTCTCGGGTTTGCCTAGAAGCGGCACATCCATGATTATGAAAATGCTGGAAGCCGGTGGAATTACATCCTTAACTGACAGGGAGAGGGAAGCTGACGTAGACAACCCCCGTGGTTATTACGAGTTTGAGCGGGTTAAAAGATTACCTGAGGATACTTGCTGGCTGGATGACGCGAGAGGTAAATCAGTTAAGGTTCTGGCCGAACTGGTGAAGCATCTGCCTGATGAATACCATTACAAGATTGTTTTCATGCAGAGACGGATTCCTGAGATTATCGAGTCCCAAAAGAAGATGCTCATTAGACGGGGAAAGGACCTTGAGAAGGTCTCTGATGAGGAGATGGATTCGTTGCTGAGGAAATACCTGAAGTTGATGAAGTCTTACATCAGGGGTAAAGACAATATGGAGGTCTTGTTTGTAAGCTATAATGATATTATATCACACCCCAGAAGGGAGGTTAATGCCATTAACAGATTCTTTGGCGGGTTTTTGGATGAGGAGGGTATGGTCTCGGTAGTAGATGAGGGACTGTATCGGAACAGGGTTTAGTCATGGATTATTCCAGCGAGTTGAAAGCGGTCTTGGATCTGGTTGGGGAAGCCGGTGAAAGGGTTATGGAGGTGTACGGGAGTGATTTCTCAGTAGACTATAAGGGTGATGATAGCCCTGTCACCAGGGCGGATTTGTTGTCTGAGGAAATCCTTCTAGAGGGTTTACAGAGCTTTGGTTGCGGTTTTCTGTCGGAGGAGTCTGGCTTCGTGGGTCCGGGTAACGGGAGGTGTTGGGTGATTGATCCCCTTGATGGGACAAGAGATTTCGTTGAGGGAACAGGTGATTTCTCTATCATGGTTGGTCTTTTGGATGGGAGCAGGCCCGTTTTGGGCGTCGTGCATGCACCCGTTTTGGGTAAAAGCTGGTATGCTGTAAGGGGTTTGGGGGCCTTTGCGAACGGTAAACCTGTTAAGGTTTCCGGCATCAACGAGCTGGATGGGTGGAGGATGCTTGTCAGCAGGTTTCATCTACGGGATGAGGATAAACGGGTTGCCAACTCTCTTGGCATCTCCTCGCGTAGGGAGTCCGGCAGCATAGGCATCAAGTATTGCCTGATTGCTTCAGGGGATGCTGAGTTGTGTGTGTACACAACCTCCCGGTTGGGTCTCTGGGATTGCTGCGCTCCCCAGGTCATCCTGGAGGAGGCTGGTGGTCTTGTTTTTGACGTTCACGGTAACCCACCGGTTTACGACCTTGATTCAGGGTCCTGGAAGATGGAACACGGCTTCATCGGCTGCAACGGCAGAAACAGGAGGGATATAGTTGATGCTGTGAAAAAGGTTCTGTAGTATGAGTTGCGGATGATGGGGGATTGATTTAATTTGTTTTTTTTAAGAATATCATTTAAAGATTTTCAAACGTTTTAAGTCCTCTTCGATCCATTTAGCCTGATCCTCTATCATGATCTTGAGGATTTTTGGTCTGAAGTTGTGAAAAGAAACAGTAACTCTTCTTTTATCGATATGACGGTATATCCGATGACTTCCTGTTTGACGAACACGAAAGAGACCATCTTTTTAAAGAGCAGTTACTAGCAGTCAAGCCTCTTAGTCTGGAATAATCAATGGAGGTCATTTAGATGGTTACTGAGACCGTTGGTTTGGGGGAGATGGTTAATCCCTTCTTTCTCATTTTTGATTCGAAGACGGATAGTTCCCCGCACTCGATCATATCCTCTAAAACCAATCTGATCACAGCCTCTAAATTCTTCACAGCCCCTTCCCGGGTTTCACCCCAAGCAGCCCCTCCCCTGTCTTTGAGTTCCGGATAGTATGCAACCCACCTATCCTGATCCTGCTCGACCTTTACCTGGAAGATGTAGCTTTTCATTTTTTGTATACAAACTGAGTTATAGATATGTTGGATTATGTTAATATGTTCTTTCTTTATTGACTTTGCGTGGATGAAAAAATAGGCTTTCCTTAAGAAAGTTGAGTTGTTGGGATAGGCCCGCCCGGACTTGAACATAAGTGTGGGAACCTACGGTTCCCCCCCTCCATTTTAATGCTATTCTCAGAAAGTAAATGTTTTTTCTTTTGATAGACTGTAGGTTTTCTTTTTTCCCCCGCAGGGGATAATCCCTTCGGGATTTACAAAAAAGAAAAGCTTGGAGATGGGCCCGCCCGGACTTGAACCGGGGACCTCTGCCTTGTAAGGGCAGCGTCATAGCCGACTAGACCACGGGCCCCAGATAGATTAAACAACTGGTATGTTCCTACTTTTTGATTACGTAGATAAAAATAATAGTATGTCATTGAAGAAAATCCCAAATCTAACGGTTGATGCGGTGATAGTGGAGGATAACAGGATGGTATTGGTCAGGAGGAGAAACCCCCCATTTAAGGGCATGTGGGCTCTCCCGGGAGGTTTCGTGGATTATGGCGAGAAAGTTGAGGATGCCGTGGAGAGAGAAGCGAAGGAAGAAACGGGGTTGGTGGTAGAACACGGGAAACTGTTGGGGGTCTACAGCAAGCCAGACAGGGATCCTAGAGGGCATACCGTGTCTGTGGTGTTCGCGTGCAGGCCTGTTTCCGGAAAACTGGAGGCGTCATCTGATGCCGTAGAGGCTGGATGGTTCCACCTGGATGAGCTACCAGAGCTAGCCTTCGATCATGCAGAGGTTATAGGGGACTTTATTAATAGCCTGAAAACAAAATAGTATACCCTTAAATCAAAAAAATGATCAAGTTTTACATACCAGACGGGCACCTGGAAGAGAGGACGCTGCAGCTCTTCAGGCGGGCGGGATTTGAGATAAGCATGAACGAAAGGGGATATAATCCCGACATAGACGACCCCGAGATAGTGTTGAAACGCATCAGACCGCAGGACTTCCCCTTCGTGATCAGTTTAGGGAAGGGTGATTTAGCTGTTACCGGCTCGGATATACTGGAAGACTTCAGGCTGGGTAACCCAGGAAGAGGGAAGGAAATCAAGAAGATAATGGATTTAGGTTTCGGAGCCACCAGACTGGTTACGGCAGTATCAGAGGAGATGCTCCCGGATGTAGAATCGATAGAGGACTTTGGGAGATACTCTGTAAAGCTTAAGGGGGAGGGGAAGAAGGCTGTT
>JAYEGX010000067.1:0-12352 GCA_034659295.1 Candidatus Altarchaeota archaeon | reverse complement strand
CCAAACCCAACCACGACTATGGAAGCAATCAACAAAATCAATATCCTCTTTCTAATCATCTTCCCCTCCAGTGGATATATGGGATTATGTGGTTTATTATGGATAACTTCCACCAGCAAACCAGACCTCTCTCACTTCCTCAACCTCCTGCCTGCTTACTCCATCACCTGTCTTCCACCTTGAGATAAAAGCTATCAACTCACGCATATCAATAAGTCCGTTGTGGTTGATGTCTGCTCTGTGATAAATGGGGCTAGAATAGCCCCCAACACGGTAATCAGCAACAGTCAGGTTATCAACCCAGAAAGTCTGGGCAAGAGGAGAACCGTCACCAATCCACGGAGCAATTATGAACTGGTTGAATTTCATGCTCGGATGCAGTCCTGTTCTCATCATAACATCTGTGTGGTTGATTAACAGATCACCATCATACCAGTATTTTATTACTCCATCCGCTACCCCAACACCGCTGGAAATGCTGTTCAGTTTAAAGTATGCCTCAACAAAATGCCAGTCATTCTTGTAGTATTGACCTGGCGTATCCTGGAAATAAACACCACCCTCCCTCCAACCCTTGCCATTGCGGTGAACAGCACCCACAGAATAACAATCACCATCCCCATAACCGTCGCCGTCCCCATTACAGCCCGCAACAGACCTGTTTTCAGTAACACCTGTTAAATCAACACCAACATTTGATTCATCAATATTCTGGCCGTCCTGTATGGCAAGCAATGGTTCCCCCTCATTCTGCTCCACATAGGCTGTCAGGTGGGTGTAAGCGGGACCAGTCCAGTCACCATTCTCGTTTGTTAATATCTGGAACTCATGCGGATGGTAAGGTCTGTTTGAACCCTCCCAGTTTGAACTATACCTGACCCAGTAGCTGACATAAATTGTATCAGTATCATTAAATTTCTTTCTTATTGCACCTCCTGAAGTTGGTGTGGTTCCTCCAAGATTGAAATGGAATTCAGCTGAACTGTTGCTTCCCGCGATATGCTCTGCGGTTGATAGTTGGAGTCCTGTGTTATCATACCATCCCCTCAAACCAAAGCCTGTGTCTTCAAAAAGTTCCTGGAAAAATATTGTCCCCGACACACCAGAATTTAATACACAAGCATCACTCCTCTCCTGCCTGTTATTTATCACCCAAAGGTAATATGGCCCTGAGCCAAGACCGTTTAAATCCGCCTGGAATTCTATGGTATCATCCGCTATATGTAAAAGCTCCTGTTTTACTTTAATAGATGAATTATAATCAACTCCGTCTCCTATCTCCACAATGGCTGCAGGATATATTCGTGAATTGTTACTCATGGCAAACCCATCTAACCAGACATACTGGTCTATAGGAGACTGGTTCAGTGAAAAAGTCGCTGCATTTGTTCCCAGCTCCATACCAGCATGTTGATGAAACCCTGGATCATAATAGGCCTCATAACCAACTTCATCAACAATCTTAACCCCATCTATCCAGAATTTAACTGCTAATCGGTCGTCATCTGGATCATCTGGGGCGATTATTTTCCAATACCATTCAAGGCAATACCATCTTTCAATATCAGTTTCATGTCCTATGTCCCCATACACCCTGCCATGAGAACCAGCAAAACCGTAATGACTAGGACCCTTGTTATATGAACAACTGCCAGGAAGTGGATCTATCGTTGCAACTTGACTCGTTGCAAGATAAAGTTTCCAGTAGTTATTAGGCCATTTGAAATCGTCGCTGTATCTTATGTACATACGATAATAAGCTTCATCGTAAAAACTATCGGTTGGAACATATCTGGTTACCCTTCCCGGGCATATTTTCCCGCCGTGAGTGCTATCACAACCATACCAGTTACTTTCATTTAAATGCCAGTTTTGCCTATAGCTTTGATTGCCTATAAGCTGAATTGCAGAATCCCAGTAGATGTCATTTGTATCTGGATTACCGGGATCACATGTAGTGCTCCAGTATATCCAACCATCCCTAATCCAATAATTACAAGGAAGACCTGGGATATATTCCTGCCACCCTTGAGTATCTTCAAAGCTTCCCTGGCTTTCAGAAAAGTCCCAGTTTGCCGTGTTCTGGTTTGTTAAATTCGAACCATAGATAATTACATTGTCCCCTGTAGTTATGGCAGTGGAGGATAAACTATCTATTATTGTAGCCGCCCACACACATCCCCCAAACCCAACCACAGCTATGGAAGCAACCAACAAAAACAACATAATCCTTTTCATCCTCAATACACACCTCCAGCAAACCAGATATCCCTCGCTTCCAGCACCTCTACTTTGGTGACTCTATCATTAGCCTTCCACCTCGCAATGTACGCGATAAGTTCTCTCATGGAGATTACTCCGTCATCGTTGAGGTCAGCCTTATGACCGTCTACGGAGAAAGTTATATTGAAGTCATCTGTGTTCACGAAGCCGTCGGTGGAGTTGCATCTTATGTAATAAATATAGGTATTCCCGTTCTCGAGTCCAGATATTTGGGTTGAATGATTGGTTAAGTTCGTGTATGTGAAATTGTAGGGCATGTTCGTGTAGTTTGTGCCTGAGTTGTTAGAGTACCTGCAGACTGCCTGCTTGTCTGTTGTGAGAGAGATGTTAGCTGAGGTTGTGCCTGTGGGAAGAATACCTGTTGGAAACGGATTGGCGCGGGTGGGTGGATTATTTGCTTCAGGATCCGTAAGATACCCGCCGTCAACAATATCCTGCCAACTGTCTGTAATTAGATAATCATCATAAGACTTGGTACTGTTTATTCCCACATCGTAAGTGGGCTGATTATGTGTGCCCCCCATAAATGTTGTTGCATACGGAGTGCCGTCTATTGTGGTGCGCACCTGATGCTGCTCAATAACCTTAATCCCGTTAACCCACATCTCAAGGGTCCCGTTTCTTGATGAAACCATATCCGCCCTTATCACAATAGAATACCATTCACCTGTTTCACAATACACGGGGTTCTCCATATCCAGGTTTTGGATAAATGAAACACCATCTGGACTATTATATGGCCGCCAAACCTCACCGCCATTTACTGTTCCTAAAAAGGGAAGTGCCTTGTAAGTATCTGATGAATACAGCCCCATTCCTTGAAGTTGTCCGACTTCCCAACGTCCAATATTGAACAGGAGCCGTGCATTGGAAGATGGGGAGCCTCGTATTTCCAAATGTTTGTTAAACTCATCATCATCCCAATAATGGTTTGCGGAGAACTTCGTATAGAACGCAAGATAAACAGTATTCCCTTCCTGGATAGTTTGATTAAGTGAAGCGGAGACATAACTGCACGGATCCTGGTTATCCGGGTGATTATCCATATCAAACCGCAAGGAATACGGTCCAGTAACGTAATCCGCTCCATCAACAAAATATTCCCCGCAGGTATAGCAGGGATCACTGGGATCACTTATGCATCCATAGTTCGACACATCCCCGTCGCTAAAGTCATCATAGAAATAAGCATCTGCCCGCACACCCCTTTCAAACCCACATAGGATTATGGAAGCAACCAACAAAACAAGCACGTTCTTTCTCATCATTTAATACACTCCTCCAGCAAACCAGATACCCCTCGCCTCCTCTACCTCTTGTTTTGTGACACCGTCACCTGTCGTCCATCTGGCGATGAATATCATCAGCTCGGGCATGTTGATTACACCGTCATCGTTGGTGTCAGCCTTGTGCCCGTCTATTGAAAAGGAAATGTTGAAGTCGTCGTCGTTCACGATGCCGTATGTGCTGTTGCACCTAACGTAATAAATGTATGTTTGGCCGTTCTCGAGGCCTGTTACCTGAGTGGAATGTGAAGTTGAATTTGTGGTTGAGAAAGTATTTGGCATATCATCATAAATTATTCCCGCTGTTTCAGAATATCTGCAAACAGCTGTTTCATCCGTGTCTAATGAAATTGTTGTTGAAGTCGTGCCCGATGATAGAGTTCCGGTGGGTTGGGGATTAGAGCGGAGCGGGGGGGAGGTATCGCAATCTACAGCACAAGAAATTTCTGTTTCTCCACCTTCACAAACACCATCTCCGCAGTTGGTTTCATCTGTATCATTAGCATCTGTGCAGCCAGTATCAGCTGGAAAATCAGTAGCACCGTCACCATCATTATCTATGCTATCAGAACATTCTGGGGAGGAAGAGGTGTTTAACCCGTAATCCTTAACCGCGTCAAATGTAGTAGCTACGATAAAGTCATCTACATACATCTTCATCCCAGGCACATTATCACCCGAAGGGTTCATATATGGGTAGAGTTGTATGTTGTTAACCATGAGACTGGAGAAACCAGGGGCAAAACATCTGGTGTCATAAGTGCTGGTGGCATATGCAGTTCCATCCCAAGCATTTTTATCCAACTTAATGACCTTCTTGAGAATACCACTATCTCCTTCTCTTATCCAGACTTCTATGAGTCCACCAGTGTCGGAAACTTTGTAATGATATATTATCTGATACCATTGATTTAAACCAATTGTGACATATTGACTGTTATCATAACACCAAGTTCCAGGCCAGTAATTATCAGTCGTGCTGGCATCATCTGCCGGGCCAAATTGGTTATAGCTTGAGGATAAGGGATGGTTCATCCCAATATCTGATTGGTCATATGTTTTGCAACAAGTATTTGAACCATATCCTGCACTATATCCTGCATAGTTAGAAATGGTTAGTGATCCATGGGTGCTGTCTATGCAACCGTTAAATAACGCTTGCTTTTCAGTATTGTCATTACCAGATATTCCATACCCGTTATTACTTTCGCCGTTCTTACCGTTTAATATACTTAAGCCACCACCGGTACATAATGCCTGGGAATCACGATCATGTAACTTTAATCCTTTCCACCGTGATACAAAATGCCAGTCGCTGCTGAATCTTATCCAATGGCTAATATAAAATTCATTGTGTATGGTATTGAGCCAAGTGGCATCATTTCTATCTATTTCTAAAACCCACATTCCGTCAGTATTTACTGCGTGATTCCACTCTACTTCTAAAGCATAATTTCCAAATTTAACAACAGAGTCTTGAACTCTGATATCACAATCATTGTACGCGGTCATCTTTATATCCTGCCAAGGGTTAGGAAGTAATTTACATGCATCATCCGGACTGGTCGAAGAAGCATCGAGACAAGTCCATGCTCCAGGACAGTCATACCCCTTCCCAGCATCGTCACAATTATAATGATCATCATCAGTAATTCCTTCACTGCCAGTAACCTGCCCAGGATTTTCCCAGCTGGACTGCATTATAATATCATCTCCCTGAGCCAAAACACTCCCTCCCCCAAAAACAACCACCAACCCAACAACCAACATCAAGTGTTTCCTCATCACTCTATCACACCCCTAATCAAGGGTTTCGAATAACCCCTGGACTTTGACGGAATCTCCTCATTTTTATTTTAACCAACTCCAACAGGAACTCTGAGATATCCCCTAAGCCAAGCTTTGATTTACCAGCCCGTCTCCTGCGGAAAACTATGGGAATCTCCTTGATTCTTGCTTTATGAACTACGGCCGAGTGCAGAAGAGACAGCTGGAAAGCGTATCCTTTAACGTTTATCCCCTCAAGGTTTATCTCCCCCAAAAGTGATGAACGAATAGCCCTGTAACCTGAAGTGCAGTCACTAACATCAAACCCCAAAACCTCTCTGGCAAGAAGATTACCCACATAAGAGACCACTTTCCTGTGAAAACCCCACTCTGGTATTGAACCCCCCACAATATGCCTGGAGCCCACCACCAAATCAAACCCTTTACCTAACTCAGCCAGAAAACGTGGTAGATCCCCTGGATCATGGGAGAAATCAGCGTCCATCTCAATAACGACCTCAGAGCCAAGCACTCTGATGGCATAACCGAAACCGTCAATATAAGCCCTCCCAAGACCCTCCTTCCTTTCTCTTTTAAGGAGATGGACGTTTCCCATACCTAACTCCTTAACCAGATTTGCTGTTCCGTCAGGGGAGTTATCGTCTACCACAAGAACATTTAATTCATAGCCGCTAATGCTCTCAGAAACCTGATTTATCTCCTTAAGGAGCAACCTGATATTCTCTGCCTCGTTATATGTTGGAACAACAACTGTAGCCTTCTTTTTGGGGAGCAATCTCATTCACCTTCTAAAACGGTTTCATAGATTTTCTTTAGCTGGGCTCCAACATTCCCGAGAGAGTGCTCATCCGACATCTTTAGAGCATTTTTGGAAAGTTTATCCCGCAGTTTCCCATCATCCAACAAAACATCCAGTTTCTCCAGCATCTCCCCATCACTTCCAGCCTTAAGACAGTTCACCTCATCAACCATGAAGCCATCATATGCTGGAAGATTCCTGCAGAGTATGGGTCTGCCACAGGCAGCAGCCTCCAGTAAAACAATACCCTGGTTCTCGCATCTGCTGGGGAAAAAAAACAGATCAGTGCCGCAGTAGGCATCTAATATATCATCTATGTACTCAATCAACAACAGATTATCCGGTTTGTTTCTAACAAGCTTTTGTATCCTCCTGCTCTCAAGGTTCCTGTATCTTCTACCAACCCAAATAAACCTCTGCTTATGGTTGCTGGCTGCCTTCATAAAGGTGTCCACACCCTTCCTTATGAACATGTGTCCGACGCACAATGGGGTTACATTCGCCAGATTATGTTCCTTCCGAAATATTCTTCTTTTCTCTTTGGAGTAGACGAATTTATCTGTATCGACTCCATTGCTTATCCATTTAATTGGGCTGCTGACACCATATCTCTCAAGAACAGTCTTAGTATAATCGGAGGGGCATAGGATCAGATCTGCTTGGTTATAGTAGGAGGTCAGGCATCTGCCGAGGTGCGGTGATATTGTGTTGCTGAAGCGGAAGCTGTTTCTGAAGTCGTCTGCAGTAGTGTGAGCGTGTATAATGACCTTCTTACCAGCTCTTTTCATCTTCCAGGCAAGGTAAAGGGACTTGAGGCCTAAAATGTTAAGGTGTAGGATGTCGAAGTCATCCTCAAGGTCGCTGGTGTACTCGATGTTGTTCAACTCCAGAGACTTCCGCTGGTTTCTTATGGCACTTCCTATACCACTCACCTTCAACTGTTCTTCCAGTTCCAGATACAGACAAATCTTCATCGGTAAGATATTAGCAGAGGTGGATTATACACTTTACTTATTCATCTCATATCTCCTGCCCCTGAGGCACTGGATGCAGATACCTTTCTCCTTGTTGAAGTGTTCACTACAAACCCGTCTGCCACATAGTGGACAGGTCCGTATTATATCTACTCTTCCACAGATATCACAGAGTCCCTCTCCCATTTCATGAAGCCTTCTTGAATTCAGTGCTCTGGAAGTTGGCTGTTATTTCAGGTAGTTTAATGGGCACTGGAAGCCTTAGTTTCCGGGCAATAAAAGAGGATTCCATCATCGATTCCCTAAGGACTGCCGTAGACACTTCCTTTATCACATCAGGCTGCAGTACAACACCACCCTCCTTTTCCTCGGCTATCTTGTCCAGTTCATCAGACCTATACCAGAGCCTGCCCTCTAATTCAATGTCTCCAACGTTTGGCTTATAGGCCACGTCGAAGGAGAAGTTCACGACAAGCAAATCCTTATCTTCTTTCTTTATAGAGTCTATTTTAAAGTTCGACTTAATCTCTATGTTTTCCTTGACTTCCACATTATCGTTTCTATTCCCTTTAATGTTTGTTATTCTAACATTAGCTACTCCCATTTTCACACCTCCCTGGTATTAAACATAAACT
Organism: Candidatus Altarchaeota archaeon; assembly: GCA_034659295.1. Lineage (GTDB taxonomy): Archaea > Altiarchaeota > Altiarchaeia > IMC4 > QMZM01 > EX4484-2. Next base: position 4,587 of record JAYEGX010000067.1, on the reverse strand, counting down.
TTAAGTGAATAAAAGATCATCTCTCAACAATCTCTCTAATCTCCTTCGCTTTCTTGAAGGATGTGTCAATTGCCTTATCCACTTCCTCACTACTGAATTCGCCAATTCCTGATTTTTGCATAGCATTGATGGCGTCTGTTGTGGTCACTGTGAGTTGGGTCGTTCTTGCGTACTCCTCATCGAGATTGGGGTCAACAACTAATTTATCCCCTATCTTAACGTGGGTTACTGGCACAGGTGTACAGGTGACTGGTAGTTTACCCTCCCATTCACCTCTTATCACCAAACCATCCTCGTATTTAGGTAGTCGGGTGTCTAAAAGGGCTGCTATGGCAGCTATTCCTGCAGCATTCAGGATATTCCCTCTGTCGTCCAGAACGTGTATGTCGATGAACGCAATCCATACCTTGCCCTCCTCAATAAACAGATTATCTACGTCAATAGCTCCTGATTCCCTGATTCCTCTATCCACAACCCTCGCTATCTCTATGGCTTTCTCTCTTGGAGGTCCTGATTCAAATAAGGGTGAGGCTATGGGTCTCAGTTCCACGTTTGTGGTCATCACTCCGGACTTTGGTCTGTCCGGGTAGGGTTCTCCTACGCCCATGCTTATTCCAACCAGGACTTTGGTATCACCTAGGTTGATGAAGGCCGAGCCAGGCGCTTTCTCGCTGGAGTAGCCTTTCTCTATTTTTATCTTCCTGAACTCATCAAGCTTTCTGTTGTCTATTCGCCTATCTTCTTTCAGGAGACTGGTTACGTAATCCCTCTTCAAATACTCTTCAATATTCATTTCCGTTCACCTTCCACGAAATTTACCATACTATCCAGGAGTGTTTTTTTCTGCATCTCGTAGACCTTCTTTGCTCCATCAACAGCCATCTCATATGCTTTATTGTACTCATCTCTGCTTAGATTCCCATCCATCTGGAGCAGCAGCACATCACCCCTTCTTGGGGATATTGCTACTGGGAGGTCGCATTCACCGTAGTTGTCTTCCTCCTTCATCAGGTCCACAACTATTTCGCCGTCGATTTTGCCTGACGCGCAGGCAGATACGAGATCCTTCATGGGCACGCCTGAATTCGCAAGTGCTAGGGAAGCTGCAACAATGGCGACACATCTGGTGCCCGCATCAGCCTGCAATACCTCCACGAAAACATCAATACCTGTGTCAGGGTATCTCTCCAAAACAGTTACGGAGGAGAGAGCATCTGAGACTACCTTGGATATCTCCACAGACCTCCTGTCAGGGCCAGGTCTCTTCCTGTCTTCCACAGAAAAGGCAGCCATGTTGTACGTGCATGTGAGAATGGCCTTTGTAGGATCCCTGAGAAATTTCGGGTGAAACTCCCTTGGACCGTGTACTCCTGCTAAAACCTTGTTGTTCCCCCATTGAACATAGGCGGATCCTACGGTTCTCTCTAACACGTTGACCTCCATCTTTATATCTCTTAATTCATCAAAATTTCTTCCATCAAGGCGTTTACCGTCAACTATCAACTTCATATCTTTTCCCGCCATTTTTATTTCCTCCATTCGTCATCTAACATGCTTTCGATTTTGTTTGTCAGCCCACTTGTCTGGGCTTCTCTTTCGATTTTTTTTATTGCTTTAACAGCTAATTCAGCATTATCTGGTTTATCGCTTTTAATCCATATCCTGCCGTTTTGTCCAACCACAATATTGCATCCTGTTTTCTTCCTCAGTATCTCCAACATAGAACGTCTCTTACCCACAACCCTTGGAATTCTCTTGGGGTTGACGTTTATTATAAACCCGTCATTAAGCTTCCTTGGTCTTATCAAGTCAAAGTTGTATACCTCGTTCACTCTAATAATCTTGACGCTAATCTTGTCTCCCACGTCATAGTATAGGCTTAGGTCCTCTTCCATAACGTTTTTTGTTGCCTCCTCACCCATCATAACGCTCATGTACGGTGAGTTTATGTCAACCAGCCAACCACGCCCCAGCACCTCAACCACCAATCCTATGACGATGTCATCCCTCTTGGGTGTATAGGCTCCCGATAAGGGTATTATCGTTCCCCTGTTACCGTTCACTCTCACCATACCCTGTATACTTGAGTAGATTTTGTCGTCTACGCTTAAGCAGTTTTCTGTGCAGTACACATTATCCCCAATCAGTTGTCCTGGTATGACAAATTCTCTATCTCCAACATTGAACATATTTCATCACCTTTTTAGTATCTTGACTTCACCCTCTCCATGGGTTAAACTGTTTATCTTACCATAGAAGTCATCCTGCAGTCCTGCAGGTATGTTGACTAATGACAATAGATTACCGTCCTTATCCCATTCCTCTTTCTTCATCTCTCCAAACTCCTTTAATGCTCCGTAGATGTTTGTCGCGTATTGGGCTGGTATCTTTATGGCTAAATCCAGGCTTTCGAATCTTATGGGTATGATTGGTTTGATTGCCTTAAGCACTCCCTCCACCTGTTCTCCGACCGGCTTGTTCATGTCGATTTGGACTTTCGCTTCGTTCATTGCTTTATCGATTCTGGAGGGTGGGTGGGGTGTTCTGGTTTGGGGGTTGATTGATTTCCTGGCTATCAGGGATACAATCCCCCTCCTTTTTTCTTCCAGGATCTCCTTTCTCTGCTCGCTGGTCAGGTGCACATCACCCTTTTTTATGATTCTTTCTGCTATCTCTTTAACGTCGTTGGTACCGAATATCTCGTTAATCAACTGTTCTGAGACCTTCTCTCCTGTTTTCGAGTCCTTGAATATCTGGTCTATGGCAAGCAGTTCGCTGAAGTCAACTTCCACCCCCCTTTTTAACTCAAGCGAGAGTTTGGGGTCGACTAGAATCTCAAAGATCTCTCCATGAGTCTTCAGTCTGGCTATAACAGCATCCTCTAAGTTTACCATTTTAAATAAAGAGACCTGTGGGTGGCAGAAGGCTGATTTAATCGACCACTTTACCTATGGATTCACGGATCTCATCCTTTGATACCGGCTGATACATTGACTCGGATTCGATTGTTACAATCTCCACGTAGTCTGCCTTAAGCTTAGCTTCCGAGACAGAGTTCAATGCCTTCAGGACCATCTCTATTGATTTCTTCCTGCTCATGTTCTTCTTGTATTCCTTCTCGAAGAGGTTTTCCACGTCTGGTTTTCCCATTCCAATCGCTGATGCACGGTATTCCGTGAACGCTCCTGAAGGGTCTGTTTCGAACAGAGATGGTTTGTCGTTTAATCCTGCAATCAGCAGTGCTGTTCCAAAGGGTCTTGCACCCCCATATTGAGTATAAAGTTGTTTTAAATCACATAGGTTCTGGGTTAATGTGGCAATGTTAATGGGCTCATTGTATGCTACCTTAGCTCTCTGAGCCTTCATTCGTGCTTCATCAATCAGTCTTCTTGCGTCAGCGACCAAGCCCGAGGTAGCGATTCCGATATGTTCGTCAACCTTGAATATTTTCTCGATGGATGCGGGGACAATCAGTTTAGAGATTATGGTTTTATCTACGGCAAGGAGTACACCATCCTTGTAGGTTATTCCGCAGGCTGTTGTCCCTCTCTTAACCGCCTCCCTGGCATATTCTACCTGAAATAGTCTACCGTCTGGGCTGAAGACGGTTATAGCCCTGTCATATGCAGCTGATCCTGTTGGATACATTTTAAATCAATATCTATCTACGTAGATAAAGGATTGGATTCAGTGATTAAAAAACAGTCATTTTTCAGGCATTCAAATATCCCCCCTCCAAGCAATGGAATACAGTCCTGTATATTAACACTGAACCGGTAATTAACTATTGAGGTTTTTTTAGTGTTCTCTGAAACCAAGATGAATAGAGACTTAACCTTGGTTATTCCGGTAATCAATGAGGGGGATATCCTTAAGGAAAACACCAGGAAACTGAAGGAGTTCATGGATTCCCTTAGTGTTGACTACGAGATAATCATCTGCAGTAACGGTTCCACCGATGATACGTTGAGGGTGGGTGAGAAACTAAGAGGTGATCGGCTGAGGTTCTTCCACCTAAAAGATAGGGGGGTGGGTCTGGCGTTCAGGAAGATGGTTGAGGAGGCTGCTTCTGAAAAGATCGTTTCTGTTGACATGGATTTATCCATCGACCTGGATTTTATCCCCAAGGCCTATGAATTGCTTGACGAATGTGGTGTGGTAGTCGGCTCCAAGAAGATGGGGGAGCAGGAGAGGTCGTTCTTCCGTTTGCTGGCCAGCAATATCTTTATCTATCTTGTCAGGTTACTAATGGGCTTGGATTACCGGGACTACTCTATAGCAGCGAAGGGTTATAGGAGAAGCGATATATTAAAGCATTTATCCTTGATTGACCATGGCTCGTCCTATGTGGTGGAGCTGATCTATCACGTGAAAGAGGGGGGTGGGCAAATCATCGAGGTTCCCGTATCATGTCATGATACCAGAAAAAGCAAGTTCAACATCTACGATGAATCAATCTATCGCCTTAAGAATCTTCTCACCCTCTGGTTCCGGGAGAGATTGACTAAAAGCATATAGGCTGTAAATAGTAGGGCTATGAGAGTCAGCCCCTTGCCTAGCTGGTCAATCCATGTGTCCCCATAATAT
>JAYEGX010000066.1:0-3161 GCA_034659295.1 Candidatus Altarchaeota archaeon | reverse complement strand
CATCGTCTAAGGACTATGGTCTGGAGTTGAAGAGGCTGCATGACGAAAAAAAGAGCGTTGAGGAGATGATGAAACTGGCGCAGTTCAAGTTCCGCAAACGGAAGCTGGACGAAGAAAGCTTCCGCGAAATAGTCCGGGACCAGCAGAAGCGGCTGATAGAAATAGAAGCCACAATAAACGAGATGGAAGGCAGAGTAACCCTGCTAGAGGAGAAACAAAAGATTTAGGAATACGCCACCTGGAAGGAAGCCACGAGCTACTATCACCTGGTCGTGGAGGAAAAACCTCTCTTATTTTTCATTCCCCCGAAACATTACACCCTCAATCTTATCCTCCCTATGAAGGAACATCCTCGTTAAGGGAGGGGTCATCAAGGTGGTTAATGTAGCCAGTAACACAAAAGAGGAGAATATTGATGTGTCAATCAGCCCATTCTCCAAGGCCACGTTCGCAGCCGCTAAACCAACAGCCAGCCTTGTTATCATGGCGAAAGATATACCTATTGTTTCTTTGTTACCTAACCCGATGAGTTTACCTACGATGAATGCTCCAACAAACTTGGACAGTATAGCCACGATAATCAGGAAGATTGTGAATATAAGCTTGTCCTGCAGGAGGAATAAAACCCCAAGATCTGTCTTGGCACCGACCATGAAAAAGAATATTGGTATGAAAAAACCATACCCTATGGCATTTATTTTCTCAATAAACCAGCCAGTCTTCACAGACTCCGAGAAAGCCAGCCCAGCCAGGAATGCACCCACTATGCCGTGGAGTTGCAGCTCCTCTGAGATTAGCACGATGAACAACATGACAATAATCATAAACCTGGTTTCAGCCTCAATGGAAACCATCATCTTAGGCCTATTAAGCAGTAACTCCGCGAACTTAGGGGTAAGATAAAAAGCCGATATGAAAAACAAGGCTATTATGATAATAAACTGGACTATGCCCTGATCCCCTGCAGGAGATAAAAACATTTTCAATAGAACGGCTAACGAGATCATGCTCAAGACATCGTCTATGGTGGCTGAACCTATCACCAGACTACCTATTCGCGTGCGTATCAGCTCGAGTTTTTTGAGTACAGGCAATACCACCCCAATGGATGTCGTTGAGAGGATCACGCCAACGAGGAGAGATACATCAAATCCCATCTGGAAGAACTGAGCCAGCAGGAAACCTGAAAGGAATGGAACGATAAAGGTCATGAAACCAAGCATTATCGTCTCCTTCAAATCGTCCTTCACCTGTTTTAAGTCCATCTCAAGGCCGGCTAGAAACATGAGAAAGATCAGACCCAGGTTAGCCAGCTCATTCAGCATCCCCCCGAACTTCAACTGCGTGTCCTTAAGTTCCCCGTCAGCTACAGAGGACAGCGGCACACCATTCCTGCTGACCGCCACTATAGCATATTCCGGATGTCCTATTGCCGGCATCAGACCATAGCCTCCGAGTATTATGCCAAAAACGATTATGCCAGTTACCTCAGGGACATGTATTTTCTTTGTAATAACCGGTGCGATGAAGGCCACCCCCAGTATTATAAGGAAAAGTAAGAGCAGGTCCATAGTATCACCCAAGTATTTCTATTGCCATAGTCCTACAGTCCGCCCTGCTCCCGACAATCACCAGAATGTCTCTGGGCAGGATTTCATCACTCTCTCCGGGTGTAAAGTAATCATCTTCCCGGTAGATGGAGACAATCTTTGCTTTATGGTTTTTAAGCGATTTCATGTGCATTCCAGGATGGTGGGCTGGTATCTCCACGAAAATGGACTCGAATTTCTCGGTTCCCACAATAGTATACCCGTAAACTGCTGTGTCAAAGAAGTGTGAAAGCACAAGCGATGGAGCGACTGCGACATCAATTCCCAGCTCCATGAACATCCGCTGGTTCTCGGACTTGTTGACTTTTGCTATGCCCCTTCTGGCACCCAGTTTTTTAGCATAAAGGCAGGTCATCAGGTTTTTCTCATCAGAGCTGGTTAATGCCACAACAGTATCCGCCTTATCCACTCCGATGTTCTTCAACACCTGGGGCCGGGTAGCATCCCCTGTAATGACTGCAAAATCATATTCCGCAGACACTCTTTTAGCCAGGACCTCGTTCTGTTCCAATATGATTACGTCCATGGCCGCCTTCAGAAGCCTAACCGCCAAATTCACCCCTATCTCGTTTGCTCCGACAATAATTATCATCTCAGGTATTATATAACTGAATAAGCCACCATAAATACCGTTTATTATCGTATTTATAATGGTTTCATCATATATTTTGATTAGATAAAAAATGACGAGAATCAAATTAGGTATTGTTGCTGCGGAATTCAATTATGAAATAACCTATGCCATGGTTGAGCTGGCGAAAGAACACGCCCGCTTTCTGGACGCTAGTATTGTCTCATTGATTAGGGTTCCTGGAGTATTCGACATGCCCCTGGCTGTCAAAAGGATGCTGGAAAAGGACGATATTGACGGAGTGATTGCCTTAGGGGCTGTTATCGAAGGTAAAACACAGCACGACGAGATTGTGGCACAGCACGCCAGCAGGAAAATCTCGGATCTTTCGCTGGAATACGAGAAGCCGGTTGGTTTAGGTATCGCAGGCCCAGGCATGAGCCGTCTGGAGGCTCATGAGAGGGTAGAGTATGCCAAGAGGGCGGTTGAGGCAGCGGTAAAGATGTGTAAAATACTCCAAGCCAACCCCGGATACGAGAGAAAACACAATGAAGACGAGGGAGACGATGATAACTACGATGAGTTACCGGATGTGGGCTCCTTCATGGAAGTGGGCTGACATCTCTTATTTGTGTTGTATTACCTCCATGTGAGGGTATGCTATATCTATACCGTCTGTTTCATGGAAGCTGTCCAGTAGCTTCTGGTAGATTCTGGTTCTAAGCTTCCGCCTGTTTCTGGCAAGGGTGATATACCTGACCCCTACTATGAAGGCTGAGTCAGCGAGCTCGACCCTGATCTGGGGCTTGTCTGCTATAGACCGGGTAAGACCCCTGCTTATGGCGCTCCTCCTCTTCCTTGAAAGCTTTCTCATTGCTTCGGCCCCGTTCTTCATTATATCCCCGATTACCTCATTTGTGCGTTCATAGGCTGTTGTTTCAGCCAGCACCCTATCACTTTCGTAGGTCACGGAGACGTTT
>JAYEGX010000065.1:0-12409 GCA_034659295.1 Candidatus Altarchaeota archaeon | reverse complement strand
GAACACCCGCAGAATAGACCTGGTGCTGAATACGAAGATACTGAATGGTGGGACAATCCCGAAGATTGGGATTATATGTCTGGCTGGACAAGATTTTATATACAACTAATAGCATCAAAATATACTAATCGACCGCTATCAGTTTACTACGATGACTTCAAATTTCATTCCATTACCGAACCGGAAAATCAGGAAACAGTTAATAATTTGTGGGTAACGTACATGGGTAGCAATACATGGCGCATGGGATTTGCGATGAACTGCCAGCATACTCCTATCGGTTGTGATACTAAGAATCATGATTTTCAGGTTAGATATTCTACCAGCCCGATTACAACCGCCAATTTTTCTTCCGCCACCATAGCAGGCACGTTTAACTATCTTGAAAGCACATGGAACCAAGTAGCTGTATTATTTAACATAACCAATACTGACGATAGTGGAGCAACTCATTATTACTTTGCTGTGGATGATATGGATGATGGAACAAGCTATGTCTCAAAAATAGATTATATGTTTGGTTCTAGCTCCAATCTCACCCCAATCTCTCGCTCCAACGGACAGCCAACAGGAACATTATCCTCAGGCACAACCCAGACAAACATCTCCCTTACAACAAACGTAAACGCAACCTGTAGATACTCTAATGTTTCCGGAACAAACTACACGGACATGGAATCCAACTTCACCAGCACGAACTCAATCAATCATTCCACTGAGATATCAGGATTGGAAAACGGGAAAACATACACTTATTACATAAGATGCAACAGTTCCTGTGGTTATGTGAACGATGACGACTTCAACATTTCCTTCTCCGTAGACGGGCATAAGGCGGATCTCAACGACGACGGCGTGGTCGATATGAAAGAACTGATGGCATACATCGCGAGATGGAAGACAGGTGACGGCGTGAGTAGAGTTGAAGTGGAGGAGGCGAGAGTTATCTGGTTCGCTGGAGGGGTGTATTGAGGATGAGAAAAAGTGTGCTGGTTTTGTTTATTGCTGCCATAGCCGTAGTCGGGTTTGGAGGGAGTGTGGGGGCAACTGATTATTATCTTGCTCCAGATGGTAATGATAGCTGGTCAGGAACCATAGACCATCCCTGGAAAACATTATATAATGCCTGTCAGACATTAGTTGCAGGGGATACTGTTTATCTGAGGGCTGGGACCTATCCGGGTTATGGGTCAGATTACAGGGAGGGGCCTACTCCCTTAAATTCAGGGACGGTAGGAAATCCTATTACCTTTGCCGCATATCCTGGTGAAACTGCTATCATACGTCCAATAGTCGATTATGCACATGCTGGGTTTATCATAACAGCTCATAGCTATATAACGATTGATGGATTGGAGATATCCCATTGTTCAGATGGAGTACGACTGTTAGGTGGCTACGATGCTGATAATATCATCATAAAGAACTGTCATATCCACCACAGCAATAGCTTGCCACGCACTAATTGTGGTGGCATTCATGTTGACCGCAGTAATAGTGTTAGTGACTGTGAATTTTCACATAATATTATTCATGACAATGTTGGTGTGGGAGTTAATGCTGCTGGTATCTTAACATATGACCTAACGAATAACACCATTATATGCGGCAATATCATATATAATGAAGGTACTGGAATATTCCTGAAATATGATACCCCCAATTCTAATGTAAGCCAGAACATCGTATATAATTGCACACGTGGAATACGTGTTACATCTGAAAGCCATTATACTCATGTTCACGAAAACATTATCTATAATTGTAGCGCGGAAGGTATCCAGGTAGGTATAAATGTGGCAGAATCTGCGCCTGCTGGGGTAGTAGTATACAATAATGCCATAGATAACTGTAGACGGGGAATAAACATATTTAATAGTGCTAAGGATCTGATAATCTACAACAACATAATTTCTGGGAGTGATGATTATGGTATCTGTGTACTCTATGGGCAGGAGCCAACGATTGACTACATAGGATATAATGATGTCTACGATTGTGGGACAGCTTATTACGCTGTTGCGGAAGGCGAGAGCTCTATCCAGTTAGATCCGGAATTTGTAAACTCCGTAGAACACGATTATCATTTACAAAGTTCTTCCCCTTGCAAAGGAACAGGCAGGTATGGAGAGGATATGGGTGCCTATCCAGGTGATAGCGGACCCGATACCCTTCCTCCCTCCTGCTTCAATCATCAACCGACAGGCACTATCTCCTCAGGCACAACCTCGACCAATATTTCTCTTGAAACAGACAAGCAGGCCATCTGCAGGTACTCAACTATTTCAGGAACGAACTACACCGACATGCCCTTTAATTTCACATCCACGAACTCAACAAACCACTCCACAACAGTATCAGGTCTTGAGAACGGCCAGACATACACCTTCTACGTTAGATGCAACAGTTCTAACGGCTACGTGAACGACGACGACTTCAACATAACCTTCACCATAGACGGACACAAAGTCGACACCAACGATGACGGCATCATCAACATGCCCGAGCTGATGCTGTTCATCGTGAGATGGAAGGCCGGCGACGGCGTCACTAAAGCAGAGGTTCTTGATGCGAGAGATATCTGGTTCACTGGAGGAGTGTATTGAGGATGGAAGAGATTATGTTGGTTGTTGTAGCCGTGTTTGGTTTTGTGGGATCTCAGACGGTTTCCGGGTTAATTGGGTGTTATTCTATGGTGGGTGAATGAAATGAATGAACTAGGGAAGGGAAAGCTTAATAGTGGTTGGGGATGTGCTGTTTTGGTTTTGTTGATCGTATTTATCCTGCTCTTTTTTGTGAAAGGGGTTAATGCATCAATTGCATTTGATGGGGATGGTAGATGGGAGACGACCTATGATTGTGCTGACTGGAATACCTATGGTGACCCATTGGATTGTGATGGTCTTAGTAAATGTGGGGGTTGGACTTGTAGCGGATTATTTGAGCAGATCACATCAGCTGCGAATAATCCAAATGGCACGGGAGGTAAGGGTCAGAGGCATTGGGTGGGGGATGGTACAAATAGTAATAGTGGCGGGATTAGTGTTGAGTTTCCCAGTCCCCAAAAAATGCTGTGGGTGAGGTGGTATATGCGGTATGAGGGGGGTTTCAGGTGGGATCCCTTGCAGTATGATAAGATTTTGTATTTTCATTCGGGAAAAACACAGTTAATCCCTGAGTTTGTGTGGGGTGATCAGTTCGCCTTGATTGCGCAAAGTACATCTGATTATTACCAGGCTAGGTGTTATGATTGTGGCTGGCCCAGGGTTTATCCCTCTAATATCTCTGATGGTTCCTGGCATTTTTTTGAGATACATGTGGGGATGGACACTAACCAGCTGGATGGTGTGGCACAGTTTTGGTTGGATGGGGTGTTATTGATTAACGAGAGTGATGTTGATTGGAGTGATGGAGACCTTTCTTCGATGGATGGTTGGACTAGATTTGGGATCGGAAGCAATCAAAATTCTCCAGATAATGGGAGGTGCATGGCTGTTGATTTTGATGATGTGCTCATCTATAACCAAACACCCCCTAATCTGGATGCTCATGGAAATGCTTTTATCGGGCCTATAAATAATAGCGGACAGTATCATGTGGCAGACCTCAACGATGATGGATTAATCAACATGCCAGAGCTTATTGCGTACATAGCAAGATGGAAGGCCAGCGACGGAGTAAGCAAAGCTGAGGTTGGGGAGGTGAGAGATATATGGTTTACAGGAGGGGTGTATTAGCCTAAGTTCATAAGCATGTTAAAAGGTCAGCGCATATGGCTAGGGCTTAATACTTTATTGGTTTAAGAAGCTTTTTAGCTTAAGTTACCATATTCTAACAGACTATAATCCCCTAGGGGGGGGTTGTGATATGGAAAAAAAAGTAGCTGATCCTGATATAGAAGAAATAAGAAAAATCAGGAAGATTATACTGCCGGTACTCAAAAGAAAAGGGGTTATGAAAGCGGGAATATTCGGTTCTTATGCGAGAGGTGAGGCCGGAGAGAAGAGTGATATTGACCTTCTGGTTGAACCTCCGAAAGGCATTGGGTTCGGGTTTGTTGGCATCAAGTTAGAACTTGAGGATAGGCTAAATAGAAAAGTGGATTTGTTAAGTTATAGAGCGATTCATCCCCTGTTAAAAGAAAGAATCTTGAATGAGGAGGTGAGGCTGATATGACCAATAAAGATCCGTCTATCTTTTTGGAGCATATCCTGGAAAGTGTAAATGATATTGAGTCTTATTCTAGAGGTATCTCCAAAAATAGTTTTTTTGAGGATAAGCAGTTACAGGATGCAATCATTAGGAGAGTCGAGATTATTGGTGAAGCTGTTAAGAATATCCCTGATGATGTGAAAAATAAATACGCTGATGTTTCCTGGAAGGAGATAACTGGAACCAGAGATATTTTTATTCACCAGTACTTTGGGGTTGATTTAGAGATTGTCTGGAATATTGTTAAAAAGGATTTACCTGATCTAAAAAATAAAATAAGAGATATTCTAGATGATATGGAAAATGATGGTGTATAACACTGGCTGGAAGATATCCCTCTGTTGGCGGCTATAGGTCGGACCTCAAAGAAGATGGAGTGATCAACATACCATGGCTTATCTCGTTCATCGCGAGATGGAAGGCGGGTGACGGAGTCACTAAAGCTGAGGTTGAGGTGATGAGGGATATCTGGTTTGCTGGAGGCGTGTATTGATAAAAGTTATTTCACCTCTCATTTCCAAAAACTGTGGGTAATAACAATCAAATCAAAATATATATGGGGTGTTTCATAAATGGACTGGAAAGAAATCTGGGGCATAATGTTGTACGGTTCCATGTGGGGTTTCACTGAGGCGACCTTGGGGGTTATGTTGCACTTGATGCATTATCCCCTGAAGGGGCCGGTCTTGATGTCTGTTGGAGTTTTTTTGATGGCCGCTGCCTTAAGAATGTACCAGCCCAAAAACGCTATCCTATACTGTTTATCCATTGGGTTGGTTGCCTCCCTGCTGAAGGTATCTGATGTGTTCCTGGTTGGTTTTGATGTGATGGTTTTGAGGCCTATGATTTCCATACTTGTTGAGGCGCTAGCATTTGGTTTGATGATGAAGCTGTTGCAGAAGCACGAGATTGGGGATCGGCTGAAATACCCTGCTGCTGGAGCAGGATACGCGTACATCAGCTACGCTGGATTCGCTCTGCTTTTGGGTGTGGCAGGTTTAGGCTCCAGATACTGGAGCGGCAAGACTCTGACAGATCTGATGTATGCTGTTGCATCAGATGGAACCACTACTGCATTAATGTCTGTGTTCATGGTTTCAGCCGGTCTATTAACGGGAAGCTGGCTGCAGAATCTAGGGTATGACAGATACCATAAGCCGATGGCTGTGGCAGTGATTCTGGTATGCTGGGTTCTGGGTTTAACCTTCACCTAAGAAAATGAATATTATTCTCTCAGGGAGTAAGGGGGCTGGGAAGACCACCGTATGTGGGGATGTGGCCAGACGATTAGGGCATGTGGGCGGGGTTATCGCGCCCAGGGAAAAAAAGGGTACTGTGGCAGTTGATTTGTTGACTGGACAGATGCATGAGTTGACCGGGAAGGAAGCTGGGAGTGGGGAATGGATGCCCGTAGGCGAGTGTTTCATGAGCATAAAGGGATTAAATTTCGCGAACCAGGCGATATCTGATGCCATCTATGACCCCGACTGCGAACTAATAATTATTGACGAGATAGGCCTCCTGGAGATGCGGGGTATGGGCTTGATGGTGAACACAATAAACGCGCTTTCAAGCGGGAAACATAACCTGCTGGCTGTCCGGGGGAGTGTGAAAAAAGACTTCCTTCTAAAATATGGGATGTATCGTTTCCATGTAAAGAACTTAACCGAAAAAAACAGGGATGAAATTACGGGGGAGTTGATCGATTTACTGGAATAGCACCCTTCCCTGATCATTACTATGGACCTCAAGGAGACGCTGAGCTTAAATCTCTTGGTGTGTTGATGTTCCGAAAGCACGTGAGTCCTTTGTCGAATTGCCTGAGTGTGTCCTCTTTCACATAAGATACGTCATCTATGTTCTCAACGAGAAAAGAAACCCTCTTGTTTTCTGGGAAGCCATCTGCGAGCAGATCCAAAACAAGATCTCTCCTGTAGATGGCATGCAACGGTTCCACATTTCCATCAGATCTTTGGGGGATTACGCAACCCCAGCTCTCTGAGTTATCTCTCATATACTCAATAACCTCTATGTTTAGGAAGGGCATATCACAGGCGAATATGAACATGTATTCGTTGTCGAGTGACTCGGCTGCTTTATATATGCCTCCCATGGGGCCTGCATGGTAGTTCTCGGAGTAGTACCTTAGCCCATAGTCTCCCAGCCGCTTCACAAGAGGGCTTTCACATATCACTAGAACACTATCAAAGACCTCCTCCAGGATAGAGTGGCCGTGTAGAAATAACTCCCTTCCTCTGAACAGATGAAATGGCTTGTTCAAAAGTCTCCTGCTTTCTCCTAGTAACATCACAGCGTGCATCTTCCCTTAAACAGGCTGTAAAATTTCCAAGTCGGGGGGGTACTATTGCATCTATATCCTTGCGGTGGGTATCTGTGTAGCTTCTTCAGCTTCCTTGGGCAGCACTATAGTGAATTCCTTATCCAAATCGTACAATCTGAAGGTGGAGTCAAGTGTCGCCTCAGTACCCTCGCTGTCCACGTCCATGACCATTCGCATCTCCTTTACAATGAAGTCGCTTTTGGAAATCTTCTCCCAGAGTTCTACATTCTTAACTGATTCCATGAAATTCTCTTGGTTAGCCATGCCGCTCATACCGCCTTGGCTTGTACCCATCAGTTCCAGAACATCCTCGGCCTCAGGCTGGAAGTAGAGGACATAGCAGTCGACGCCATCCAATATCTCATCTTCTTTCCTGACTACATCTATTCTATCAGCAATACTCGACCTAATCACCATGTTTGAGTTATTCCATACACCCTCCATGGTCTGTTTAGTCCAACCTCCCATGGGGGAGCTACTGTATTGGATGTTTTCTATGGTGTAAAGCTCTATGGGAAAGTCCATACCCATGAGGCTCATGGAACCTTTGGTGTAAGATTTCTTGTTTGTGATGTCTATCTGGGATGTTGTGTTCATGTTCATGGTCATCTCAGTGGAGCCTAGCATTGGTGTAATGTTGCCGCTGAGTGTCATATCCATCATCATGTCGAAGGCGTAGCTTTCCAGGCCTGTCATAGCCTGCTCTGATTTTGTCATAATCTCCTTGTTAGTCAACACTTTCTCCTGCGTACAACCGGAGGCAAACAACAAGAACCCTATAAATAACAAAGATAATGTTTTTTTGTCCATGTAATTCATTTCCGTTTGATAGTATATAAATATGGGGGTGGATTAGTTTATTATGGTTGAAGTACTCAAGAAGTCTGGTTTAAGAGAGCCATTCAATTCTGCTAAGGTTAAGAGGGCTGTTATGCGATCAGGCGCCTCCAAGGAGACTGCACAGAAGGTTGTGGATAAGGTTGAGGCCAAGATATATGATGGTATAACCACCCATGACATATATGATATAGCCTTTCGGATTCTGGACCGGGAGAGGCATTCTCTCGCGTCCGTTTATGACCTAAAGAGGGCTATCATGCGTTTAGGGCCTGCTGGTTATTCCTTTGAAACCTACTTGGGTGAGATACTGGGGGAGCATGGTCTAAGCATCAATCTGAGGCAAATACTCAAGGGTGGGTGCGGTGTGCATGAAATCGACGTGGTATGGGGGGAAAAGAAAGGTGATTATACTCTGGTGGAATGCAAGTACCATAACACTGAGGGGATATATACCGGATTGAAGGCTGCATTATATACTTATGCCAGATTCCTGGATCTTCGCGAGGGCTGGGAGGCAAGTAAGAGAGGTTTCTGTTTTACCTCTGTTATGCTGGCCACCAACACCAAATTCTCTAGCGCATCCCTTGAGTACTCCACGTGCCGGGGGGTTCGTTTGCTGGGCTGGCAATATCCTAAAGGCGCGGGGATTAACACGCTCATAGACCGGAAAAAGCTTTATCCCCTAACTATCCTGAGAAAGGTTGATTCCGTTAGTAAGGGGAAGTTCTCTGATGCGGGGATTATGATGGTCAAGGATCTATTGAATAATACTCCAGAGCAGCTTGCTGTCAAAACAAACATTCCTGAGCGGAAGATCAGGGATTTCAGAAACGAGGCTAGGGGTCTTCTTTCGTTGCAGCTGAACTAGTTTATATCTCTTTAGCAGGTTTCGTTCACTGCTCGCACGGCTTTGATAAGGTTGCTGGTTATCTTTAATTCCTTGTCGGTTGTTATTCCCTCACCTGTTTTCGGAGTGAATATGTCGTTTAGTGTTTTGGTTTCTGTCATAGTGTAGCTTATTATGTGGTAGTGGGGTGTTAGGGTGATGTTGTGGGGGCATCTGGTCTTGGTTAAAACCCGGTTTATGTTGTTGCTTAACAGCATGTATGTGTGGTTCAGGTTCCTGTTTCTTGTTTTTGGTGTTTTCTTGTATATCAGCTGGTAGCTGTTTTCTATGGCTAATCTCTCGTGGTGGATGTCTGGTTTCACCTTGCTTTTGAATACGTAGACTGCGTTGGGGTCTGTTTTGTGTCTGAAGTAGAGTTTCCCCCCATAGTCCACGAAAACATCTCTTATATTTCTCCTGTTCTGGCTTATGCACTTGAACAGTTTAGTCTTCAGGTATATCATCCTCTCGCCGAGGAAGAGGTTTGATGGGAGTCCTGTGAGACTGTAGATGAGCAGGAGTTCCTTTTGGGGGGTCCACTGTTCCCTGTAGGTTCCCCAGTCTATATCCTTGATGATAGGGAAATCATCTATGAGCTCCCAGTATCTTATCTCTTTGTCGTCGAGTATTTTTTTGAGGGAGTTCTCGTAGCTTACCCTACTTAGGTAGCTGAAGTCTTCACAGGGGTTTAAGGCCATTTTATGGGTGGTGGATGAACCAAGGGAACTGAACTGTATTAGACTTTTATGTGCTACTGGAATAAATACTTTAGGGTTGCTTGCGTTCCTTATGCTGAGACGGGCCCTTTAATGAGTTACTGGGTTTTATTTTCTCCCGCATATTCCTTAACTGGGATGGAAATACTTTTTGCGACCTCAAACCGGAACAAGGTCAGGGAGGGTAATCTGGTTGGGAAAGAATATGATATAGTATTCCGGCAGATACTGGGCAATTATCCTGAGATACGGGATGAGGATGTAGCAAACGTAGCCAGGGAGGGTGTGGAATACGTATATCGGAGAACACAGGAGCGTGTTATAGTAGAGGATACTGGATTATATGTCAGCTCACTTAATGGATTCCCCGGTACTTACTCCTCATTTGTTTATCAGAAGATAGGGAATGGGGGCATACTCAAACTACTTGCGGGGCTTGAAAACAGGAGCGCAAGATTCACGTCAGCCATAGGATACAAGGACAAAAACAGCCTCCACATATTCGAGGGCACAGCAGAGGGGACAATAACGGATAAACCAAGTGGTAAGCGAGGATTCGGATACGATCCAATATTCAAGCCTAAGGGGAATCAGCTAACCTATGCGGAAGACCCTGAGCTCAAGGACCTCACCAGTCACAGGAGAAAAGCCTTCGAGAAACTCTGCAAATGGCTCAGGTGAACCTAGACTATCTCTGAGCCAACAACCATTGTCTGCTCTCCAAAGGATAGGGTCGATAAACTCACGTTGATTCTATCTCCTACTGAGGTATTCAATCCCATTACGGAATCAATCAAGCCCTCGTTTCTTAAGTAAACAACACGTCCGTCGAAGTCCACCACCTGGGGAACAGAAACCGAAGCTAGTTTATCAATAGACAGATTCCATGCACCGTCATCCTGTAGAACGCGCCGGGTGTCGTTCATGTCAACACCCGCACCGGCAGACAAAACAAAACGACCTTCTATAACAGAGTAAACCATATCCTCAAGCAAACCCAGCACCCGATCCCTGGATCCATTAAAGTGAATCAGTGTCTCGTTACCGGAAGACTCCAAGCTAACATCCGACAGATTATTGAGGTGTGATGTGAGGTTGTTTTTTAATGGTTCATGTACAACAATCCTTGGCGCATCAACAACAAAAGAGTTCACCAGCTCCGGGTCAAGGGAATCATCCACAACTGTTTTGTTAAAATCATCAGATATCAGTCCACTAAACCGCAGACCATAGATCTCAACCACCTCTCCTTGGACAACAGGACCTTTTGCAACAGGAGCCTTCAGAAGACCGATAAAGCCGGAGCCATCCATCTTTTGCAAAACCGAGACCACAAACGAGTTTCCAACAACAGCATCAGGGTCTACTATGATCCTCAGATCATCAACAAACGATTGGTTATCCAATGATCTGGCGGTGAAACTACCATATAACCTGTATTCTCCCACAACATTTTTCAGCAACGTCCTGCTCGCCTTAGATAGGTTGCTTAAGTTGCCTGCTAACTTCAGGTTAATGAGGGCGTATAGGCCACATATTGAATCTGAGCCTCCGTACTCTCTAGGGTTCGCCACCTCAAAAGAAACACCCTCAACGTTATCGAGTGATAGGTTTTCTACCTCGTTGATGATATAGGAATTAAGGCAGCCCGTCTCCAGCACAGCCACCATATGGCTTCTAGCACCTGAAGCCTCCACCACAGCGTCACCTAATTCATTCACCATGTATGAGTCAATCAACTTGATGGTGTCCACATCAGCAGCGGACTCTTGGGGGGCTCTGCTCCCGGAAAAAAACCACACGCCTGAGAAAACCATTGTCAAAGACACGATACCAATTAATATCCGGTTCCTTCTTTCTACCTTCTTCCTATCCTTCCTCCTCTGAATTGAACGATTGCTTTTAGCCATCACTAAACACCTAATCTTTCTCCATCTCTGTGAGCATCAACTACGCTGATTAGATACACTAAAGGAATCAGGATTAATATGTGGGAATACTCCCTGTAGGCTAAACCAAAGCCGAGAATAAAAACAAGCAGTGAAACAAACAATATCGCTTTCATGGGTTCATGGTTATAAAGCTGCCCGAATCCTGGAATGAAAAAAGACGGGAGGGTGGCTAATCCCGGAATCAGTCCCTCATACAGGCTGTCTGAGCTAAGGTTTTCAGAGATCAGCTTTTCGCCTTTTTCGAGTTTTCCCTGCCTGAACTTCTTAAAACGCTCGTATTCGTTTATGCTATGGCGGTCAAATAGGATGGGCAGGCCCTCGTATCCGCAGCTGCGGCAGTAGACTTTACCGTCCAGCGTACTACCCCCCAGAGCGGACAACACGTCCTTTGTGGCAGGTGGCGCGGTTAACTCGATGGAGCCGCAGTTTGGACAAACCTGGAAGGTTTCAGTCTCCTCTCGTTCGATTCTCAGGATCTCATCGTCCAGTTCCTCGATTTCTTGTTCTATTGAATCGTCTGTCATTTTTTTGTTGATTAACTATGGGATTAGACTCAAATAATAACAAGTGGAGGGGTTTTTAAAAGTTACATTGTAATTATTATACTATGACGGGTAAACGGTTTGTTAAGCTAGCATACACTGGCAGAGTTAAAGACGGTGAAATATTCGATTCAACCAGCGAGGAGATAGCAAAAAAGGAGGGAATCTACAGCGAAGAGAAGTTTTATTCTCCAATGACTGTTGTTGTTGGGGAGGGTCAGGTACTGGCTGGTTTGGATGATGCTATCGGGGGGATGGAAAAGGGTGAGGAGAAGGAGATAATAATCCCGCCGGAGAAGGCTTACGGTCACAGGAATCCCGATCATGTGAGGCTTGTCTCTCTTGGCGAGTTCAGGAAAAAGAACATCAATCCCGTGCCGGGGATGCCCGTCGAGTTAGATGGGAGGCGTGCGAGGATACAGACTGTTTCAGGGGGCAGGGTCAGGGTGGACTTCAACCACGAGCTGGCCGGGAAAACCGTTGTATTCGACGTTAAGCTGGTGGATGAAGCCAAAACCAGGAAACAAAAAATCAACTACGTAATCGAGAGAAGCTTCAACTCTTCCAAGGATTTCGATGTAAAATCCGGTAAGGATGATGTGGAAATTAGGCTCTCTGAGAGCATCTATAAGGACAAGAACCTGCTTTTGAGGAAGGCTAGCTTGAGCGCGGAATTATTCAGGTATCTGGGTGTTGGTGAGATAGTATATACTGAAAGCTGGAAGAATCCTGAGTCTGCTGTGAAGAAGGGGGAGAACTAACCTTTTTTTTTGTTTTGGTTTTTAAAGGGTTAATTCTATATAATTCATGTATTTATCATGATTAATTAGGATAAATTATTTTTCTAGGTTAATAACACTCAAACTAAAAAATAATTAAAAAAATGTTGCAGCCAACACAGAGAGAAATTCTGGAGGTTC
>JAYEGX010000064.1:0-3245 GCA_034659295.1 Candidatus Altarchaeota archaeon | reverse complement strand
GAGGACGCTAAGGAACGAAAAAATCGCAGACAGGAACGCCAGAGGGAGATAGAAGAAAAAAAGAAGGATAGGGAACGTCGCCAGAGGGAGATAGAAGAAAAAAAGAAGAAACGAGAGGAGATAACAGAAGAAATCAAAAGGAAGAAGAAGGACCGCAAGGAGATAAAAGAGGAGATCAAAAGGAAGAAGAAGGACCGCAAGGAGATAGAGACAGAGATCAAAATAAAGAAGAAAAAGCGCAAGAGATGACATAAAACACTAAGAAAAAAATAATCTTATCAAAAAAAAATAGATGGAGGTATGAAAAAATGTTAGAAAAAATATTAGCTGATTTGAATGGATTAGAGGGTGTAACTGGTTCTCTGGTTTCAGGAAAAGATGGTCTAGTGATTGCTGAAAGAGCGCCTGAGGGTACAGATATTGACTTAGCTTGTGCAATGGCTTCTACGTTGTTCGGTACCGGTGAAAAGGCAATGAAAGAGCTTAAGCAGGGTGATGTGATACAGTCCATGGTTGAGGGATCAGCCGGGAAGACACTGTTGATAGCAGGGAAAGAAGCTATTCTGGTGGCCATGACGAGCACGGACGTGAACCTAGGCTTAATCAGGATAGAAATGCGGAGATGTATCAAGGAAATCGAGGAATCCCTATAAACAAAGAGTTATCCTCTGATAATCAGGGGATAAGAATCTCTTCAAAATTAAAAAAATAGGGGGTTAATAAAAATAGACTCTTCTCCTCCCTTTTAGGGAGGAGTGTGTTATTTTTTATTTTCTGGGTGTTAGTGTAAATCTGTTTTTACTGTATTAATCCCTTCGGCCATATTTCTTTATTAGATTTCATATAGTCTATATCTGGGCCCGTAGGGTAGTCTGGATATCCTAGGGGACTTCGGTGAGTTTTTAGCTTGAAGCCATCCCTTGACCTGGGTTCGAATCCCAGCGGGTCCGATATCATCCCATCTATCGGCACTTGAACTAAGAAAACCAGATGCGCAAGAAGAAATGAAGATTGATATACACACCCACTCCACATACTCTGACGGCTACAATACGCCGAAGGAGATGGTGGAATACGCTATGAAGATTGGTCTTGATGGTCTGGCAATAACCGATCACAACGAGATAAATGGTTCACTTGAGGCGTTGAAGTATTCGACGAAAGAGTTCACTGTTGTTCCAGGTGTGGAAGTATCATCCCATGACGGACATATACTATGTCTTGGTATCAGGGAAAACATAGAGAAATATCTCCCTGCGGCAGAGGTTATTGAAAGGGTTCATGATCTGGGGGGTATTGCGATAGCAGCACATCCCTTCGATAGATTAAGGAAGGGGGTGGGTGAGCTCATATATGAACTGGATTTCGACGCAGTGGAGTTATATAATGGACATACACTATTGTCCACTAGGAATCTGGAGGACATAGCGAAGGAAATAAATAAGCCTGTTACGGGGGGTAGTGACGCTCACATTATAGATGATATAGGCAGCGTATACATTAAGGTAGGAGATGATGTTCTGGATTCCATAAAGAAGAGCAGGATAGATGTTGTGTCAGATATCAGTAAAATAAGAATAATCAGGGGCTTCCTTAAGTCCCGGATGAGTTCACTCTGACTCCATCTCCCCCAAATCCCACCTGAATACTGCGTTGGGGAGGATTCCCTGCTTCTTTATTCTATATTCGAGTATTGCATGCTCTTTCGGCGGTATCTCTCCAATATCCCACATGAGTTTATCCCCCCTCCTGTGTACTCCCGCTGTGGTTATGTTAACTTCTGCCCCATCAGGTATGAAGTCCTCTATTACGCAATCTTTTAGCTTGTTTCTTGTGTTATTCTCCACTATCACGTTAACCTCCTCGTTTTCCGCTGTCTTGGTTACCTTTATCTCACCACGCTCTATCATGTAGTTGTATGAGGTGCGGGCTGTAACTGCTAGAATAAGAATCAATACGAGCATGACAAAGGGCATCAACCAGTCAACCTTTATCTCAATCGACGGTTTAGTGCATGCCTTCCCATCAACTAAAACATATGTTGTTCTATTATCTATCTCCTGTCTGTTCTGGTATAATGCTGCGGTAACCTTTAGATTCTCTTTGGAGACATCTTTCGGAGTCTTAAAACTATATTCTATGGAGTTAACGGAGTCGGCTTCAACCACACCCGTCTCTTTTGTTTTCTCGTATAACACATCACCTGCTTTGTTTTTCACACGCAGTTTCAAAGAGCCTTCGTTGCTTGTTCCCCTGCTTAAAACATCTGTTTTTATGTAAACACACTCTCCCGGACAGTATCTGCCGTCGACTTTATCCGTTACTATCTCCGCTATCCCGAAGTCGCCCTTGGAGGCTGGCAGGATTGGTTCCCCGTTTATGTAGCTGGTGGAATGGGTTAATGTTTCTCCTGGCTCTATATATGTGGGATTATAATAAAGTATGAGCGCTGAATCCCCAAGAATGGATGTGGAGGGTTTAACTATGTAGTCCCAGGAGCTTCTCATGCTCTGCTTCCAGTTAGCAACTATAAGCCTGTCAGGGTATGTGAGGTTCACCCCCTTAAGCACTCCAGTAGCTATAACCGATGGGTTATCTGCTTTGTTGTAGGCTTTCCAGTACCTGTAGTTCAGCTCACTTTCCTGGTATTCCCGTTCATACGATTTCAGACCGTCTCCGGGGATGTAAATGGGTGCGCCGTCGTTTCCACCAAGCATGGTATCCAGGTGTAGCCTAGCCCCAAATGATACTCTATCGTCACCCTCATTTGTTGCCCTCAAGCTGATTCTTGTACCGTCTTCTGCTACCTCAAGAACCTGTTCCACTTCCACGTCCCCGGGCAGACGCCAGCTCATCCTGATAGCATCGCCTTGGCGGTGTGGCAGCTTTGTTACGTAGGTATCAAGGAAATTCTCTTTCTCTAAACTTATCTCCCCTGGGTTTATGGAGTTAGAATAGAGCACGCCGTCCACATTCAACGTAATGAATGTACCCTTCCAGGGTATGGGATAATAGAATGTCAGTTTCTTGAATTCACCGCCATATAATCCGCCAAGTGAGAATGTCCCGATGTTCTCACAGTTTTCCACCACCATACCCACTCCACTCTCATTGTCTTTGATTTCAATTATACGCTCATTCAGAGGACATATATCTGCGGCATGTATCGTGTTAGATGCCAGAATCAGTGCTAGTACCATAATCAGGATAGGTTTCGGTTCCATATTATATTATAACATGAAATT
>JAYEGX010000063.1:0-3286 GCA_034659295.1 Candidatus Altarchaeota archaeon | reverse complement strand
GTCCGTAACTCAACAGACCTGTTCCCCACCAAAGCAGACTTTATCTTGGAAACCCTAACATCCCGTAAATCAGAGACATCCTCCAGGGTAAGGGAAACAAACGACCTGCCAACAGACAAATTCACGCCACATCCCATCCCTCCAGCAGCCACACCCAGAACAGAGACATTAAACCGATCCAGTGAAGATAATTTTGAACCTAAATCATCATCCACCAAAAAATCCTCCACAGAAACAACAGAATCGCTCCCATAAAAAAACTCCACAGAAACACGATACCTCCCTGCCAGAGAAGGCTCATACAGGTGAGTGAACGAGCCAACCTCCCGCAAATAAACAGACTCTGTAGAGTTATCCGGAGCAATGATTGACAGATTAACTGTTGCCCCCTCCGGAGCCGACACCCCCACCCCAACGGTTTCGCCCACAACATACCTGCCAGTACCCACTTTAATACCAACCCCTTGAAGAGACCCGGGAGAAGAAACCACCCCCGTCGAAGAGGTTACTGTAGAGGTTAACTTTTGCGTTGAAGTCGTAGCAGTTGAAGTAACCACACCCAAAGTGGTTGAAGTAGACGTTGAGCTCACAGGAGACACAACACTGAAACACCTATCAAAAACCATAAACCCACTCCCAACATAAAACCCGGCAGAAACACAGTATCCACCTGCCACAGGAGGACTATATAGGTGAGTGAACGAGCCAACATCCCTAAGATAAAAAGACTCAACAGAACCATCAGGAGCACGGATTGAGAGATTAACTGTTGCCTTATCCGGAGCATTCACGTCAACATACACCACCTCACCAAGTAAATACTCGTCCCCCACATCAACACCGTAGCCGGGATCCTGAGCAGAAAACACCAGCTGAAGAAGAATAAACACTGTGAACAAAAAAACAAATGATTTATCTCTAGAAAAAACCTTATGCAGCATTTTATTGCAATATGTCAACATATTACTATACTTTTCTGTTATATATAAGCTTAAACCCGCTCATGTTCTATCCATCTACGTCGATGAGGTCATCCGTCTCAGGGAACTCTTTGGTTGGGATCTGGTCAAGATCAAGAACTATCTGCGTCAGGAGAAATGAGCCGAACGGGATGTTGCATACCCTCAGGCAGGGTTGGGAGATTCCATGGCTCTCATGTGAGGGAAGCCCATCTCTACTACAGCGCATGAAGCCTGCATCCGTCACTGGAACTACGTTAGACCACATCAAGGCGTAGGTTATTTAATCCCTGCAAAACCACATGTTAACACTAAAACGTGAGCTACCAAGCCCACGAGTGTCACCCATGTGAGGGGATAGAACAGTCATCAATCTATTATCCTCTCATGTTTCCTGAATTCCATCCTAAATGAATTTCACCAGCTGGACTACATCCTCCCCCCCGGATGTGTATCTTTTGAAAAACCCCTCCTGCTGAAAGCCGTTTCCTTCAAAGAATGTTAATCCACCAGTGTTTCTCTTTTTAACCCTGGCAATAACCCTGGACACACCCTCCCTCTTAAGGAACGAAAACATGTTCTCCAGTAGCTGGGATCCGAATCCCCGACCTCTAAGGCTTTTTTCAACGCAGACAGGTCCGATCTCACCCCTGCCCACATTGCTGTAATACAAGGCCCCGATGAAGCCAACCATCTCCCCCCCCAGCTCAGCTACCAGGAACCTGAAATCCCCTCTTTGTGAAATATTTATGATAAACCCTCTGTTGATGCCCAAGTCCTCGAAGTACCCAGCTGACTGCTCATGTATTTCCAGAAGTGAATCAGCGTCAGATGGTGTGAAATCCCGGATCCTTATTTTTCCATCCATAATCTAAATATACATATTAAAGGGAAAAAATGAAGTATGTTGTTGTTTTAGGCGATGGTATGTCGGATCGTCCCTTAAAGGAATTAGGTGACAGAACCCCTCTGGAGGCAGCATCCACGAAGTACATGGATTATATAGCGGAAAATGGCAGATGCGGTCTTTTGAAGACTCTGAGGGAGGGATTACCACTTGGTAGTGACGTAGCCAATCTTATAGTTCTGGGATACGATCCTGTTAGATATCACCCCGGGGGCAGGGCTCCCCTAGAGGCAGCGAGCATTGGAATAAAACTATCGGGGGATGAAACAGCATTCAGGTGCAATCTCATAACCGTAGAAGACGGGAGAATAAAAGACCACAGCGGAGGGCATATAAGCGGACCTGAGGGAAGGCAACTGGTTAATGCGGCTGGGAAGCGATTTGGTGGGGAGGACATAAAATTCTACCCTGGTGTGAGCTACAGAAACATCCTTGTTTTAGGCGGAAGATATAATGAGAATGTTAAGTGCATGCCCCCACATGACATAATAGGCCAGAGGCTGGATGAAAACCTGGTGAAGCCTTTAGGTGAGGGGGGAGCTGAGACCGCTGAATTCCTGAATGATACGATAAAAGAATCCATTAGCCTGCTTGAAGAACACCCAGTTAACCTTAGGAGGGAAAAAAGAGGGCTGTCAAAGGCCAACTGTCTATGGTTCTGGGGCCAGGGCAAGCGCCTGGTGATGCCATCGTTCAGGGAGAAATACAACCTGGACGGGGCTTTGATTTCAGCAGTCGACCTTTTGAAGGGCATAGGATATCATCTCGGAATGGAGGTGCTGGATGTTCCGGGAGCTACAGGATACCTTGATACCAACTATGAAGGCAAGGCTGATTATGCATTGAATGCTTTAAAGAAAAACGATTTCGTATACGTCCATGTCGAATCAACAGATGAGGCATCACATGAGGGGAGCATAGAGAAGAAAATAAAGGCTCTTAATGATTTGGACAGGAGACTGGTTGGGCGGATAATAGCTGGCCGGGAGGACATAGACGACGATGTTTCTATCGCAGTACTACCCGATCACGCGACCCCGATAAAAGAGAGAACCCACACCATGGACCCCATACCCTTTGCCATATACAATCCCCTCACCGCAGGAGATGATGTAGCAGGGTACAGTGAAAAGGAGGCAGTGAATGGATACTATGGGGTGAGGGATGGTCTTGATTTCATCAAGCTTTTATTATCTGATAACGATTAGATTACTGAATGCCGATGGCTGAAAAAGAAAACCTGGTGCCGGTGAAGTTTTCCATAAAGGAGGGCGAGTATTCTCCCGTAGGTCGCTTCGAATTCCCGCACCATGATTTCATCTACGATATTCTGGAGTCTACATCTGTGGATGAGCAGAAGAAACACAGTTTTTATTTCTTCAACAATGTTTTGGTTTCCAGGAACTACTCAAATGACGTC
>JAYEGX010000062.1:0-3480 GCA_034659295.1 Candidatus Altarchaeota archaeon | reverse complement strand
AACTGGGGATGAAGCGTTGAATATTCAACAAAATCAACTTTTCTCCCAACATGTTCTTCAAGCTCCCTTTCCGCGCGCACCAAATCAAGCAAACTAAATTTTTTTGTTTTCTTTACCTTAACAAGGATATCAATATCACTGTCTTTCCTAGCCTCACCTCTAGCATAAGAGCCGAATATACCCGCCTTCACAACACCTTCTCTTTTAAGTATTGGGGCTATTATCCGCTTAATCCTCCTTATTTCTTCCATGTCAGGTTTGATTTCTTTCTCTTCCATAGCACAACCCCACATAAGATTATGATCTGTTAAGATATAGTAACTTAAGCTAAAAAACTTAGTAGCCAATAAGCGGTAAGCTCTAGGCTTACGAACTTATGCTAATACACCCCTCCAGCAAGCCAGATACCCCTCGCGTCCTCCACCTCAGCCTTACTCACTCCGTCACCTGCCTTCCATCTGGCGAGGTACGCCATCAGCTCTGGCATATCGATGATGTCGTCGTCGTTGAGGTCAGCCTTATGCCCGTCTATGGAGAAGGAAATATTCCAGTCATCTTCGTTTACATATCCGTCAGAGGAATTGCATCTAACGTAGAAAGTGTAGCTCTGGCCGTTTTCGAGCCCGGATACTGGAGTGGCGTGGTTTGTTGAGTTCGTGGATGTGAAGTTGAAGGGCATGTCGGTGTAGTTCGTTCCTGAAACATTAGAGTACCGGCAGACTGCCTGTTTGTCTGTTGAGAGAGAGATGTTTACTGTGGTTGTGCCAGAGGATAGAGTTCCGGTTGGCTGTCCGTTGAAGCGGGAGGGTGGGGTGGTGTCGTTTGTTGGGAAGTATACTATTAAACCTTCATTACCCTGCCGGTCCACTGCGGTTATACCATAATATCCGGGGCTGTTCGGGTCTGCCACCCAATCAAGATATGTGGAGCTGCCAGCAGGAAGTGATGCAAACCTATGCCGTTGATCAGCAGGCGGATTGCTCTGGTTTGAATAGTATGCATTGTAGAATCTAATCTTTGAATCGCCTGGCTCAGTCCAGCTAAGCTGATATTGGCCCAGCGTCCCAGTCGCTTGATACTTGAAGTTCAACGGAGATTGTGGTGCGGTCGTCCAGAAACTCTTCTGGCCCTTGGACTGTACCACCGTGCTCATCACCGAGGTTCCTGAAACAGTTACCTCCATTATCTCAGAGAGCTCATGTGATTCAAGGCCTGAATGCTCCTCTGATGTGAGAGCGTAGTAAGATACCCCATCTCCTGGATTGTCAATGAATTGAAGAGTGTTTATGTCATGTACCAACCCGTAATAATCATCCACGTGATAGCTTGCGTTAACCGAGCCTATCTCCTGCCAGGGACCTGTCTGTGAGGAAGCCCTCCAGAGATGGTATGCTTTAATCTCTCTAGCATATGGTGCCGGATCCATGGTTTCATTAGGCCAACCCCTCTCCGTGTATCTGGGAGGGAGCCAAGAGAGCTTAACACCCCCCTCATAACATGCCCCTAAATCGGTTGGAGGATAGGGATAGTAAGCAACCGCCCAGTAAATATCAGGGCTATCATCTTCTCCAGTCTTTATATTCAAAAAAGTGGAGTGGAAAGCAATCTTTGTTCCGTCAGGGCTCTGAGCAGGCCTTGGGAGGGCGTAATATTCCCCACCATAGCATCCATAGCTGTTGTATAATGTGTGGGTATAGCATACTGTCTCCTGAGAGTCTGCATCATCATACTTTTGAGTATACAAGCGGTCATACGTATAATTAAGGTCTACCGGATAACCCAGAGCCAAGCACCCAACATCATCACCACTTCCTCTTGAGGAGGCTGTCCAGTCAGTGAACCCATGCCAGTCGTGGTGTTGGGCGCCGCCGCCGAAGGTGGCCACAACAAATTCATGGTTTCGGGTATCCCATACTCCCGGACCTATTCCAACAGGACCCCAGCATTCGGGTACGCAGCAGCATGAATGAATGAACAGCCGCCCCCACCTGTCCGGCGCATCATGTGACATGTAGGGTGTTCCGAATGGATTCGGATCACAACCGAATACGGGTATAATCTCTCCGAAATCATAGGGGGGCTCATCAACTGGAGGGATCAGGTCATCAGTCCAGAGCGGACCGCCGTCTGCTGCGGAACCAAGTGTTTTGAACTTCCACCGGACCTGGCTGCCTGAAGGCATGGAGCGATACCATTCACCGTCTGGCCCAAGCAACCTATAAGAATCAGCATGCGCATGATCGAAGAAAGATGGAGTGTTTGAATAATTACTCATCCCAGGGTCCCTGAAATAGGGGTATCCATCAGGTAAACTTAGGTTTACTTCATCTTCAGGGTATATGGTCGCAGGGAATAATGCCACGGAACTGTATCCCATGCTCCCGCCACTACCGTCTCTTACCATTATTCTCTTTCCGTCAGGTGATATTCTGTTAACGGCGATATCTATAGCCCTTTCCCCATAAGAGAATCCAGCAATAAGAGCCTGCCTTACAACTTCTGTGTCTGAAACATTAAGTTTATATAATGTACCTGGGGTGGTATTGGAACCAAGGTAATGGTCGTCACCCATCTGGTAATAGGTATCTGGCAGCTGTTGTGACCAGATAAGAGCGTTTGAGCCAACCGTTCTTCTCGCTGTGTTAACAGGTGTCCTTAAAAAAGACCCATCAGACTCCATAATCATCCAAATCCTTGCATAATTCTCTGACCAGCCATCATAATTATCGAAAGCGCTAGTCGGCCTCTCCTGAGAACTCCATGAGAGTCTTTTACCGTCCGCACTCCACGGGTTTAGGACTATGTCATTGTGATAATAATTCTTTGAGCCAGGAGTATTGGATAACCTCCACACCTCATGACCCGTCTGGTTATCAGTGTACATAAGGGTTTCAGGTTGCCAGATATGATGGTTGCTTGCATTCTCCAGCTGGTTGCATGGCCAGGTTGCGTTTGTTATCCTCCCTTTCCTAGCAAACATCTCATCAAGGTTCTCAGGAAACCCACCCTTGCAGGTAATAGAAACAGAGGCTATTACTATTAGTAAAAGAATTAATTTGTTTTTTGAAAACATTATTAATACATTACATTAACAGGTTATTTATCCTTTTTTTTAGGTGAAAGTCCAGTACCCGTGGGGTTGCTGGCTCGATAGGCCTAACTTAAATCAAAAAAAAACCAACACAATCCTTTTCATCATTTAATACACACCTCCATTGAACCAGATATCACGCACCTCCTCCACCTCCTGATTGGTGACATTATCGTTTGCCTTCCACCTGGCGATAAAAGCCATAAGCTCGGGCATGTTGATTACACCGTCGTCGTTGAGGTCTGCTTTGTGATCTTCCACCAAAGTTATTGTATCACTCACAACACCCCCCCAGTTGCCATCCCTGTCTCTGAACCTTGCATAGACAGTATCTCCTGAAATATTCATTGAATAATTTGTTGCATATGGCTCAATCTGACTCCAGCTTA
>JAYEGX010000061.1:0-3489 GCA_034659295.1 Candidatus Altarchaeota archaeon | reverse complement strand
ATGTTTTCCGGGCATACAGAACTATCTTGAAGTTGATTAACACTGACCTGTCGAAGATTCCATTACCACCAGATAAAAGCGATGAGGAAATAAATCAGGAACTAGATTCTCTCGGTTCATACAAGGGCAAATCTTATCGTGAGATGGCGGACAGATTATACCAGGCAGCGCTAAAAGAATACAATCTAGAAGAAACTTAGAGATGATGCTGGAATACATTTGCTGGGGATACTACTAACATTAATGTTAGGTGCTGTTACAGTAGTGTTAAACCAGATATCCATCGAAAGAAAACACAGTAGGCAAGACATTTATACTGCACTATTTGTTGTTTTATCAGGCACAACCTTCATGGTATTGATTTATCTAGCAGCCGGCTCCAGAGCACGACTACTAGGCTTCCCATCCTACATGATACTAATCAAATACTCTTATGGAGTAGGGTGGAGGGAATCATTCAACGTATTCTCACAACTCTTTGTCTCAGCATTAGGATTAACACTCGTGGCAGGAATAACACTCGGCGTAATAGGAATCATGATATCCCCGTTCATATAAAAATCGACAATCTTCATCACCAATTTATTCCATTCAGTGTTGATTTCTTTTTTTTGCAGGAGTGGGCCTGCCTTAGATAACAACAAAAAGAGGTTCACGGTGGATTCAATAAACATGATCTCAAAAGAGTGTATAATCCAATCAAGAACCAAAGCATTAATCAGATAAAATCATGTTCTTGTTCTTGATGAAGGTGTTGTCTTCTCGTTCAATATTCTCTATCAAAACCCCAACTTCCTTCTTTGTTCTAATCCGGTGCTTCCACAGAAATTTCAGGATATCACCAAGTTTATATACCCTCACCCCCCTCTCTTCAGCCACCCTATAAGCGAGGTCGTCGTTGGTGAGAAATACCAGCCCCCTACTCCCTGCGATGACCATAGATTGAAGTTCCCCCCTACCCAATCCTCTCCGCTCTTCCCTTAACGGGATATAGCTCTTGAATTCATCCTCTGTGAGGGCAACGAGTTCCGTGAACCTGAAGATATCATCCGAAAAATCAAATCCCGCCTCCTTAGAGGTGGTAAGTTCCTCATAGACGGCCTCAGAAATATAAAACTTGGCCTTGGGGAAAAGCTCAGTTAGAATCCTCAGTTGCTTGGTTTTCGCCAACGCGCTGAGCAGGTCAGTATCACAAATAACCCTCATTTCCTCACTTCTTCAATGCCCTTAATCCGTTCATCCAT
Source organism: Candidatus Altarchaeota archaeon (assembly GCA_034659295.1). GTDB lineage: Archaea > Altiarchaeota > Altiarchaeia > IMC4 > QMZM01 > EX4484-2. The sequence goes on along the minus strand of JAYEGX010000061.1, from coordinate 2,245 downwards.
GCCCTCATCTGCAGTCACGATCTTTTTTACCCCCCTGCTTGAGAGTATTTCCTTAAACTCCTCCCTGCTCACCCCAGCCATCTCCGCTGACCTGCCAAGGTTGGTTTCCCCCTCCTTGAACATTTCCACAGCAATCTCGATCCTCAGATTAGGTTTAGTCTCTAAAAGAACCCTCATAGCATCTTGTATAACCTCTGACCTATTCCGGTAGGTGCCACTCTCCACTAAAGCCTTTATCTCCTTTGTCACATAAGGCATCATTTCTATCATTAGTTAACTAGATGTTTGGAGATAAATATAGTTCAGAAACAGAGAGCCTGTAGCAGCTGGTCAAGAGAAGCCTTTAGAGTCGTGGATGGGCACCCCAATCCAGTACTTAAGTGATGAGGCGAAGTTCGAGTATTACTTCGGGGGCTTGGGGGGTTCCCTGGAAAAGCGTGTGGTGAGTGGTTTAACATATATCTCGGGTTATAGTCGTGCTGGCGATAAGCTCGGAGGGCGTTTGTTCGTGCAGAAACAGGACAGCATCTATGATTTCTCCATCCATAACTAAGTTAGGTAGCTGTTAACTTTGAAGACAGTTCAGGAGCCAGAAGATTTTAGAGGGGGTGTGTTGGGGTGGGTTTAGGATGTCTCCCCCATAGTGTCATCTCCCTAAAGGTTTAGTAGAGGGTGTGATGAAACTAAGAGACACCCCATTCCACCTCCCCAACACACCGGGTGATGGTATCAGGCAACAAAAGAAACCAACACCCACACACTAATTACATAACAGAGAATAAAAAACAAAATTATTTCAAGACCTTACCCGTCTCCAGATACCAGAGATACAAATCCAACTCCCCCAAAGACATGCCCACCCTCTGCGCAACCTCCCGCAAAACACCCTCAACCTCTAGATACCTACCCCGAGTTAACGTCCTCGGCCTCTCAACCAAACCATACCTAACCAACAAATCAATTATGTGGAAATCAACTATCGCCACATCAAAAAAACCCACATTCCTCAAGAAATGACTCGCCTCCTTCAAACCCAAACCCCTCACATTACCCACCAACCAATCTCTCATACCCTGCTGGTCCCCGGAAGACAAAACACCCCCCAGTGAAGAGATACAAGACCTGGCCTCAACAATAAAAGAAGCCCGCCTATTCGGGAAACGATAACCCAACACCCTCAACCTCGACGCCAACTCAGCCTCAGGCAACAACAAAAAACCATCCCCAACATCATCCAAAACCACCAGACAAGACTCAGCACTACAGTTAGCAGTAGTCAAACAAAAACACAACTCCCTGAATAGGCGGGAGGGTGCGCTAGAACCAGCCTCACGGAACTCCCTAAGCCGAGACTCCACCAGCTCGTCCACTTCACCATCCCGCAAAGCCACAACATCAGCAACCAGAGAGTCCATACAATAAAAGAATAGGGGATATATCAACATAAAATACAAAAAAATATGTTATGGACAGAAACAAGACAGCGATTATTGTATTAACCCTTGCCGTGGTTGTGCTAGCCACACTACTAATCAACAAACAAGCACCCTGCGAGCAAAACCAGAATAACTGCCCGCCTTGTGTATTCAACCAAAGCAGCGAACTAAAGCTCATATACCTTAAACCAATAAACTGCATGAACTGCGATACAGAAATGATAGAGCAGATATCCAAGCAACTAGGTGTTGCCATAGAAAAATACGTATCTGATTCGGTGCCCCAGCCCAGCATACTAATATTTAACCAAGGAAGAAACACGCTAGCAGCAGCAGACAGGAGATACAACATCCTCGACAGCATCTGCCAGTTCACCAACCACTCCAAGGCCTGCGAGCTCAGAGACTACGTTAACCTCACAGGAATACACGACTGCCTAAGCAAACATAACATAACAAAAAACACCACCATATTCTTCTACAAAAGCGAAATAAAAGAATGCCAGCAGATGAAAGAATGGATTCAGGAGCTCGAAAAAGAACACAGCTTCTATATCATATCACTCAACAACCAGGAGAGGATGGGGATAGCAAGAGAATGCCTCCCCAAGCTGGTGTCACTTGAGAAACTATTTGTGCCCCAGCTGATATGCCCCGCCAACGGCAGAAAAAAAATAGGGGCCGCGACCAAAGAAGAACTTAAAAACTTCGCCGTAAACTGCTACTCAACATAAATGCCAGGCCTCATAGGCCTGGATGCTCTCGCCTTGTTCTTGGGATCGAAATCAGGCCTCATGTGAACAATAAAA
>JAYEGX010000060.1:0-3534 GCA_034659295.1 Candidatus Altarchaeota archaeon | reverse complement strand
CAGACCACAACAATATCCTCAAAAACAACGAATCAGAAAACGGTGAATCTGGTATACTATTATCCTCATCCAACAATAATACAATAGTTAACAACACCATCAACTCAAACAGGATGATATACTGGTTCTTTGAAATAGGTTTTGGGATAGCAATCAGCGACTCATCCTCAAACCTCATATCCGGAAATGAGATGCTAAACAACTCCATCGCCGCCTTGTATCTAGATAACTCATCAGAAAACATAGTCTCATCTAACCGGATGATGGAAAACCCCTATGGGGTAGCCATAGGCTCTGAAGCAGAGGATAATCTACTGCTTAGTAACCAGATAACCAACTGCAGCTACTGCACCATATATGATTTTACCGCACCCTCCCACATAAACTACCTGGCCTACAATAACTCCTATGGGAGTATCAAGTGGGCAGATAAGACATTTTTAGGTAATCTTACCATCATGAAAGGCAGTCTGACATTCCCAGGCAGTGTGGTGATAGGAAACGGCTTCGCATACTTTGATCCATCGAATTTCACGGGAGGGATTGATTCATCAGCTAACGTAACCCTAGACCTACAGTATAAACACATCTTCAAGCCCCTGATATTAAGGGATGGTGAACTCTGTTCTGAATGCATTCCGCTGGGTTTCGAAGATGAGGTCATAGAATTCACCGTGCCCTCCTGGAGCAACTACTCTGTAGTGAACAATGGAACAAGATGTGATTTAAACGGTGATGGCATCGTCGACATGCCCGAGCTTATGACATACACTGCCAGATGGAAGACAGATGACGGAGTCACCAGGCAGGAGGTGGAGGAAGCTAGAGATATCTGGTTCAGGGGTGGAGGCTATGGGGGATGAGAAAAAAAAGTGGTGGTTTTGTTTTTGATAGCGGTTGTAACAGCACTACTGCTCAACCAGAGGGGGAAATAACCCCCCCCCTAACTCCTTGCCTTAATGAGATATGCGGTAACAGCAGCAACAGCTAAAACACCTAACACCAGGAACATCAGGATATTATCGCCATCCCCCCCGGAGGAAACAATCGTTGTGGTTGTTGAGTGGGTTGATGTTGAGGCCTCCAAAGTGGATGAGGTAGTAGTTGATGTGGTCGAGGTTGATGTTGTCGTGGAGGGCTTTATTTCTGCTGTGATATCCTCCAGCAGGCTCTCACACCTTGTGGGATTCTCCTCGCACTCGCCCACTCCAAAAGAGTCCCTTATCTCCAACGCCTCATTGATGCACTCCAGGGCTTTATCACATTCCCCCTTCTTAAACAGGTCTTCAGCCTCAGAGCACAGTACATAAGACTTCTCCCTTGATACGTAAATCATCCGGGGCTTGAACAGGTAGAGGGTATTATCTAAGGCTCCTACAAGAAGGTCGTTTAATCCATCTCCCTCCAGATCACTGACCCTCAGCTGGTTAACCCTCATATAAGGCCGGTACTCCCACTGTTTATTGCCGGCTACGTCAAAAACATCGACTACATCCGAGCCCGCTATTATCTCCAGGTTACCGTCCAGGTCAAGATCTCCTGTGGTCACATCATTCGTCTGCCTGACAGAATCCCTGGACCAGAGGACTGAGCCCTCATTATCCAGTAGATAGACTTTCTCGAATGCCCCGACAACAACCTCGCTTGTGCCGTCGTTGTCCACGTCAGACACCTTAACAGCCTCAGATACACATTCCGGATTGAAATCCCATAAAAGGTTTCCGGAGGCGTCTAATGCATACACTGATGAGGTTGATGAGACAACGAAATCCACTACCCCATCATTGTCTAAGTCGGCTATCTCTAGATCCGTGGCCTCACCGTCTACCTTGTAATTCCACAGAGTTATGCCTTCGCTGTCAAACATTTTAACTGATTTACCGGCTGCTACAATAATCTCAGAGTTCCCGTCAGAATTGAAGTCAGCCATAGAGAAATCAGGTGGATGCGTTCCTCCAACAGTCTGCTGCCATATAACCTTAGAGTCCCTGTCCAAAACAATAAGGTCGCTTGTCCTAATCGACTGGGAAGCGAGTATGATATCCACGAATCCGTCACCGTCTAGATCACCGCTCGATATTCTGCGTATGTTGTTTTGGGTGATGTACTTGAACAACAGACTACCATCTATTTTAGAGACATAAATGGTTCGGCCCCCGCCATACAATAACTCAGGCACCCCATCATTATCTAAGTCAGCTGCGTGAACCGCCTCCACACCCACAATAGTCTGGATATTCCATACCATAGCACCCGTGTGATTTATCAGATAACCGAAGCCGTCGTTATAGAATCCTGCCACAATCTCCTTGGAGCCGTCGCCGTCAACATCCAGGACCAGCATGTCCACGTTCCCGCCCTTGGCGAGATACCGCCAGTCAAGGGTTATATAATCTTTATAGAATGCACATGCATTTGAGGTTAAGAGAACAAGCCCTATTAAAACAATAAATACCTTTTTCATAATAGTAATAAGAACTATCTACAATAAATATGGACATGCTGTCTGATGCTCTCTTTGAACTGATAAGGAAGGCCGTGGTTGATTTACCAGAGGATGTTGAGTTGGCGATAAAGAAAGCCAGAAATAAAGAGAAAAATGAGAGAGCGAAAACCATCTTGGATAACATACTGGAGAATGTTGAGTTAGCTAGGGTGGAGTCCACGCCAATCTGCCAGGATACCGGGGTGTTGGTATTTTATGTGAGATATGGTACGGTCTTGGATAAAAAGCGGGTGGATGAGTCCATAGTCAAGGCTGTTCAGAAAGCAACCGGTGAGGCTCTGTTGAGGCCTAACATAGTGCACCCCCTTACCAGAAAGAACAGTGGAAACAATATTGGAGTGGATACTCCCATAGTATACTATGAATATGTAAAGGGAATGGATTACCTGGAGGTAGCGGTTCTGCCCAAGGGAGCCGGTTCCGAGAACACCTCAACGCTGGGGATGCTGGACCCTGCCAGGGGTGTTGAGGGTGTGGAGGAGTTCATAGTGGATTCTATAAAGAAGGCTGGTGGAAAACCTTGTCCGCCTACTGTGGTGGGGGTGGGTATCGGGGGTTCATCAGATAAGGCGATGTATCTGGCCAAAAAAGCGCTTTTGAGAGATATCGGCTCCCATAACCCTGATAAGGAATACAGCGACCTTGAGAGAAGACTCTATGGAAGAATAAACGAACTCGGGGTTGGGCCCATGGGTGTTGGAGGAGACACCACATGCCTGGCAGTCCATGTGGAGGATGCCGACTGCCATACAGCCTCGCTGCCTGTTGCAGTCAACCCCCAGTGCTGGGCTGCCAGGAAGGCAGAGGCCAGAATATATGAAAAGGAGATAATATTCTTATGAAACCCTCTTCTTTTTTGCTTTCTTTATTATCTCATCAAGTTTATCGAAGGAGTAGTTATCCCAGTTCTTCCACCTGGTGGGGCCGTTTCTTTCATATCCCTCAAGGACCATTGGCTTCTTCCCCAGCTCCTCAGCAGCCGTCAGGACAGTCTTCCCCAGCTCCTCAGCCCGGTTATATACCTCATA
>JAYEGX010000059.1:0-13584 GCA_034659295.1 Candidatus Altarchaeota archaeon | reverse complement strand
TTCTCCTCAGGCTCCTTCGCAGGCTCCTTCACAGGCTTCTCCTCAGGCTTCTCCTCAGGCTTCTCCTCAGGCTCCTTCACAGGCTCCTTCGCAGGCTTCTCCTCAGGCTCCTTCGCAGGCTTCTCCGCAGGCTCCTTCACAGGCTTCTCCTCAGGCTCCTTCGCAGGCTCCTTCGCAGGCTCCTTCGCAGGCTCCTTCGCAGGCTCCTTCGCAGGCTCCTTCGCAGGCTCCTTCGCAGGGAAATTCTTGGATAGCATGTATTTAGGCTCAACACCCATACTATCCTCATCAAGATAAACCTTAACCAAACCCTTTGCCTTATTCATGCCATACTCCATATTGTATGAGTCCAGAATAGTGAACCGGTTCTCTGAACTCAACACAGACACCAGCTTCTTCCTCACATCCCCTCTGGGAGGAGTAGCGCCCTCAAAACTGATAATGAACTCATACTCCCTCCTCTTCAGTAGAGGATTATCTCTCTCCTCAATTATCTCCACATCCATTTTAAACCATCTGCTCCATGATTTTATCCACCTTCTCTTTCATAACACCGTCAACTTCCACAGCCACCAAACCCTCTCCAGGCTGGCCGTAGACGACCAATGAACCCAAAGGCGCAAGCTTAATAGCAGCCAACGCCACTAAATCCTCCTCCCCATCAACGAATATCTTATACTCCAAACCCGAATCCAAAGCCCTACCTAAGGCATTGAAAGCTTCCGGAGTTAAAGAGCCGGGTGGGTTTTTAACCTCCACCAACTCCGCCTTATGGTTTTTTATCGATGAAGGGAGCTCAATACTCTCCCGTTTAATCCTGCAATCATATACGATGATTTTAGGCTTCAGACCCGCCTCCAAGGCATCAGCTGAAACCCTATCACCCACGCATACGAGGATATCCGATTCATCATCCAACTCCCGGATATCGCCCAACACCCTGCCAAAGGGCTTCTTAAGCTCCCTGCGGAGTGACGAAGGAAGCCTTAGCAACCGGTATTCCATCCTCACCGAACCTTCAATGCATACTCCCCGGGGGTTTTCATGTCCATCCTGAGCGCAATCTTTGAATTATCGGGATCAATAACCGCCAGATAACCGCTCCAATACTGTGAGGTTCGCCCACCACATACAGGACACGTATCCCCCTCAACAACCCTCATGCACTTTTTACATGCTCTCATTTCTTCTTCCCCCCCGGTTTCTTAGTCTTCTCTTTCTTAACCCTCTCCAACTCCTTCTTCTCATCTTCGAGCCACTCCAGCTTGCCCAGATAAGGCTGCCTCATAGTCAAACCCACCTTAGAGTCCGAGAACCTTGATTTCAGGCTGACCGATACAATCCGTGCCCTCACCATATCATCCTTCTTCAACATCTTCTTGCTTTCCTTGCCAACAAGAGCAGCATTCTTTGAATCATATCCCACGAAATCCTCAGTCACCTGAGACACGTGAACCAAACCATCCATTGGACCGAAGTTAACGAAAGCCCCGAATTCGGTTATCTCAGTCACTATCCCCTCAACCACCTCATTGAGTCTAGGCAGGTATACAAGAACCTCCAGCATGCAGTCATAATATACAGCACCATCTCCCATGATAATCTTGCCCTCACCAACCTTGTTTACCTTATTGACTACAAGGATTATGCCCACGCTCTGGTCTACACTACCAGCAGAGGTGGTCTCGTATTCTGAGACAATAGCCGTATTCAAGTCTTCCACGAAACGCCTTGGAGGAACCCTGACAGTGTCCTCAATAGTAAGTATTTTGTACATTATACCACCATAAACAATAGATTATATTCTTTGAAGTTTAATCTAAAAAACCCCCTTCAATTGGGGAACAACCTGTTTCTTCCTGGACATGACACCCCTAAGGTATACTTTGTTGTTCTCGACTTTGGCTTTAAAGGCCTCCTCTACCCTATCCGTCAAGCCAACAACCATCAAATCCGAACCCGCCTCCATGATATTTGTAACCATCAACACCAACAAATCATAACCTCCATCCAACTTGATTCTCCCTAATTCATCAATTAACTCCCCACCCCTATCAACTGCTTCCCTGCCATCCACTACCTCAATCTGCCCAACGCCCACCTTGCTGCCGTTGAAGTCGAAGTCCTTGAAATCAGAGAAGATAACGTCTTTTGCGGAAAGACCCTCAAGCGAGGACTTAGCCATCTTAACCTCTATGCCAAAAGCTGTCACATCATCTATCCCAGCAATCTCAGCCATCTTATTCGCTACCTCAACATCCCTATCTGTTGTGGTCACAGACCTGAATACCACAGTATCAGATAGTATAGCAGACAAAAGTAATCCTGCAACACCCTTATCTACCTCCCCCATACAGGAAAGGAACATCTCACCCAATATCGTTGCTGTTGAACCAAGAGGCTCGCTGCGGTAGACTATGGGCTCCGAACACCTGAAGTTTATCTTGTGATGATCTATAACCTCAACAATCTCTGCCTCAGCATACCCGTCAATGGACTGGGATTCCTCATTATGGTCTACCAGTATGATCTTTTTTCCTGCGCCATCCTCCAAAAGAACAGGCTCGCTGAAACCGAACCGGTCCAAGACATAGGCTGTCTCAGAGTTCAGTTCACCTATCCTGGCAGCAATATAATTACCACCAGAACCAGCCTGCTTCTTGAATTCAGCGTACGCTATCGCCGAGCATATGGAATCAGTATCCGGGTTCATGTGCCCTATTATGTAAACCTCTTCGCTCATTTTAACAAAACCCCAGTTTGTTCTTTGAATGCATACATATGAACTTTATGCCATAATCCATGAGCTCTTTTTTCAGCTCAGCATCTGCCGTGCAAACCATCATATCCCTGCCTTCTTCATTACCCACATATCTGATTATGCAATCATCAACGTCCCCCGAGCTTTCCACAACACTTACCCCACTCCCATCTATCAGTTCCAGAGCAACATTTGCTGCTGTACCATCACTGCCCTTGGAACGCCTTGATATTGATTCGAGCTCCTCCACCACACCCGTGAAGGTTAACAGCTGGTGTTCCTCGCTCACCAGCAATTTTATCCCCTCGATTATATCGATTTTGTTTTTGTGGGATATCATGAAAAAATTTGTGTCAATAATTATGGTAATCATCTTTTTAATCAGCAACAGTGCCGTAGCCGATTAAACGCCACCTTGTGCCGAATCGCCTGCTCAAGGCTAACCTGTCGCCAGTCTCCACGCACACAGGCAACTTAAGGCTTAATTCAGCCTTGCCCGGGTCATCTACTATGCCTAAAGTAACAGCGGAGCCTGCGGCAAGCATCAACGGCTCAGACTTTGCCAGCGGCTTTATCTTAAGATCATCTTTACTTCCTATTAGTTTATCCAATAAATGCACGTCCAGATTTATTGAATCCCTGGATTCAGGAACATTACCCGGGCGCCCAATAACATTACCTGAAAGATTATCGGATTTGGTTAAGGCAGGATCTAGTTTTGTTCCGATAGCTATGAGACCACCCGGCCTAGCCTCCTCTAGTTTAGCGCTTCCAGCATTCAAGCTGACTATCTCCGTTCTCAGGGGATGATAACGATTTTTCTTTTTAACACCAGGGGAGAGCTCGAGTTCATCCCCTAACCTGAACAAGCCCTGATAAATGGAACCTCCCACCACACCCCCCTTTATCGATCCAGGCTCTGTTCCAGGCCTGTTTATGTCAAAAGAGCGTGCTAGCCTCATTTTAGGTTCCTTGCTCATATCCCGCTCAAGTGTTGGAATGTATTCCTCAATAGCATTAATCAACACATCAGTGTTTATGTTATAGTGAGCTGCTATGGGTGTGATCACAGCATCTTCTATTTTCGAGCCCTTTATAAAGGACTTTATCTGCTCATAGTTTTCCTTCGCCTCCTGCTTGGAGACCAGATCTATCTTGTTCTGGGCTATAACTATACGTTTAACTCCAAGTATCTCCAGAGCCATTAAATGCTCTGCCGTCTGTGGCTGCGGGCACTGCTCGTTTGCGGCTATAACCAAGACTGCGCCATCCATTATAGCAGCACCGGAGAGCATTGTAGCCATCAATGTCTCGTGTCCCGGTGAATCAACAAAGGAAACTCTCCTTAGAAGCTTGGTTTTTGAGCCGCACACCGGGCATTTCTTTTTCACTGAATAACAATCAGGTTCCTCACATTCAGGGCATTTATAGAAGGAACAGTCTGCGTAACCTAAGCGTATAGAAACACCCCTCTTGATTTCCTCAGAGTGTTTGTCTGTCCAGATACCAGAAAGTGCTTTTGTAAGCGTTGTTTTTCCATGGTCTACGTGCCCTACGAGACCAATATTTATTTCGGGTTGAGCATCAGATGGCATTCTCGGAGTTTTATTCTTTCGGTTCCTCCTCGGTTTTTTCACCAGACTCTTCTGGATTGCTGGCACCAAGCAGTTCATCCATGCTTTTCTTACCTTCCTTGACAACCTTAGCGTTTATTTGAACTATGTTCCCGTCTATCCGCTCCCCCCTAACCGTTTTCTTCTTTCTAATCCTGCCCTCGGGCCGGTACCCCGTCCCCCGCCTCAACAGAACTCTTACTCTGCCAGAACCACGAACCCCCTTTTTCATAGGGAAACCGGATTTATCGCTTCCTCCAGTAATCTCAAGGGTATAACCATTCAACCCCAGTATGGAACCGTCGAATGACTCTCCGATTCTTGCGCCATTCAACCTGTCGGCTTTCTCGTCTTTAACCTCTTGCTGGTGACTCTTCCCCGTCTTCGAATTAGATATATTAATCTTGTATTCCATTTTCAAACCAGATATGAATTTCAAGTAGAAAATAGTGGTCTATACTTATACGAATAGAATAATAAAAAAGGGGTTAACCTCCAGCATCCTTCATCCTCTCATTTATTACCTTACTAACCAATTTACCATCAGCCCTGCCACCCAGTTCCCCCAATACCTTGCCTGTTAAAGGACCGATAGCCTTCAAACCCTGCTTTTTTATGAAGTCCCTGTTCTCTTCAACCAGTTTATCAACCACAGCCTCTATCTCCTTGCGGGATGCTACACCAACACCAGCCGCACTTACTACATCCCCAACGCTTTTAGCAGGGTTACGGGCTAAATCAAGTAGAACCTGTAGCACGGAATCCCTGGACATATCCCCCTCCTGCAGGCGACTGAATAAATCCCTGAAATGAGTCTCACCTATATGTCCCACATCCACATTAAATCGTCTCTTAACCTCCTTGGGGGTTGAAACCAGTGTAGATGCCATCAGGGTTGGGTCGACTCGGGGGTATTCTTCCACAAGCGAGCGGAAACTTTGACTCCACCCCGACCTAAGCATCTGGTTGGCCATCTCTTTGCTTAAACCAAGCTTCAGGTACTCACCCATCAACTCCTCAGGTGTCTTTGGAAGCCCTGAACGTATCCGGGAAATCTCTTTTTCTGCTACCTTAACCAGCGGCTCATCAGTTTCAGGATACATTCTAGCCGAACCAGGCAGGGGCCTCATGTATTCTGTCCCCCCATCACCTGTGGACCTCCTTGTTTCCTCCGGGACACCCTCCAAGGCCTTTAAACACCGGCCATATATGGCCTCAATGGATTTCTCTGCTGCCGGCTTTTTCTCTAAAACCAGCGCGAAGGCGTCTTTTTCATCTAACCCAAGGGTCTCCCTTAACCTTTTGTATTCATCCCCTGCAATCCCGTAACCGGGTAACTCATCAGAGTGGATGATCCCCTTCACGTTCGATGCCGCCCTCGCATACTGTGCCAGCTCCGGACCCAGTTTGTTACCTAAAAGCTCTCTGAATCCTGACAGAATTATTCCATAAACTCTAGCACCAGAATCCATCTTCTTCCTGAAAAGCTTCGAGCCGGTTTCCCTGAACTCTTCAGTCAAGTCGATTGACTCCTTTGATAGATCCGAGCCATTAACTCCACTCTCATTCAGTTTCTTTTTAACCTCAACAAGCATTACCTGCCTCTCCACCTCACATCTTATGGCCTTTGTTATCAGCCTTAGATCCTGCACCCCCTTGATTTCAACCCTTTCACCCGATTTTATTGAAACATTAAGGTCCTGCCTGATGGTTCCTAATCCCCTCTTAACTTTCCCAGTAGCCCTAAGCAGCAGACCCAGCTTTTCAGCTACCTCCCTGGCATGCTGCGGGTTTTTAATGTCCGGGCTGGTTCCAAGCTCCACCAGAGGAATCCCCAGGCGATCCAGCCTGTAGACTGTGGTATTGGAGTCTCCACCTATCTTTCTGGCCGCATCCTCCTCAAGGCAGATTAATGGGATTCCAACCCTCCCCTCGCTGGTGTCCAGGAAACCGTCAACAGCTACCAGCATAGTTCTTTGGAAACCCGAGGTGTTGGATCCGTCTATCACGGTCTTCCTCATAACCTGTATCTCATCCACTACGGTAGCGTTTAGGAGCAGGGATATTTCAACAGCTATTTTAAGCGCCTCCTGATTCAATATGTGGGGTGGTTCCTCATCCAGCTCCACCAGACAATTCGTGTCCCTGTAGGCCTCATATACCAGCCTCCGATCTCTTAGAAATTCATGTAATGCAGCAGGGTCCACATCCCCTATCTCCCCGGCAACAGCCCGCATCCTTCTTTCTATCGTTATATCAGGCTCCTCCTCCCTTATCTGGGAGGGACAGCTGCAAAATAATTTATGCGTATCCAGCTGCTGATGAATCTCTATCCCTGCCTTGAAACCTAAGGCTTTGTAGTTAAGTTTCATGTTCACATATAATCTTTAATCCAATCCTTTAATTTATTTCTACCCACTAATTCCACATTGGATTTTATCGCCAACCCCCTTGCAGATGTAGTAAAATCGTTGTTTGTAACCACCCTGCCTTTGTTGCAGTTATACATCTTCATCGCCCCCAGTACCTCCTGTACTGCCTTATTTCCTATTGGATTTTCGCTTCTCTTCGCTTGAACAGCAATCTTATCACCAAATTTAGATATAATCAAATCACCACCTTGATCACCACTAAGTTTAGTGTGTGTCACAGAATAACCCATTTTCTTAAATAACTTCTCTAAAAATCCCTCAAACTCGTAACCACTTATCGAGTCTATTTCGCTGATAGTTACTCTTTCGGTAGAACCTTCTGTCAGTCTTTTTTCAAATCGCTCCAGTTCCATCTCTTTTTTAATGTCCTCTACTTTCCAGTCTAAGTTTTCTACAAATCCGAATTTATCACTCAATAAACTCTGTAGATACTCTAATCCAGAAGTTGAGTAGTTCTCACCGTACCAATCGAGAAATACTCTTATGCAGTCCCCAACATCTTTTGGATTTCTCTGCAGGATTTTATCCTTAAATTCTTCATACTCTTGCCTTCTTAATTCTTCGTCAATAAGTCTTTCTATCTCAGATTCAGTAAAATCAATTCCTTTCTTTGAAAGCACAGTTCTTAATTTTTTAAGGGCAGGAGGATGTTCTAATTTCTTTAAATCTATCTCATCCAAGAAGGTATATGTTTTCTTTTTCTCATTTTCAACTATCTCTCCAATGGCTGACCTTAAATCCTTTATTGAACTTAAGTCCCCCATAAACGGTGGCGTTTCTACCTCTTCAAAATCTATCTGATATGAGTCTTGTAGAGTATGTCTATATTCATAAATCTTATCTATATACTTTTTCACAAAATTTCTTATGTAGTTATATTCCAATCCCTTTACTTTCTTCTTTTTTGATTCGAATCTTCTTTCCTCCTCCTCTTGACTTCTTATTTCCTCCTCCCTCTCTCGTACTTTCTTTTGTTTCTGGTAAACAGAGCCACATAAGACAATGTATAGTAAAATCAAGACAGGTGCAGATATGATAACTAGTACACCTATTAATTTAATAATATAGATACCAGAAACAAAATTAGATGCATCTAGATGACTAAGTATTTTGTCTATTGTAAGAATTCCTGTCCATCCTACCCAAAACACAATCAATAGAATAGAGGTGATGGTGTAAAGCCGGAGCAAAATACCAGTACTTAGCCCAAGTTTTAGCAGAGTCTTTATTGACATTATATTAATGCTCATAATCTCATCTTCTCTTATCCTCCACCCCCTACCTAACCAGAGCAGGATTAACCCAAAAAAGACAGTTATGATAAACCAGGATAGTAAGAAGTAATCTAGGATAGTTAGTCCTGCATCCTCTTTTTTTGGTGTTTTAGTAATGTTCCCCTCCTTAGTTGTTTTATTAATGAAATCTCTCGCTTGTTTTGTTTTAAGAGTTGTATTTGTTATTTTAGTAACCGAGTCTTCTCGTTGACAGGTGTTATTTAAGATTGTGTTGGTTTCTGTGTTATAGATATTACATGCTTTGTTACTTGTGATGTGGTTATATGCTGACTCATCAAGGTAAATGTCATATTTTTGATTGTGTTGAAATGTGTTGAAAGATATTTTATTATTGGTGGAACGAGATTTGATATGTATACCTTCACCATTCGATTTTATGGTGTTATTAAAGATCACATTATTGATGTAGCTCAGATCAAGAACTATGTAAATACCATGAGTACTGGCAGATATAGAATTGCTTGATATGTTGGCTGATGATCCAGCGATGTAAATGCCTTCCTTATTCTGGGAGATGTTGTTCCCTATAATTGTGACGTAACAATTCCCAATCAGGTAAATCCCATATCTACTGTTTGAGGTTATCGTATTTTTGGAGATAAATGTAGTTTTGTGACTACCTGTCAAAGAGATACCATCACTATTGTTTTGTATAATATTGCCAGAAATCAGGTTGTTATTAGAGCCACAGCATAATTTAATCCCCCTACCGGTATTCTGGATTGTATTATTGGTTATGTTAGTGTTGCTACTCGGAGCTAAAAGGACGCCCACTCCACAATTTTCCATAGTAAATCCACTAATGCTAACATTATCGGCAGTTACATATGTGCAGGTACCACGGTCATTTCCAGTTACCACCACCCTATTCCTGCCCTCACCTTTTAGTGTTATAGACTTCTTTATTCTCAAATGCTCGTTATAGGTTCCATTATGAACATAAACAGTATCTCCATCATTTGCGGCATCTATAGCCAAACCTATTGCGTTGTAATCACATCCAGAAGGGCATACAGTTATTGTGGTTGCATTTACCAGTCCAATCAAAGATAAAATCAACCACAGAACCACTGAAACGGATATGGATTTTTTCATGATCATTTTCCACAAAAATAACAACTATTTCTGTAAGGGCTTTTTGCATAACATTGTCCGCACTTACGGCATTTCATTGTAACTAACATATAGTATTCATTATCGAAGTCATCAGATGACTCTTTGACGTATGTTCTGAAATTGTTGATACACTTCTCAAAAACCTTAAGCATGTACTCCACAGATAACCATTTGTATTTTCCCAATATTATACGTACTGGCCTATCATTTTCTATATCGAGGCGCACAGCCTCCACTTCACTAGGCTCTTTTTCACCATTAGGATTAATAAACCCAATATCAATCATGCCCATATGTGCAAAAGAGCATCTGAATGTTGACCATATATGCTTTCTATTGTTGCTATCTCCACAATATGGTAAGTCACAAAACTTTTCTATAAAACTTGTGAATCTCTCTCCAAAATTATTAAAATTTTTATTGAATTTATTTTGCCATGCATAAGCCATTCCCTCAATATTAGTAAGACACAGCAAGAAAGTTAATTCTCCCTTTTGGATATCCTTTAGTTTTCTTGCCAATTCTAAACGTTCTTCTAATAATTCAAAATATTTTTTAAAGTATATCTCTAGTTCATTAACCGGAACATCTATCGTTTTGATTTTCCTCATTTTACGGAGAGTTATATCAGCTAGTAGGTAGCCCAGTAAGTAATATGTCCTGAAATCCTATAAAGAATCGCTACAAGAACAAGGTTATATATAAACTTATATACATATATAGTTATATGGAAAGAAAATACAGTATGGAGGTTCCGACCATACATCACTGGCCGACACTGAGAACAGTCCTATCAGTAGAGAAGGCTCTAATGGAGGCAGATGAAACCATATGCATCGAAGAACTTAAAAGGAGACTGCCTACAAGAATAATGGACCAAACACTAAGACTTATTCTCACATACCTAGAGGATAAGGGTATGATCTTGATAGGTGAAAAGGGAATACTATGGATTGAAAACAATGACCCAAAATTTATTAGGATGATAGAGAAAAGCAAGGGTATAGAACTACATTGAAATTACCATGGAATTTCATGGCTTGAGATTACATAACAATTTCAAAATGACTGCAAAGCCTGTGCGAGTGACGCTTATCGGCGAAGCCGAAGAAGAATTTGAACAATTAAATAAGATAGTTGGTGAAGAGCAGGGAAAAGGTATATCAAATTCAGAGAATCAACAACTGTTAAGATCAATAAAACGTGTAGTTGGATTGCTAAAGGAAAACCCCATGTCTGGAATCCAAATAAAGAAAAAAATAATTCCCAGAGAATTCCCAGTTTCAAACCTGTGGAAGGTCAACCTCACAGGTTATTGGCGAATGCTTTACACAATAAAGGGTGACAAACTTGAAATCGTGTGCTTTATCCTCGAAATCTGCGACCATAAAAAATACGACAAAATTTTCGGCTACAAGAAGAGATAATTAACAACAGTCGATTTACCATATAGCAATCCACCTCATAATAGCACATTGATTCTGCCCTTAAAAACGCTTATGTATTATCTCTATCCCTGCCTTAAATCCCAGTTTCTTGTAGTCCATTTCTGTAGGTATACTTTTATGTGATAGAATGTTATTAATTGAGTATGAATAGAGAGGGATATAATAGCTTGGAGGATGATTATATCAGGATAATAAAGCCCTCCGTGGACAAGAGAGAATTGAATCTAAGACATGTTTTTTTCCCATCCCTCCTTGCTGGCCTGAGCATTACCGTTATAGCCTACTTCTGGGATATAACCCAGTATGGCATACTTTTCGCATCATTCGGATCCTCTGCCTTTATTTTGTATGTTAGCCCAAAGGCCAAGCAAGCCCAGGTGAGAAACATACTGGGAGCCTATCCACTGGCTGGATTCTTTGGGTATCTATCTTCATCCTACATAATGCCATACATCAACTTCCCTGACGCATCATTCGATTACGCGATAACAGGGGGTGTTGCTGTTATGTTAACTGTTTTGGCTATGCTTTTAACCCGCTTCGAGCACGGTCCGGCTGCCGGAGCAGCGCTGGCGTTCGTGATAAACGATCCTGACGTAATCGCAGTATTTCTTTTGATTGGTGGGGGAATCACCCTGCTGATTATTGCCAGGATTCTGATCTATGTGGTAAAGGAGGAATACGAACTGGAATGCGCCATAAAACACACACTACACCTGGGAGGGGAAGAACCCAACAAGCATTAACACCGGATTCATCTATTAATCCACTCAATTCCTATTTTATTTAATGAACACCGACTCCAAGGTTTACCTGAAGAAAAAATTCAAACAGTTTTACTGGAAGAACCAGATCAAGGCACCACAGGAGGTGGAGAAAAGAGAGTTCGGAACAGGTGTCCTTGACTCCAAAATCAGGGTCAGGCACAAGTCCTTCAAAACAGAAAGAGAATTGAGGGGTTTTCTGGAAAGGGAGGCTCCTTATTATATATCCTATTCGTCAGCATTCTACCAGTTCCCGGAAAACCAGCCAATGGAGAGGAAGCAGTGGCTTGGCGCTGAAGTAGTTTTTGACCTAGACAAAGAGATAGAATATCTGAATGAAAAAGCCTTTGAGGAGGTGAGAGAGGAAGCCCTGAATCTTGTTGACTTCCTGCTAAAGGATTTCGGCTTACAGAAAAAATATATAGAAACCAACTTCTCAGGGGGTAAAGGATATCACATTCACGTATCATCTGCCGAGGTAAAGGAACTGGGAAGGGACGAGAGACAGGAGATTGTTGACTACATCACTGCCACAGGCTTCGACCTCAGTTGTTTCTTCAGCAGGGAGGCTGTTAGCGGCGTGAACCTGAAGGGGAGAGGGGGTTTCCACTCCAGGGACTCATCCACTGCCGTGGTCAGAGGCCCTATGGAGGGGGATATAGGGTGGGCTAAGCGGATTTTTGATGTAGCCCTCGACCTGGTTTCATCTGATAAGGTAAAGCTTAGAAAGGAATACGGTCTGAGAACCAAACAGGCTGAAATATTATACAGGAACAGGGAGCTTAACCAGCGGCTTCTGAGGGAGGGTAAATGGGATGCACTAAAAGGTTTGACAAAGCATATGAGGGAAAAGATTATGGAGAGATACGCTGTTTCCATGGTGGAGGACACCGACCGGATGGTTACAGTTGATACCTCACGGCTTATACGGTTGCCTGATACGCTACATGGGGGAAGCAGCCTAATAGCTAAAAAAGTAAAAACCCTTGAATCGTTCAATCCCCTGCTTGATGCGGTAGCATTCAGCGATGAGGAAGTCAATGTGAAGGTTAAAGAGAAAACACCTGAGTTCCTGCTGAACGGAAACAGATTCAAGCTGAACAAAGGCGAAACCAAGATCCCGGAGTATGTCGCAGTCTACCTACTGCTGAAGGATAAAGCAGAAATCGCCTAGAAACCATACAGCCGGGCTATGAAGTCGGGTGCTATTATATCCCTTAGGAGTATCGCACCAGTATGCACATGTATGTCATCGCCTTCCACGATGATGTTTCCATCCTCAACTGAAACTCTGTTGCGATCTGATTTAAGGAATCGTATGGAGGGGGTTAATTCAGAACAATCGAATACGTCCCCTGTCTTGTTTATCTGCTGTAGTGCGCTGTTGAATGGCTGGCTGGTGCAGGTGGAACCGTCCAGGGAGTAGGGGAAAATCAGAAGCATTTTATCTTCCATGGATTCCTCCATCTCCTGCCGGGTTATAACATCGTCATTGTTTAAATCACTAGGTCCGGATGTCTGAGCCTGAAGGTAACCCAGAGCACCCAACAGATCACCGTAACCTGAGACCGCGTCAACACCCAGCCTTGAATCCAGTAAAACATTAATCCTCTTCCATTCCCTTGATTTACGGTATATCAAATCCAGATCATCTGGACAGGATACATTTTCCCGCAGGCAGGCGAAGGCATGGCACGCGTTTAATAGATTACTGGATGAATCACCCTCTATCAGAACAGAACCCTGGCGTATGTAAATCCCAGTGGACTCTGATTTTTGAACAATAATCGCGTGACCATTTCTATCATGTAGTGATATGGCAGATAATTCAAAATTACAGGTTAGTATGTCCCTGTCTTTAGAATCCCTTAAGTCAATGTATCGCCAACTCGTCACCTCCTCCAGGGGGACATCCGATTCCACCTTCACCCCAGCTATTGTTGTTTCATGGTTATAGCTTTGCGTGTGAAAGAGCATATATGCAACTCCAATTCCGATAATGAAAAAAAATGCTGCGATAGCAAATACCTTAGTCCTCTCATCATCCATTTTAACGTTAATTCTATGACTCAACAGTTAAGTATCATATTTTTTTAGAACCAACAAGCTGGTTTACTTCCCCGATGATGCTGCTGAAAGCATTAATCTCCCCCAC
>JAYEGX010000058.1:0-14027 GCA_034659295.1 Candidatus Altarchaeota archaeon | reverse complement strand
ACTGAGATGTATAAGAAACACATGATTGTTGGATTCTGCATCAGGCACTACATTTCTGCTAATAAAGTCTTCCACTTGCTAATAAAGTCAGCTTATTTCAAGACTAAATTAGCAAAGCCCCTTTCCTGATTTATTTTTCAATACAATATCCTAATCATAGATATTATAAAAGAATAAACCGTGAGAGCGATGGAAAAAAAAACCTTATCTTACATTCTCCTATTAATTTTTCTACTTTCTACCGGGGCCAGCTCCGCGGAAGACCTATTGTCTCTTGATTGGAAATATGATGTCGGGGGTTTCGCTCTCTATGTGGATTCCCTGAGGAATGCCGAAGGAGGGGTGGACGTTATTGTCGGATGTTCGTATTCAACCGGCGCCGGAGCGGCTGGATGGATCACTGCACTAGACTCAAAGGGAGAAAGGCTGTGGGAGAAAAGAGGGTTTCCACGTGTTTCTTCCATGAAGGTTGTGGATCTGGACAAGGACGGGGAAGATGAGGTGCTTTTAGGTGTGCTGCATTACATACAGTGCTATGATGCCAAAGGAAATCGCAGGTGGAATATCGGGACAGGTGTTGGTAACATCATAACCTCAATTGAAGCAGCCGACCTAGACGGTGACGGGCTGAAAGAGATTGTGGTGGGGGGTGATAGCACCGTTTATCCAAACCTGTACGTGCTGGGAAATGACGGGAAAATACTCTGGAAAATAAGGGCAGGAGCCTATGAGGTTAATGATGTAGCCCTCGGGGATACCAACGGGGATGGTAAGATGGAGATTGCTGTGGGGACGGTGGCTAAACACGGAATATACTATACCCCCTCCCGCGTGTACCTATATGACAGCCGGGGCAACAGGATGTGGGAGAAGCTCATCCCCCGGGGTACGGCAACCATCGAGTTAGCTGACATAGAAGGTGACGGGAAGCTGGAGGTTCTGGTCGGATCCCTGCATTATTTCAAGGTCCTAGACCATCAAGGAAACAGTCTAATGGATTTCGAGACAAGGGGTTATATCCGGGATATCATTGTTGAAGACATAGACCTGGATGGGGAAAATGAAATACTTTTGGGTTCCAATGATTTGTACGTGCTCGACTCCGAATGCAATGCTAAATGGGAGAACCCTGCCGGAACTGATGTTATAAACGATATCGAGATTTTGGACCTTAACTCAGATGATTACCCTGAGATACTGGTTGCATCAGATGGACTATATATCGTAGACTACAACGGTGACACCATCTGGCAGTACTCTACCGAGAAAGAAGTCAAGGATATCCACGTTAATGACCTGGATGGTGACTCATTCCCTGAGGTGGCTGCAGGCTCCCTGGATAATTATGTCTACGATTTCACCTCAACAATATATCAAACGAGGATTAAGGCCCGGAACTACTATTCGGAGGCGAAGAAATACTATTCATCCGGGCGGCTTAAGGAGGCGATGGATAACATATTGAAGTCAAAGGATTACTACCAGCAGCTTGGTAACGGGGGGGGTGTATCTGATGCAGACAGGCTTATATCCCTCATTAATTCCGCATCCAACAAGAAAATAGAGGAAAGAGAGCTGGCGCACACCTACTATACCAACTCCATGGATTCGTATCTTCGAGAGGATTACGTGAATGCGACCTACTGGGCAAGGAAGGCTCAATACAAATTTGACCTGCTCAGTAATGACTCCATGGCAGCCAAGTCAGAGGAGATAGTAACCAACTCCCTGCGGTTTATGGAACGTGACGCTGATGAATCATTTACTAAGGCCTTATCCTATCATAACAGCTCAAATCACACTCTTGTATTGTCCAACGCGCAAGAGGCTTATGGGAGATACGTCCAGCTTGGTTACGTGAATGAAACCACGGTTGTTCTGGAGCTGGCTGCCGGAACATACACCAGCATGGCGAAAGAGCAGAGGGCAAGCGGCGATTTCCAGAATGCGTCCATATCAGCACAGAAGGCGTTGTATATCTACAAGTGCATTGATAGCTCAGTTGAGGGCTATCCCCCGGAGTGTTTACCCAATGATGTGGATATAAAGGATGTATCACTTCTTGCAGGGGAAATCAGGAACCTGACATATGAGGGCAGCGCATACACCAATGAGTCTCTTCAATTGAAGTCTATCATACTGGCCGCATCACAAAACGATACCGGGATCTATAGCTTCTCCCTGGATTTCATAACCAGGCCCGTTTCCGGTTCACTGGATTATGCTGTGAATTTTATTTCATGGAATACCAATATCCTAACGTTGTTGGTTGCTCTCCTTATTGTTTCATCGATGTTTGTTGTATTGTATTCACTGCTCAGCAGGCAGGGTATGGTGCCCCCAGTTAGATATGTGAGTGATTTATCACTCAAAATTCCCAAACGCAAAACCAAATCCTCTCACAGTACTGGTGAACGCCTGGAATTTGGGGGATTCGATTCGGTTGATGAGATTGGGAGGGAGGTCCGGGAAGTGGACAAGATTAAAAAAGACAGCAGAAAGGGCAGGGGAGTTAACCTGGACTCTTTGCGGGATTTAGGTGAGGTGTGAGTAAATGAAAAAGATTACAGTAATACCCGGAGATGGGATAGGACCTGAGGTTGTTGATTCAGCGTTGAAGATTATTGAGGCATCCGGGGTTGATCTGGATTACGAGTTTGTTTACGCGGGTGAGGCAATAATGGCCAAGGAGGGTACTCCATTACCCGATTCCGTGATTGAGGCGGTGAAGAGGAACAAAACAGCATTGAAGGGTCCTATAACAACACCTGTGGGTTCCGGTTTCAGGAGCGTTAATGTTGCATTAAGGAAAAGGCTGGGTCTTTATGCTAACCTGAGGCCTGCTAAATCCTTCAGGGGGGTTCCCTCAAGATACAAGGACATAGATCTTGTGATGGTGAGGGAGAATCTGGAGGGTCTATACATTGGCGACGAGAGATACCTCAACGAGGAGCATACGGAGGCGGAGGCTGTCCGGTTGATAACCCGCAAGGGTTCGGAGCGTATTTTCAGGTTCGCTTTCGAATACGCCAGGAAAGAGAACCGGAAGAAGGTTACTGCAGTACATAAAGCGAACATCCTGAAGTATACCGACGGCCTGTTTCTGGAGACTGGCAGAGAGGTGGCAAAGGAGTATTCTGGTATAGAGTTCGAGGACCGGATTGTGGACAACATGTGCATGCAACTGGTAAAAAAGCCAGATTTCTATGATGTTTTGGTATGTACCAACCTATTCGGGGACATACTCTCTGACCTGTGCGCTGGTCTAGTAGGTGGGTTGGGGGTTGCTCCCGGAGCCAATATTGGGGTAGAATATGCTGTATTCGAGCCGGTTCACGGTTCTGCTCCAAAGTATGCCGGCATGGATAAGGTTAATCCCACATCCACCATACTATCCGGGGTTCTGATGCTCAAACACCTGGGGATGGTAAAGGAGGCTGATTCTATAACCTCTGCTGTGAAGGAGGCTCTTGAGGAAGGGGAAAAACTCACATATGATCTGGGTGGCAGCTCAAAGATGTCGGAGTACACTGAGTATGTGATATCCAAGATAAGGTGAAAAAACCCATGTATCGGTTGCATAGCATCCGTATCCAGTACATTGGTTGTATGTTGCTAAGTAAAAACGAATAATTTCCACTGGCAGGAAGGATTCCTCTATAACTTCCCGAAGAAGAGGGAACTCTTCAATGACCTTGTTAAAGAAATAGAATCTAAGCAGATTATCTCCCTCATAGGATTAAGGAGAACCGGGAAGACCACAATCCTTAAACAACTGGTAGACCATTTAATCGAGTCAGAAAAAGTTAAAAGAGAACACATATTATTCTACTCCTTCGATGAAGAACAACCCGGAATAGAAGAGATTATTCAGAGATACGAAACCAAACTGGGTAGGAATATCCCTGACATAGATGATAAAGTCTATATCTTCCTAGATGAAATCCAGAAACTTAAAAACTGGCAGAACCAGATAAAATATTTTTATGATTACCACACGAACATAAAGTTTTTTGTAAGTGGCTCATCCTCCCTGTTCATAAAAAAACATACCCTGGAATCACTGGCCGGGAGAATCTATGAATTCACCCTGAACCCACTGAATTTCAGGGAATTCCTGGTTTTCAGAGACAAAAAAGAATTAATCAAGAAAAAGAAGCTATTCCCCGACAGCATAAAAAAAGAGTTCCTTGCATACCAGAAAAGACAGTTCATAGAAATAGTCAACGAGAGCGAAGAAAAAACAGGGCAATACGTTAAAACAATGGTTGAAAAGATGATTTTCCAGGATATTCCACAGGTTTTTTCAATCAGGCACGAGGAACTATTGTTGAGGCTACTGAAGATTACTGCCTCAAATCCTGGAATGCTCTCAGACTACAGGTCCCTGTCAAACGAGATAGGGATCAACAGAGTAACGATATCAAAGTATTTCTTCTATCTTGAGGAATCCTTCCTTATAAAAAAACTATATAACTTCTCAAAAAACATGTTGACGTCAGAAAAAAAGATGAAGAAATTTTATCTGACAACAACATCCCTTTTCCCGTTCCTGAACAATGAGATAGATGAAGCAAAACTAATAGAGAACCTTGTTGCTGTGTCCGTTAACGCCAGATTCTTTTGGAGAACCCCCCAGAAATATGAAGTAGATATTGTCCTAGAAAGGGAGGGAAAAATCATACCTGCCGAAGTAAAATACAAGACGAATATAAGAACAGGAGACCTGAAGAATCTACTCAGGTTCTGTAAACAATTTAATCTCAGGGAAGCAGTAATGATAACAAGAGATAGATCAGGTGAAGATGAACTTGAGGAGGGGATACGGATTAAATTTATCCCGGCATGGGAATTTTTACTGGAGATTGAATGAACGATGAGAACGCCTACCCCAACCCTTAACCTGCCACACCCCCCTATGCTTTCCCTCAGGGAGAAAGTGTTTACCTGATACGGGGGCGATAAAAACCCTCCGGCAGGGTGATGGGGGATGCGTTTACGTCATGCACTAACTCGTGGGTTCCCTATTTTTACATGCAATACATATAACTAATTACATTTTTTTTTTATGTGATACTCTCTTGCAAAATGGAAGACAAAAAAGATATTGGTGTGGAATCATCTGATGAGGAAATAGTTAACGAGGAAGCCCTTGGGGAAGAGGCTCTTGGGGAAGAGGCTCTTGGGGAAGAGGCTCTTGGGGAAGAGGCTCTTGGGGAAGAGGCTCTTGGGGAAGAGGCTCTTGTGGGGGGCGAGGGTAAAGAATTCGCGTTCGCGATGGCTCCGGTAGTCAGACTCATGAAGGCTGAACTGGACAGCGACAAGATGATCCGGAGCAGGGTTAAGGTGGAGATGAACCTGTGGCTTGAGAAGATTTGCCGGAAGATTTCAGAAAAGATGAACGAGTCCGACTACACCATGGTGGGACTGGACGACCTCAAGACTGCTATCGAGCCCTATGAGATGGTGGATGATGTGGAGCAGGAACGGCACAGGATTGTAGCCAGCATGGAGAAAATCAAGCAAGACTGTGATTCCCTGATAAGAGACGTTAACCGGAAATTCGTTTCATTCGACGGTCCCGTGATAAGGTACGGTGATGAGGAGTCAGAGGACTCAGAAGCGGATGAAACAGATGATGAGATGGTAGATGATTTATAGAATGGAATACAAGTACGAGGAGCTCCTGGATCGGGTGTGGACCAACCTACCTGATGAACTAAAGAGCACATCCAGGTTCGAGATGCCTGAAATCAAGACAAACGTCCAGGGCAAGCAGACGCACATAATGAACTTCAGTGAGATAGCTGACGCCTTCCAGAGGGAACCGCAGCACGTGCTACTTTATATCATCAAGGAACTGGCGGCTCCGGCAACCTATGACGGGAGAAAGGCCATTATCCAAAGGCGCCTTAGAGCGTCCATGCTAGAAGCGAAAATAAAAAAATATGCGCAAGAGTACGTCTTCTGTCATGAATGCCACAGGCCGGATACCAAGGTGACAGAATTTAAGGGAGAGAAGATCATAAAATGCACTGCATGCGGTGGCTGGTGGCCTCTGAAAAAGATAAAATAAAATGTACGTTAAGGTTCATGAGCCTGGGGCTGAGGTTCTTGTTGCGGTATGCGACAAGGAGTTGCTGGGTAAAACCTTAATAGATGGTGAACTGGTTACGGAGGTCAGGGAGGACTTCTATAAGGGTGAGCTTATGAACCCCGATCTACTAGAAGGTCTTTTCACTGAGGCCTCCATATTAAACCTTGTTGGTAACAATGTTGTGGACAGGGCTGTGAGCGGGGGTTTCGTGGATGCTGATAGTGTGCTGGAGATTGCCGGGGTAAAACATGCCCAGGTGGTTGAGCTTTAACAAGTGTTTAACTGAGTTAAAATGGCCGATGTGAAGGATGTGATGGTAAAAGAGGTTATCACCGTTGATTCAAGAGATACTGTTTTGAAGGCGGCTGAGTTGATGTCTGACTATGACGTGGGTTGTCTGGTGGTTGAGGATGGCGGCGAGGCTGCCGGAGCAATTACAGAATCTGATATTATCTCCAAGGTTGTGGTCAGGAAGAAGGACCCAAGAATTACGCAGGTGAAGGATGTGATGAGTTCTCCTCTGGTAACCATACACCCGCTTACTTCATTGGAGGGGGCGGTAGAGGTTTTCAACGAAACAGGCTATAAGAGATTAGCTGTTTCTTCGGGTGAGTCCCTGGAGGGCATACTCTCCATAGAGGATCTAATCACGGAAGAGACAAAGTTCATCCAGGTTCTTGAGAAATATATCGAGATACTGAAATCAAAGAATTAAGGGGTTGATTAATCTATCAAATCCCCACTTGAAAGGTTTGAAACCAAGGAACAACAAATTACTGATATATCCCCGTTTCGAATACCCTGGGGGGGATGTTAACCTTCTTTCCAATTTTTTATAGCTGATTCTAACGTTTACATAACCCATAAACATAAAATATCTGAAGCCAATAACATGGGAGAGGCAGATGCCAGGGTTATAAGTCACGATCACAGCGCTCTAACAAAGAAACTGATACAGATTACCATCTGATGTCTCATCACATGGATTATACTCAGAAGAAGCTGTTGTCGCTTTTTCATATAGCCTGATTTAACTCTCGCCGAGGCTTATTGCGTGGGAAAAACTCAGGTCTTAGGGTCCCAAGGAATAAGAAACACTAAATAGACTACTTACTCTTCCTCTTCAGCTTCTCTCTACGCTTTTTTGTCTTATGCTTTCTCATCTGAGCTTTTTTTCTTTTTCTCCCGCAAGGCATGGTAATACTTTAAGATTACGTATATAAAATCCCTTACATGTGGGGGGTATCTCATAAACGAAAACTATTTATATCGCAACTTCCAAGAATCTATTATTGGAATATTAAACATAGATTCCGCGAGTTTATAGAGGGTGGTTGGCTGCCGAAAGGGATTATTTTTCCTTAACCCTCCTTTGGAATCAGAGGTGAGATGATGGAAGATAAACCAGATAATGCTAAAGAGATATGTAGGGCGTGTGGTGGTGAGGGCAGGATTGTTGACTACCGAAGGGGCGAGATACTTTGCAAGAACTGCGGGTTGATACTGGATGACACACTGTTTGATTTCGGACCAGAGTGGAGGGCCTTCGACGAGGAGCAGATGAACAAGAGGGCTAGGGCTGGAGGGCCTCTGAAACATGCTAAACAAAACATGGGTTTGACTACTGAGATAGACCGATACGACCGGGATATCAAGGGTAGTGCCATCCCATCCGAGAGAAAGGCCCAGCTTTACAGGCTGAGGAAGTGGCAGAGGCGCAGCAGGATGGGCACTTCCGTGGACCGGAATCTGTCTATCGCTTTACCTGAGCTGGATCGGATGTCAGCGCACCTTAATGTTTCCCTGAACATAAAGGAGGAGTGTGCCCGCTTATATCGGAAGTGTGTGAACCAGGGTATTGTCAGAGGAAGGTCTATTGAGAGCGTTATTGCGGCAATAATCTATCTGGTATCCAGGAAACATCATCTCCCGAAGACTCTTAAGGAGCTGGAAAAAGTTTCATCTGTCGACAAGAAAGACATAGGACGGAGTTACAGGACTATCTGTAGGCGTCTGGGGATGAAGATGCCCGTGGTTACTGCAGCAGATTATGTGCCCAGGTTAGCTAGCGAACTCGGGGTCAGCGGGAAAACAGAGGCGAAGGCCATCCAGCTATTAAAGGATGCCAGGGCAGTTGGCATAACATCCGGGAAAGTTCCCATGAGTATGGCTGCTGCAGCGATATTTATTTCGGGCAGGATTATAGGTGACAAAAAAACGCAGAAGATCACGTCCATCTCCAATATTTCAGAGACGTCTATAAGGAACAGATACAATGAGATGGTGAAGAAGATGGAGAAGAATGATTTGGTAGACACATACCCTCTACCATTAACTTCCTAATTCTTTCTTTTTTTTTTAATCCTTTCCCCTTAGCACTGTTACAACATCAGCTGAGACATCTGTTTTTGTCATGATGGTGAGAATGTCGTTCTTTTTAAGTATCTCGCTGGGTTTTGCTATTATTATCTCCCCGTTCCGGCTGATAGACCCTATTATGGAGCCAGAGGGTAAATCGATGTCTTTAATCATTCGCCCGTCAAGGTTTTCGTTTCTGAACTCTAGCTCGATTATCTCAGCCTGGCCTTTGCCTATGGAGAGCATGCTCCTGCTGCTCCCGTGCATTATGGCGTTCTTGAAGTAGCTTACTACTGCGGAGATTGGGCTGATAGCTGCCGTGATTTCCAGGCCTATGTAGAGGTCTTTCTTTGCCGGATCGTTCACTCTGGCCACTATTCTCTTGACATCGAATTTCTTTATCATCTGGCATATGGTCAGGTTTGTGTTATCCTCTCTTGTTAATATGATTACAGCATCAGTGTGCTCTATTCCCGCATCCTTGAGTATCTGGCTGTCACTTCCGTCTCCGTGGATTACGAGAGCATCCATGCTTTCAGCGAGTTCCTTAGCTCTTTCCCCGTTGTTTTCTACAATAACTATCTCGTTGTTTTCGCTTTCAAGAACCTTGGCTAATGCGGTTCCAGTGCCTCCCCCGCCGATGATTATGATATACATCTTTTATTAATTTTTTTGTTGATTCTTTACTATTAATTATCAAGTATAAGATATTCGAGTATAAATATTTAACAACCAAGAGATAAATAAGATGAAGAAAAATAGTTTGCAGGTGTCTGATGTTTTGATGAAGGCCCTAAGGTATATACAGGGTTTTCGCGGGAAGCTTTTTGTTATAAAGCTGGGCGGGGAGGTTATGCTAAACGAGGATGTAATGACCTCCCTTGCTGAGGATCTTGTTTTGATGAATTCCATGGACATCAAACCTGTTGTGGTACATGGTGGGGGGTATGATGTCTCGGTTGCCATGAAGCGCTTCGGTAAGGTGCCTGAGTTTGTGGAGGGTTTGAGGGTTACTGATGAGGAGACCATGGATATCGTGAAGATGGTGTTGATTGGTAAGGTGAACACCGGCATAGTGGCTAAGATAAACAAGCAGGGAGGTAATGCTGTAGGCCTCTCCGGTAAGTCCGGGAAGCTGTTTCTGGCCGAGAAGAGGAAACATGAGGTAGACCTTGGTTTCGTGGGGGATGTCTCTGAAGTGAACACAGAGTTGGTGACTGTTTTACTGGATAAGAGTTATATCCCTGTTATTTCGCCTGTGGGCTTTGACAGCGAAGGTAACTCGCTGAACATTAACGCGGACACAGCTGCATCGAAGCTGGCCATATCCCTTGGAGCGAGCAAGCTTATACTTATGACATCAGTTGATGGTGTACTTGATAAAAACAAAAAGATTATATCTGAGCTGTCACTGGATGGTGCGAGAGAACTTATAGCAGACGGCACAGCCAGCGAGGGGATGATTCCCAAGCTGAGGGCATGCATTGATTCGGTTGAGGGTGGTGTTAAACGTTCTCACATCATCAAGTCAAGAGAGCATGCTCTGCTGCAGGAGGTCTTCACCGCCGAGGGGGCTGGTACTATGGTGTATGAAAAATGATTGAGGAGACTGAGGTTTCAAGGGCTATTGTAGAGAACGCGGTAAAGGATTTTTTGGATTGTCTGGAGGTTGACGTGGCCATCGCCGGAGGGGGACCTTCAGGTCTTGTTGCCGCCCGCTATCTCGCTGATTCAGGTGCCAAGGTTGCCCTATTTGAGAGGAAGCTTTCCCTGGGGGGTGGGATGTGGGGTGGTGGTATGATGTACCCCAAGATTGTTGTACAGGAGGAGGCCAGATGCATACTTGATGATTTCGGAATCAACTACCGTAAAGACGGTGAACAGTATATCGCCAGCTCGATTGAGTCAGTGGCCAAACTGGTGTCCCATGCTGTTGATTCGGGCGCCAGATTGTTTAACTGCATCTCTGTAGAGGATGTTTTGATTAGGGATGATGTGGTTAACGGGTTTGTTTTGAACTGGAGCACGGTGGAGGTCGCCGGATTGCATGTTGACCCGCTGGCTATTAAGGCCCGTTATTGTCTTGATGCAACCGGACATCCCCTGGAGGTGTGCTCTATTGTCTGCAGGAAGGTGGGCAAGCTGAACACTCCCTCAGGTGGTATCATGGGGGAACGCTCCATGTGGGCTGATGTATCCGAGAGGCTTGTGGTGGAGAATACGGGGGAGGTTTATCCGGGGCTTTATGTGTCGGGCATGGCTGCTAATGCGGTCTATGGCTCTCCCCGGATGGGTCCCATATTCGGAGGGATGCTGTTATCCGGAAAAAAAGCCGCTGAGTTGATCACTAAACGCTTATGATGGATGTTAAGGCGTGTACGAGATGTGGTTGCCGGAACCTGAAGATGCCTTCAGAGCTCGAGCTCGAGATCCGGTTAACCCTGGCGGGGCAGTATAAGTGCGCAGACTGTGGTTTTATCGGATTTCCCATAGTCTTCGACTCAGAGAAGGATTATCTAAAATATAAAGACTTGAAACAGGATGTTTGAGATTAAGATGATAGGCGGGGCAACAGGATTTAGGATAGATTTAGATAATGCTAGTCTTTTTTTGATTAAGGCAGATAAGGGCATTATAGCCTGCAGTTATCTCTCCATTGAGACGGCTGAGAGGCTTGGTGACGCCCTATGCCTTGTCTCCGGCGTATCAACATTTGAGGAGGTTTTGGAAGCGGAGATAGGGGATGTTTCATCTAATGCAAGGGATCTGGGTGTGCGAGAAGGTATGTCGGGTCGCCAAGCCCTGAAACTGCTCTCATAGCACCCTGTCTTTTAGCACAGGAAAATCCCTTCTTATCTTCTCAACCTTCAGGGGATCTACTTCAACCTCCAGCGTCTGCTCCCCACATCCTGCCTCGGCCAGGACTTTACCCCAGGGGTCTATTACCATCGATTTCCCGTTGTATTCATTGATCCCATCACTTCCAGTCCTATTACATCCTATAACATAGGCCTGGTTTTCTATGGCTCTAGCCTTAAGCAGCGTCCTCCAATGCTCTATCCTCCCCCGGGGGAAGTTAGCGCATACAAGCAAAATAGATGCCCCATCCAGTGCTTGCCTGCGGTACAGCTCCGGGAACCGCAGATCATAGCAGACGGATAACCCCATCCCCCCGTATTTTGTCTCTATCACCTCCACCCTATCTCCTGCAGTGAAGTACTCATTCTCTTTCCGAAATAGGTGGATTTTCCGGTAGAACCCGATGAGCTTATTATCCTCCAACAAAATGAACGTGTTATATATCTCCCCCCCATGTTCCTCAATAAAACTGCCCGCAATAATCTTTTTATTGCTGTGTTTTCTGAGTTTATTTATTGATTCTCCGTTTAGGCTTTCAGCATGTTCCTTAACGTGAGCCAGGTCCATGCCTGTGGTGAACACCTCAGGGAAAAGAAAAAGATCAGCGCCGGACTTTTCTATTAAATTAATCGCCTTCCTGAGGTTTACCTTTTTATCCCCCGGTTTCATGTCTGATTGCGCTACCTTAACCAGCATCTTTTTTTTCCATGTGCTCCCGTATCATGGATGCGAAAAGTATTGACAGAAGCATAAGCCCCAGTATTGTTGCCATGTTGCTGACCGAGAAGTTCACCATCATCCCCACCACACCCGTTTTATCTTCTGTTGTGGTTGTCGTGTACGCTATAGTTGTTGTAGTCGAGGATGAGGTTGTTTCCCCAGTGTTTACCTGAATGTTTTTTTCCGTGAATTTATCTGTTGATACTATGGTCTCAGCTACTTTGCTGTTGTTGACGTATATCTCCGCTTTCTTGTATATGAAGTCTTGCACGTCTTCTATGTTCAACATGTAGGCGCCGTGTTTCGTTGTGGTCTGAGCTATTTTATGACCGTCTACTCTAGCATCTACTTTCATCCCGTCGGGGGCTGGGTTCCCGTTGATTATGAGTTCCCCTCCAATAGCTGTCCTGTATCCGCTGACCCCGTCAACCAACAGGATTAATATCAAAAAAGTTAACAATTCACGTGTTTTCATAACATATGTTATATGGTATTCAATGCATAAAATATTTATCCTCAATCCAATAATAAATGATGGAAACATTATCTGAGCTGGGAAAGGATTGTGTGCTTCAGGATAATGTGGTTTTGGGTCTGGTTTACGGGGCAGGCTGCTCTCCCGCCCGGGTTGGGAAAAACGCCGTAATCCGCTCCAACACAGTAATCTACTGTGATGTTTCAATAGGTGATGATTTCCGCACAGGGCATGCTGTCCTAATCCGGGAGAAAACCTCCATAGGCGATAATGTTCTGGTGGGATCCCATTCCATAATAGACGGGCACTGCAGCATCGGCTCTAATGTCAGCATCCAGTCCGCCGTCTACATACCCCTTAACTCAACCGTCGGCTCTAACGTGTTCATCGGCCCGAGGGCGGTCTTAACCAACGACAAATACCCTGTTAGGGTCACAGACGACCTGCCCGGCCCGATTTTAGGGGATAATGTTTCGGTGGGCGCTAACGCTACCATACTCCCTGGCGTGAATCTTGGGGTGGGTTGCTTGGTTGCAGCAGGCTCGGTTGTTACAAAAGACGTGCCCGAGTGGAGTCTTGCCGTCGGCTCCCCTGCGAAAATCAAACCTCTTGCGGAAAACCTAATAAAGAAGAACATGATATGAAAATGATTCCCATAGCGAAACCCTCTATAGGTGAATGCGAGAAGAAGGCAGTCAATGACGTACTTGAGTCCGGGATGATAGCTTGCGGGTCTGTTGTCTCAGAGTTCGAGAAAGGGTTTGCGAGCTACTGTGACACATCCTGGGGGGTGGCCACGACTTCGGGCACAAGCGCATTATGCGTTGCCTTAAAAGCGCTTGGTATATCAGAGAAGGATCATGTTTTGACTACACCATTCAGCTTCATGGCCACCGCGAATTCCATATTATACTGTAACGCCAAACCTGTTTTTGCGGACATCTGTGATGATACGTTCAACATCAGCCCGGAAAAGATAAGGGAGAAGCTGGACGAAGACGACAGGATAAATACGCTCCTGCTGGTTCACCTCTACGGGCTGTCTTGCGATATGGACGAGATAATGAAGATAGTAAAGCAATACCAGATCCAACTGGTAGAGGACTGCGCGCAGGCTCATGGAGCCCAATACAACGGTAAAAAAGTGGGCTCTTTCGGTGATGCCGCATGCTTCTCTTTTTATCCGACAAAGAATATGACCACCGGCGAGGGTGGGATGATTGTTTCAAGCAGCGAGGAGGTCATAGAAAACAGCAGGCGTTTCATCAACCACGGCATGCGTGAGCGCTACCTGCATGAGGAGCTGGGCTTTAATTACCGGATGACGAACATTCAGGCAGCTCTTGGCTTATGCCAGCTTGAAAAGCTTGACTCCTTCACTGATTTGCGGATGAGCAATGCAGCCTTCCTTTCGAAAAACCTTGATAAATCAGACTGGCTGACCACCCCACATGTACCCTCAGGCTGCAAACACGTCTTCCACCAGTACACCGTGAAGGTAGATGACCGGGACTCGTT
>JAYEGX010000057.1:0-3799 GCA_034659295.1 Candidatus Altarchaeota archaeon | reverse complement strand
TGTGAAGGAGCCTGAGGAGAAGCCTGAGGAGAAGCCTGCGAAGGAGCCTGAGGAGAAGCCTGCGAAGGAGCCTGTGAAGGAGCCTGAGGAGAAGCCTGAGGAGAAGCCTGAGGAGAAGCCTGTGAAGGAGCCTGCGAAGGAGCCTGAGGAGAAGCCTGAGGAGAAGCCTGTGAAGGAGCCTGAGGAGAAGCCTGTGAAGGATAAAAAAGTTAAGGAAGGTGATTAATTATGGTTAATAAGTGGGAGCAGTACGTGTTGTCTGGTGATAAGGTGGAGAGGAAGAACAAGATTTGTCCCAAGTGTGGTGATGGTGTGTTCATGGCCCACCACAAGGATAGGGATACCTGTGGTACGTGCGGTTACACCGAGTTCAGGAAGAAATAATTTTACAGTCTTTTATCCTCCCTGAGCGTGGATAACAATGTATTCACTGAATAGGAGGCTCTGGTAATGCCCATACTCCTTCTTTCCGTGTCTGTGCCTACAAGGTAGATGCCCTCCACAGGGGTTTTAACGTTCGCAAAAAGGGTGTCGATGGTCCAAACAGCTTTTTCAGGTATCAGCATTTGATAGTGTATCATATCCACGTTTCTCTCTATTTTGGGGTTCATCTCGTATATTGCTTCCAGAGATCTTTTCTTCTCTTTTTTCTCGTTGAAACCCGGGGGCAGGCTGAATGCGAAGCCTACAAGCTGTTTACCTTTAGGCGACAGGTTTGGATCGTAGTTTGACACCGGAACCGCCCATGTGTAAGGGTCGGAGTCCACCCATATCTCAGACCCGTTTCTGTTGAATATCTTACTGTTCAGACCAAGCCAGAGTGTTAATGCATTAATCTTATGCAGCTTGCTTAATGATTTCGTATACTCCTCTGGGAGCTTGTTTTCTGTTAGCTTGGGTAAATCCGAGGTGAATCCTGAATAAATTAATGTATTGTATCTGTACTCTCCGCTGCTGGATTCTATTGTTTTCTCAGCAGGGTTTATTGCCACAACCTCTTCCCCTGTTCTTAACTCAACCTTTTTCTGTGGTATGGATGCCTTGATTGATGTGATAATGGACTGTATACCTCCTTTAGGGTACACCTGGTCTTGTGCCCCCTCCTTCATGAGTATGTTGTATATCTTATCCAGCAACCCTCTGGACTGGCTTTTATAGTGTTCTGCGTCAACAAACCGTTCCACCGGCGTTTTATCCATGGGGGCGCCTGTCATGAAATAAGACATGCAGTTCAGGAACCTGATGGTTGGCTCACTTAGGCCGTTGCCTATGAAGTCTGCCACAGATTTCTTAGATAAGTCCTCTCCCTTGTTGAACAGATATGATATGCTGAATAATGTCTTCATGAGGTACATCCTGTCCGTTTGCGGGAGCAGGTCGAAGGATACCCAGTCTCTCATGTTCCAGGGGAATGGTTTAACTCTGTTGTTCAATACTACATAGTATTTGCCGTGTGGCATGAAGTTGGGGATTATGTCAAAGTAGTTGTCTATTAAATACTTCAGTGGGCCTTGAGCTACTCTGGTTATCATATGGGGTCCTGTGTCCACCTGGTATCCGTCAACCTTATAGGAGCGGCATACACCGCCAAGGTAGTCTTCTTTCTCCAGTAAAAGCACATCTTCCCCTTCCTTACCCAATGCTAGAGCGCTTAATAAACCGCTTACTCCCCCACCCACAACAATAAAATCTTTTTCTTCCATCCTTAACTTACTGAAACAATCGCAAGAGCTCCGAATATTAATTCGATGAGTATTAACAGCTTTACCATGTTTTGTTCTTTTATGCCGTTGGTCAATTTCATAATCCACTGGCAGAGGCTTATTGGTTTACTGTTGCAGGTTAGTTTACCGTGCTGTAGCTCACCCCACCACCTATCGCTTGGGAATCTGTTAGCCAGCTTTATGAAGAAGTCTATGATGTATGGTATGGTCACGATAACCCCTGCTGTCTCGAAGTTCCCAACAATCACTGATGTTGCTATTACGGTTCCGATGGAGAGGGTTCCTATGTCTCCCATCAGGAGCCTGGCAGGGTACCAGTTGTATTTGAGGAAGGCTAGCAGTGCGCCTGACATGGAGAGCAGCAGGATCAGGGCTTCTGGACTGTTTAGGTTCCATGCGATGTATGCTAGGGATATGGATGCCACAAGACCCATACCCGCTTCAAGTCCATTGAATCCTGCTAGCATGTTGGTTACATTTGATGCCCCGGTTATGCCTATTGGTATCAGTATGAGGGCGTAGAATATTCCGAAGTCTACGCTGCCTATTATGGGAAATTTCATGGTGGATACTCCTGCCTGCACCGCGACAAGAGGCAGGGCGGCAAAAAGGGGGAGCAGTGCTTTAATAGATTGTCTCATGGCAAAAAGATCATCAAATACTCCTATGAGGGTCATGATAAGTATTGTGGAAAGGGAGGCTAGGACTAGATTCAGTTCGAGGTTGTTTATTTCTGTTACACCTATTATGGTGTGTATGTGTTGGGAGAAG
The DNA here is from genome assembly GCA_034659295.1 of Candidatus Altarchaeota archaeon. Taxonomy (GTDB): domain Archaea; phylum Altiarchaeota; class Altiarchaeia; order IMC4; family QMZM01; genus EX4484-2. Next base: position 1,304 of record JAYEGX010000057.1, on the reverse strand, counting down.
GTGTACATGAAAATAGATGAGAGGATTCCGGCTGAGAAACCGAATACTATCACGAAACCACCCATCTCGGGCAGTGTTGGTTTATCTTTTTTGTTAACGTCTTTGCCTGTCAGCCCTGCTCTCTTGAGTTTTGGCATGATCCAGGGGGCTGTCAGGTATGTGGTAAGGAAAGAAACCACGAAAACAATCATGTAAGAAAGCATTTTATCTCTATATTTTATTTATTGATTTAATCTTATAATATCATCTCTGAATATGCGGCTGTAGTGTAGTCTGGTTATCACTCTGGCTTGCCAAGCCAGCGACTCGGGTTCAAATCCCGACAGCCGCATCAAACCTTACCTTGGGATATAATAGCTCGATCCAGAGAAACGATATGTTTAAATATCTAAGCTACTTAATCTTCTAACATGAACTGGAAGGATTATTATCTAATAACCCTTTGGGTTTTGCTTATCATCTATTCCTTGATGAATATACTGGGCTATATTGTTGCCCCTGAAATATTCACCTCATCGACAGATGAAACCTCATTTGAAACTATTGATAGTTTAGCCTTTTTTTTTAGCTTGTTTGTATTAATCGTCTCTTTGGGATATCTTGCATTGATTACCCTGTTCTTCCTGATGATTGTTCTGGACTCATATAAACGAAAAAGCATGTCTATTATCCATACAATACTTCTTGCGATTATTATCATTATCCTCTCCCTAACCAACATACTCTTTGGTCTTGCTGTGATGTCATATTATTTCTTGAAAACTATGAGAAAGGACTGGGATCCAGATGGTAGTGAAAATAAGAAGATAGAAAGGATAGTGGTTGCGTGCGCTTTATTATCTTTTTTCTCTTTAGTGCTTTCGATTGTTGGCGTAGTAATGTGGCAGTTACATTGATATTATATATTTCTTTAATCGAATATACTTTCCGAGATGGATCGTAGGTGGAAGATTATTTTGGTTGCTGTTGTACTTTGTTTCCTTATTCTGGGAGCTGTTGGCGTGTATTTTATGGTAGATGAGTTAATGAACCTGAACCAACTGCCTCTTGTAGGTCAGAAGGTTCTGGTTATTCCCTTGAAGGGGGAGATAACGATGGAAGGATGCAGTGGAAGCTTCTTCACCGGTGTGCCAGCATGCGCTAAGGTAGATGATATCAAGAGAAAACTGGAGTACGCTGACTCCAGCAACGAAATCAAGGCTGTAATACTGGACATAAACTCCGGTGGAGGGGGTGTTTCGGCCAGCAGAGAACTCATGGAGGCTGTCAGGGAAACCAGGACACCGGTTGTAGCCCGCATAGGT
>JAYEGX010000056.1:11143-14745 GCA_034659295.1 Candidatus Altarchaeota archaeon | reverse complement strand
AATGATAAGATGGTGCCGCACCGGTCCTGAGATGGCGGATGTCTCGGATGTTGCGGTGGATTTAAGGCAGGTGGTTGAGAAAATAAACGGTTTCGGGATTAGATACTAGTTCTATGCTGTTGAAGGCTCTATGCGAACATCCCTGCCGGATGATGAAATCACATCATCCTCATATAACAGAACCGCTTTCACGTAATACGTGCCCGGCTTAACAACAGTGCAACTTTTCGTGTTACAAAGAGGTATAAGATAGTTGAAGCTGAAGCTACGGTTTCCTTTATCCAGGTCAAGGGTTCTTCTGATATCCATGCTCTGGGATTTACCGGAAATACCCAAAACACGGAGGCTTACGTTTTCTAAAAATCCGCCGCTTTTGATATTAACTGTTATCTTCATCAGTTCCTGTGAACTGTAGACTCTCTTATCTGTTACCATCTCCAGAGTTATGTCCGGGTTTATCTCAAATTTCTTTGAATATGTCACATCCCCCCCATCCAAATAAACCTTAACCCTGTACTCTCCCGGGGGATTGGATTCCGAAACCAGCGTGCTTTGGTTGCAGTATTCCCTTTTGTTATTCCACATGTATGTGTGTCTCTTACCCGCTTCCAGGGTTAGGGGTGGGTTTTCGCATCCAGTCCCGCAGGGGCATGAAACCATGTCCACCTCACTCCAGTTACCATCAACCAGTTTCTCTATCTGATAGAATGGTGGCTCTATGCTCCTGTCTTTCACGTCAACGTTTATGGCATCGAAACCAAACGGGTGATCCTGTTTCACATCATCATCATAGAACCTTATTATGACGCCCGGCTTCTCGAACCAGCGATAGCATGTATACCTATCTTCTGCGATGTTTATCTCTTTAGATGAATAAATGTAGCCGTGGTATGTTTCCTCCCATAGGGTGTAGTTCCCCACCTTTGTGATACTCCCGCCACATGCCATAACCTCATCGGTTTTAACGTAGATTTTATCTCGGTAAGTGAACTCATCCCCCTGCGGGCTTAAGATGGGGGGCAGGTCATCGCTGATGCATGTGCATTCACAGACACCCTCTAAACATCCGGTCTCTATGTGATAATACTTGTATTGCTCGCAGCTGGTGCCGGACCTGCAGTAGCTTTCACAGTCTGCGGCATTACTGCATGTTCCAGGCTCCAGAGTTGTTGTGGTAATTGTAGTGGAAGATGTGCCCCCATCCTCAACATTACAGCCTGAGATGAACAAAACCAATGCAATACATGTGAACAAAAACAGTTTCTTCATTTTTTTTACTTATGGGATTCTGTTATTAAATCTAGCTCATCTTTTTTTAATATGTTGTAGGGTTTCCTTATCTTATCAGTTATATATCTCTCATCTCTGGCTTGAATTCATGGATTCTAGACAACCTTCGGTATTAGCCTAGGGAGAACTAACTATCTTTCGGATACTTCAACCAGAACATACATTGTTCGCACGATTTTACCGGGTTGCGGTGAGAAAGTAGCTGGCAGCATTTCCTCGTACTTATATTGAGGTAAGCGGTAGATGAGGTTGGTGAAGCCTGTATTTGAGGGGAAGAAGAATGCATTATCCCATGTCTGTGCGAATGCATCAACCTCTTTCTGCGTGAAGCCTAATCCTAGCATATCCCCTTTTATCAGATTTTCAGTGCTTTTCTCATCTAATCCCACTGTCTTCTCCTCTCCCGGGGCCAGTGAACCCCCGACCGCCACCAGAGTGGTCGCATCCATATAGTCTCCTATCATATGAGCCAGAATCACGTTATGGGCTGTAAAATTACCGTCGTTTCTGAAGGCAACCTTCCCACCCTCCACGTCCAGGGTGACATTAATCTGGTTTTGGAAAGCTGTTTCACCCTCATAGAATAGAAAACGGGTTTTCTCTCCATTAGACACTAACTCATCTGCGTCAACATTATTCAGGGTTGGTTTCATCTCCTCGAGAGGAATCCGATAATCCTGATCTGTTTCAACCGCATTAATCTCATCCTCCCCCGGGTTTATCTCTAGATTAATCCAGGAGATGGAGTTTGTTTCATTATCTATTTTCGTCGAAGGGTATGTGTCTGTTGGCTTGCCCTGGGAGAAGGTTACTGTAACATTCAGGTTATCAATGTTGTTGGCATGAACATAAATTATTGGAAGATCCACATACAACATTTGTTTGGGTCGGCTGGTTACGATATAGTTCCGGTTGTGGACACAGCCACCTAGTACGCCCCATTCGTGGATTTCCAGGGACTGGTTTTGTTTTTTATCACAATCTTGCGGGCAATTTTGGGCATCCTCCCCTCCCGTGCAGAGACCGTCACCGCATATAGTTATAGTCTTTGTTGACGTGGTCGAGGTTGTTGTTACTGTGGAAGATGTTGTGGTGCCGTTCTCCTGCACATTACAGCCTGAGATGAACAAAATCAATGCAATGCATGTGAACAAAAACAGGTTCTTCATCATTTTTTTTTACTTATGGGATTCTGTTTTTAAATCAGTTATCTTATTTCCACGCTGGTATTGCCCTCTCCTATTACCCCCCCAACGTATTCGATTTCAGCGTTTATATCATATGCTCCGGTATCCAATCCAGAGCATGCACTACATGAGGGGATGGTGTAATCAACCCCGAACCTGTTCACTCCAATGTTTATGTCAACAGATTCTTTTCGGTCGAGGAAATAATAGCTCAGCTTTTTTAGGCCATAGACCCTCAACGCCGCCCCACCGATATTTCTTTCACTCACAACATCCACCGTGATTTCCATCGTCTGCTTAGGGTGATAGACTTTATCGTTTGTTTGGACATAAACATCCACGAAGGGAAGCAACACGGTTGATGAGGTGGTTGATGAGGTGGTTGATGAGGTGGTTGATGAGGTGGTTGATGAGGTGGTTGATGAGGTGGTTGATGTTGTTGTAGAGCCTGTTGTTGAGGTGTTTGATGTTGTTGAAGTGTTTGGTAATGTGGTTGATGTTGATGAGGTGGTTGGGGTTGTTGTTAGCGTGGGATTCTCCGTGATTTTATCATCCCCTAAGGTAGCGCATCCAGTAAACAAGAACAGAACAGTGAACACAAAAAATCTTTTCATCCTGGTTTTGGCATCCAAAATTACTTAGCTTAACTATTGATGGATGGTTATAAAAAAGAAGCCAACCAGGTTGCTGAGGTGGTGGTGGGGCTGGTAGTGTATAACTCAACCGAGTGCGGGATTGAATCGACAGATATTTCAGGATGTGTTGCTTATAGTTAATGTAATAGTCGGTGAGAGGGAACGGAATAGACCTCATATGGTTCCGGAGCCCGTCTATCATGGATTGTGTTACATTTAAACGGGTTGGATATGCCCTACGGGAGAGGTTAAGATGAATAGAGTCATGTTGTTGTTTTTGGTTTCCATCATATTAATGACAGGTTGCCTGGATCCGGAAGTAAAAACATCCACAACCTCAAGCCCTACAACCTCTCCAACCGCGCTTTCAACCACAACGACATCAACATCTTCCACATCAACCACACAGGAGCCGTATTGGATGCAGTATATACGAGAAGGGAACCTATCATACAACTTCTCAGCTAACATCTCCCTCAACCTATCCAAC
>JAYEGX010000056.1:0-11133 GCA_034659295.1 Candidatus Altarchaeota archaeon | reverse complement strand
CTGCAAACGAGACAGGTGTTGGACATGTAACCTGCTATAACGCATCCGTTTGCGGTGATGTGGAGGTTAAATACGGATGTGAGCGGGAGTATGTGGAAATAGGACAGAACATCTACGAAGGCGAGCTGATAAAGAAATACGTCTATTATCCAATCTGCAGGCATCCTGGAACGAGCAAGTCATTTTGCGAACGTTGGGGTCCTATTGTTTCCGTGAAAGAAAAATGCTGGCCGCAGAAGAAGGTATGTGATATGGACCATAATGAATGCACTATTCCAGCAGACGGGAACTACCTCAACTTCGTCCAGAAGAGATATGAGCTGAAATGCGAGTGCGGTAACGGTAAAATGGAGGCTGAGAACTTTGGTTGCGATGAGGAATGCGAGCCACCTGATGAAGAAGACAACAAATACTGTTCACAGGCTGTGGAAGGCTGTGAGGGTCACAGGTACTGGAAGAGGCCAGATAATAAAGGCAGGTGCAGCCAGAGCTGTATCTGTGATCTGGATGACAAGATCTATAAATGCCTTAACTACAAGTGCGGTGCCGAATGCGGCAGCAACAGGGACTGCAATGATGGAGACCCTGAAACACTGGATAAATGCTCTGAGGACTGCATGTGCGAGCACATCCCAGCTGAGGGTTAAATATATTATCTCCCTCGCAGATATAACCAGAATCTAAAATGTTTCCAGGCAACATGAACCCCAGGCAGATGAAGCAGATGATGAAGCGGATGGGCATCAAGGTAGATGATGTTGAAGCAGAGATGGTTATAATACACGGCCCCGATGAGGAAATAATAATAGAAGAGCCCCAGGTGACGAAGACTGTTATGCAGGGTCAGGAGATATATCAGATAATGGGCGGCAGGGTCAGGAAAGAGACGATTGAAGCCAGTGTGGACATAGACGAGGAAGATGTGGGGATGGTAGCCCAGCAGGCAGACGTAAGCAACAAGGAGGCCAGAGCGGCTCTTGAAGAGGCTGGTGGAGATATTGCTGCTGCCATCATGAAACTGAAATCCTAGAAACAGAATGTGCGGGATAGCAGGCTACATCGGTGAGAGGGAAAACACCTCCGAGATTCTTTTCAATATGCTGAAGCACCTGGAGTACAGGGGCTATGATTCAGCCGGCATAGCATGCATCTCAGATGATGTAATATGTGTCTCCAAGGATCAGGGGAAGATATCGGAGCTGGAGGATAAAATCAACTCAGATGTTATATCAGATGTTGGTATAGCTCATACCCGGTGGGCTACTCATGGGGAGCCCTCCCACATAAACGCACACCCCCATACAGACTGTGAAGAGAACTTTTGTGTAGTGCACAATGGCATAATAGAAAACCATGTAAAACTAAGGGATGAGCTGGAAAAAAGGGGTCATAAATTCACCTCCAATACTGATACGGAGGTAATACCCCATCTTATAGAAGACTTTTATGCGGGAGACTTTGAGCAGGCCTTCATATCAGCTGTGAAAAGGTTGAAAGGTAGTTTCGCATTGGCTGCTGTGTCGCTTAGGGACGGGGACAGGATTCTCGCAGCAAGAAAGGAGTCGCCGTTGATTATTGGCCTGGGTGAGGGTGAGAACTTCATTGCCTCAGACACTCCGGCTCTCATCCACCATACCCGGGACGTAATAATCCTGGATGACTTCAACTATGCTGTTGTTTCACGTGACTCGGTTGTGGTGAAGGATTTTACCAGCGGTGAATGCGTGAAGAAGGAAGTCCATAGCATAGATTGGGACGTGAAGCAGGCGGAGAAGGAGGGTTTTGAGCATTTCATGCTGAAGGAGATTTTCGAGGAGCCTCAGGCGGTAAAGAGCGCGTTGAAGGCACAAAATGAGGTCTGTGAGATAGCTTCCAGGCTCGCAGGATATGCGAGAATATACTTTGTTGCCTGCGGAACAGCCTATTATGCTGCTCTGGCGGCTAAATACCTGCTGGAGAGATTCGGCATCCCATCCGAGGCTGTTCTGGGCTCAGAGTTCAGGTACTCCAGCATAAACTCCATAGATAAAGACTGTGCCGTAATAGCTGTATCGCAGTCTGGTGAGACTGCTGATACACTTGTTTGTGCAAAAGAATGCAAGAAGAAGGGTGCTTATCTCGCGGGTGTGGTTAACGTTGTCGGATCCTCTCTCACCCGGGTGGTGGACGACAACATCTACATCTATGCGGGGCCGGAGATTGCTGTAGCATCCACCAAGGCGTACATCGGCCAGGTAACCTCTCTGATTATGTTATCCCTTTTCCTTGCCAGGGAGAGGGACAGAATAGGTGAGGAGTACCTGCGGGAGATGCTTGATAACATCCATTCAGTTCCCGCAAAGATTAAGACGGCTTTAGCCGGGGTAGATGAAATAGAGAAGCTGGCCGGAGAATACTCCGGGAAGGAGATATTCTTTTACATCGGGAGAAGGCAGAACTACCCGACAGCCCTTGAGGGGGCGCTGAAGATCAAGGAAATATCTTATGTTCATGCTGAGGCATACCCTGCCGGTGAACTAAAGCACGGCCCCTTGGCTCTGTTGGAGGATGGTGTTCCTGTGATTGCGATAATACCCAACGATGAGCTCCTGGATAAGATGGAGAGCAATGTGGCTGAGGCGAAGGCCCGGGGTGCCCTGGTTTTAAGGGTTTCGGAGGAGGGTGATTTCCGCGTTCCCATAGTAGACCCTATATTGTCCCCCATCCTTTACATAACTCCCCTGCACTTGTTCGCCTACTACATCTGCATACGGAGGGGTTTAGATCCAGATAAACCACGCAACCTGGCGAAATCTGTTACCGTGGAATAGTGTTTAATATTACATTAAAACAAAATCATTAACTGAAGATGGAGTACACTTCCCTGCAGTTCACCGTGAAAGACCTTGAGAGGACTTATCAGTTCTACAGGAATGTTCTCGGGTTTTATATCGAGAGGGTGGGGGAGGATGATGGCTTTGATTTCCTGGTTCTGAAGGAGGACGGCTATGAGATAATGTTCGAGGAGGCGGCTGTGGTCTCAAAGCTGCACCCGAAGCTTTCAGATAAATGGGGCTCTGCTGTGAGGGGCTCTGGTGTGGCATTGAATTTCGTGGTAAACAACCTATACGAGATATATGGGAGAATCAGGGCCCATAACACCCCCCTACTCTATGACATCGTGGAGAAACATTACGGTATGAGGGAGGTCTGGATTTATGACCCGGATGATTACCTGATTGTTTTAAGCGAACCAGTGGATGAGCCTTGAACATTCACTAAATATATAGTAACATAACAATATTATCTAACATGGGTTTAAGTAAACTAAGCAAGTGTTTTGTTATTATCCTGCTGGTTGCTTTACTGCCGTTGGCTGTTAGCGCAAGCCTGCAGGATGACAGCCTATCTGTTAGTGTTGAATTAGACAAGAATTTTTTGAACCAGAAAAGCTACAGGTCGGGTGAAATCGCTAATGTCTCAATTAGGGTAAATAATCCCTCAGATTATGCTTTAACAGAGAATTGCCTGAGATTCAAGATTGTTGAGGGGGTTCCAGAGGCTGGTAGGGATATGATGCCAGCTTATGAACGGAAAAAGCCTCTTGTTCGGAGATTCTACCGCTGCGGGGTTGATGGATTAAAACCCAACAGCTTCAAGGAGTTCTCTTATTCATTTAATGTTGACTTACCTCCCGGGAGATATGGATTAATCGTTGATTTATTGACTAAGGGGGGTTTTTTCTTGGATTCCGGGGGGGAGGGCTTCACAGTAAATAATCTATCATCCGGAAACAATGAGTTCATAGTATTTAATTCAACTGAATTCACTTCCAAGGAGGCTGAGTGGGTTAAATACGCTAGACACATGCACGTGAACGAAGCCTACACAATCAGCGGTTCAGTGCAAAATTTAGGGGATTATGAAACTGGGTTTGAGGTAGTATACCGTCTCTACAGGTTCAACGACAGACCCTATAGCGGAACTCCATTGAATGAAAAAAGAATGTCCCTGAGTTTACCCCCCCGTGGTGAGGGGGTTTTCGAGTTCACGGACTCGGTTTCGGAGGAAGACCATTATATCGGTTTCTTAGCTGCTGAGAGAGATGGCTCTGTTGTTGGAGTGGACAGATATAAGACTATATTCACCGCGGACCGGTGGGCTGAGGTATATGAACTGTATACAAACAACTACGCCTACAGCAAGAGCGACAGGGTAGAGTTTATGTACTATGTCGCTTCAAGCGGGGGTAGAAACGATGAGGTGAAGAGTATTAAACCGGAGGAGGCTGCTGGTCCTGGTCTGACCTTGCCCCTGGATATTAAGATAACTGAGAGGGTGATAGATGAGAAAGGTGTTGTGTATGAAGAAACCAGGGGTCCGTTTCTGGCGCAGATGGATTACCGGATTCCAGTCAACTCCAGCTTTAGAGCGGGAAGGGATTTGCGGGACTTTAATGTTACCGTCGAGGTTTACGATAACGATACTGGGAAGCTGTTGAAGGCCCAGACTATAGTGTACCGGTTCAGTGATTTCGTGGGGGCAGGTGAGGTAAGCTGCTTTGACGGAATCCAGAACCAGGGCGAGGAAGACATAGACTGCGGCGGGCCCTGTGAACCGTGCAGCCCCCGGATTCCATGGGCTTTGATTGTTGTGTTCCTGGCTGTTCTGGGCGTGGTGGCTTATGTTTTAATCAAAAAGAGGAGGAGGTCAGGATGAGAAATAAGATTATATTTTTAACGGCTGCTGTATTGTTTATTGTTTCCGCGGTCAACGCCCAGTGTGTAAACGACAGTGATTGTTCAGGTGTATGCAGCGAATGCGTTGGCGGGGTGTGTTGTGCTCCTGAGGGGACTCCCTGCAACGGTCATGCTGACTGTTGTTTTACTGGAACGGGATGTTATCCCTGTACCTGGGATTACGATTGTAAAAATATACCGATCGCACATTATGCAAACTGTCTGGATGCTTGCACAGTACATTGGGGTTGCGAGTGCATGAATTGCCCTGGCAGGGATCTTTACACTGACTGTTGCGTTCCCTTCTGTGAAGGTCACTACTCCTGCTCCTATTACTGCGATACTCCAGACTATATGGAGTGTGCGTATGGAACTGTGGAGGGGTGTTGTGGCGGTAAAGATTGCGATTGTGTTATTGGTGTATGCGGGGCAGTGTGCCTTGACGGGCAGACGAGAGCGTGCAGTAACTCGGAAACGTGGAATGATTACTGTAGCGGAGAAAACTTCATAGACTACGATTGGAACGGTATTAACGATTTCAGGATAGTAACATGCACGGATACGCAAACATGCGCGGGCTGTGTATGGCCTGTCTTTTGCTGTGACCCGCCTGATCCAACGCCAAAGGACTGGGGTTTATGTGATTCCTCAATGGAGTCCTGTACAATATGCTGTGGAGCCTACTGGAGTATTGGAGGGGATGTTTCTCCAACCACATGCTGTGAGGATGATCCCGGCGAAAACCGGATAGTATGCAGCAAGGGTGCTGGTGTGGGAGAAAACGCCTGTGGAGCGGATGCTGAAGCCTGCTGCCCGCAGCCAGACGACTGCGTCTACAACGACGGCTGCTATAGAACCGGTTGGTGCCATCCAGTCTTCAGAAACATATACTGTAACAGCGGCACATGGAGCTATGACATTAGCCCTCCAGTAATCACCATAACGAAACCTTCAGGCCCCATATTGAAGGATGGAATAGATCCAAGGGAGGTGGAATTTGATATAACAGAGGGGCACTGTGATATCATAGAGAATACAGTATCCGTTAACTTAAAGGGCTATACATGGCGAAACCAGAGCTATAACCAGAACTCGGCAACATTTGATGGGAGCGCACACTGCAACAGCTGGGGCCAAGACTACTGGAGTCCTTACCCAAACCCCGCAGCCAACAGCATGGACTGTTCTTACGGTAATGAGCCCCTGATGCAGCCAGGCGCGTTTACATTAACCGTCTGCGCATCCGATGCCGCAGGCAACAACGACTGCAAATCAGTCAGCATCAAATATCTGGCGAATTCCTCGATAGAAAACCTCTGCTACCGGTGGAATGCAATCTCCCTGCCTACGATTCCCGTAGACCCTGTTACTGGAGACCTTGAAACCAACCCAAGAACCAGCCCCGTATTACAAGGTTTGCCTTATGACCGGCTGTCCCGATACAGAAACCTTGATATCTTCGACGCCTTCGCACCGGAACTAGCTGCCTTAGATGTACACTCACTCAACAACTTGGGGGTGGGGGTTGGATACTACATGTTCATAACAGAAGAGACCGCATCACCTCCTAACCCATGCCTTGACCAATACTACTGGGGTATCCCCACAGCACCTGTTCTAGACCTGAACGGGCCTGGGCGGTATTTCTTCGGGATACAGCAGAACAGCAGCCTGCTGAAGGATAATATTGGAACCGCTTTATCCAACAACAATATAGAACCCAATGAATATGAGGGAGTCTACTACCTGGATAAGAGTCAAAACGTGCCATATGGGAGATTTATTGAATACCCGTCTGGATTCACCGAATTCGAGACAGGGAAGGGTTATTGGATAAACTATACCGGTTGGGGGGATACGTTACCTTTGTATTAAATAGGGGGTGTGCTTTAAGATGAAAAAATTAATAGCGGGCATGGTTTTTATTCTCTGCATGGCCATTGTTTACCCGCAACCCATGCCTTCCACGAAGACCATAGTTACAGGCATGGTCACCTACAATGGTGAACGGGTGGATGATGCCCTGGTTACAGTAGAAGTCCCTGCCACCGGATATCTGGAGGAGGACTATACAAGCTTCAATCACCCGGAGAAAAATTTTTATTTCTCTGATGTGGAAGTTGAGAACGGAGATTCTATCATCGTCAAGGCCGAATACAAGAACCTCAAGACATCCGATTACGTAATCGCAGCAGACAAGCACGTGTATACCGTCAATCTAGAACTTACTGCGAAAGAAAGAATCCCCCCGAATATCTCGCTGGATTCAACCACTTCTACCACGACCACCACCCTGGCAGCAGTGGAAGAAACCACAACGTCAACCATCTCAAAAACAACATCAACCACCTTAACCACAACCACAGAAGCCGTGCACGATTCCACCACCACATCCAACACTGCATCAATCAAAGAAGAAGAGGGGGGTGAACTCTACACTGTAGCAATAGTAGCAGCTGCCATAGTTCTGGTATTGTTTATCTATGGTGTTATCTCACGAAGGCCCTGATTTCTATAGCACATAAGATACGTAAACAACAGCTGTTACTGCTACTAAAATAAGGAAGCTGTTCAGTGCGGGGCATCTGAAGCCCAGAATCAATCTCAACAAAAACATGTACGCTGGTGCACCTAATGCTATCGGGTTAATGCCAAAGCCCTTGAAGGCTGAGGCAAAGGCCAGAAACAACATACAAAACAAGGTCACTAACGCTATTTTTCCGTCGTCATCCATCCTCTGGTTTAAGCAGTGTCATAGTATAATCATCCCCCAGGTACCTATTTGCAACATCCACTAAATCCTGTTTCGAGACCTCCCGTATATATCTTTCTTTCTCCCTGTAGTCGAATGGGATGCCACAGAACTCGCTTTCCAAAAGCAGCATAGCACTCTCCGTGATACGCTCAAGCTGGTCGTCATACTTCGACAGCATCAGTTTTTTCGTACCCTCAAACTCTCTTTCACCAATCGTTTCCTCCTTCAGGTTATTGAATACTCTCTCAATTGTTTCCTGTGTCTCCTCAAGCCTGTTGGGGTTGAATCCATCCACATGCGAAATAAACATTCCCTCATCCTGGAAGGCCTTATAAAATGAGCTCACAGAGTAGCCTATACCCTTTTTCTCCCTAAGCTCCTTAAACAATCGGGAGGATAAACCCTCTGATAGGATGGATGATAATAGTTCAAGCTTGAAGAAGTCATCACTACTGTAGCCTGGAACCCTATAGCCAAGGGAGAGATACATCTGGTTAATATCCCCCCTGGACTCCTCCCGGACTGTATGTCGGTTGCTGATATCCACACTCTCTCTTGGATGCGTTTTACCCTCCTGCATGGAACCGAATGTGTTCTCCACCTTATCCAGAAGTTTTTTCTCGTTGAAGTTGCCGCAGACCGCTATCACAGTATTTCCAGGGGAATAATAGTCTCCCTTGAAATCCTCCAACTCACTTTTTTCCACAGCCTCCATAGCATCAACCGTTCCCTGAATCTTCTTCTCCAATGATGTGTTATGGAAGAGCGCGGGTATGAACAAATCCGTTAAGGCATATTTATCCGGGGAGTTAATGTAGTTTCTTATCTCTGTCAAGACAACCTCCCTTTCCAGTTCAAACTCCTTTCTCTTGTACTCCATGTTTGTCGCTGCCTCATAGAGTATCTGTACTGCGTTCTCCAGTTCAGCGTATGGTGTTTTGGCATAGAATGCCGTGTACTTCCAGGTGGTGTATGCATTAATTACCGTCCCGCTATACTCCAAGTCTTCTGTAATCTGTCTCCCGGTCCTGTGTTTGTTGGATTTAAACAGGAGATGCTCGTTAAAGTGGCTTCCGCCGTTTATCCTATCATCCTCATCCACCGAGCCGACCCTGACCCCTATCAGGAGAGCAGCCTTTTTTGTGTTAGCCCTCTCCTCTAACAAAACCCGTAAACCGTTCCCGCACTCTATTTTCTGAATCCCTTCCATTCTTTCTTTAAAACAATTTAGCTTGTTCCCTCCTCTCACCTGAAAGGTTATCTAAATCCAAGTTCATCCCGTCCCTGGCTGCGACAGTCTTAACTCCTGTTTCTTTTTCAACCCTCTTTGCCTCCCTGCCCGGGTCGGAGTTAAGCATCTGCATCCCGAAGTGGGTTAAAACCAGAAGCTCTGGTTTGGCTTTCAAGGCAATCTCTATGGCCTTGTCAACGTTAAGGTGTGTTCTTATCTCCTTACCTGATGGGAAGATGCAGTTAAGAATCAGAACCCTTGTGTTTTTATAGTATCTGATGAGGCTCTCATCCAGGTCCGTATCAGAGCTGTACGTTACCGTCCCATGTTTGGAGTGGAATCTGAAGCCAAGGGAGTCAACGTGCCCTGCGGTGGGAATAGCCTGCACCCCCAACTCTTTTATCCAGAACTCATCCCCCGGTTTGGGGGATGAAACATCCACAGCCTTCTGGTGGTACTCTGAGATGTATGGGAGAGTATTTTTCTCAATAACAAGAGAGCCTCTTCTCTTTTTTGTTCCATGGGTCATGGCCTCAACCATTACCTCAGCATCAGAGTAATGGTCCAGGTGCCTGTGCGATACGAAGATGGCATCCAGTTTCTCAGGCTTCATGTTGAACTCCAGGGCTCTTATTAAGGCGCCAGGTCCGGGATCCAGCAGAATCCTGGACTCCAGATCAAGCCATATACCCCCAGAGTACCGTCTCTGGGATAAGACCACGAATCTGCCTCCTCCAGTACCAAGGAATGTTATGGAAGCCATCTTAACTTTAATATTAAATCCTGTAAACAAATATTACTTCATGGAGACCGGTATCTGCGGAGTAATCTGCGAGCACTGCCCGAGGCGAAGGATAGGGAAATGCACCGGCTGCAACCCGAATCCGCACTGCGGAATCCCTGACTGTGCCAGGGAAAAGGGAGTAGAGTACTGTTTCCTCTGCGATGAGTTTCCATGTGAAAGACACTACGGGGGGTGCGGTAACCTGGTAATCTTTGACAGAAAGTGGCTGGATTTCATCAAGAAAGAGATCCGAGAGTAAAGCATATATCTAACGCTTATCTAATATTATCTTATGTCTAAATGGAGGGTTTTTTTTATATCTAGCTTAATGCTTTTTTTGGCCGCGTCCGTTTCAGGGCAATGCGTTAATTTAACAGATATCTCATCCTATGCCTCCAAAATCAATAACATCTCGGGCGTGTTCTATATCAACCAAAACACTACATTATGCACTCAGACTTATGACTTCACCAGCTCATCTGATGACGGTGTTCTACGATTCAATAACTCGAACATATTCCTGGACTGCAACAACTCCCTAATCAACGGCAGCAACCTATCTAGCAGCTACGGGATATACCTGCCCGCCGGTATGGGAAACAACACGGTGGTGAACTGCACGGTGAAGGGATATTTTGGAGGAGTATACATCAACAGCTCTAACAACATCTTACTGAATTCAACCCTGGAAAATGATTTCTACGGCATATATCTAGACTCGAACTCCACCAATAGTGTCATTCAAGACTCCAGAGCGAGATACAACAAACACGGCATCTACTCGAACCAGAGCTGCAACAACACATTCAAGAATATATCAGCCAGCTATAATGACTGGTACGGGTTCCAGCTGACATCAAGCCACCTTAACTCATTCATAGACATCACGGCACACAACAACTCCCAAGGATTCATCCACCTCTTCTCCAGCATTAATAACTCATTCAGGAACGTGGACGCCAGAGAAAACAACCAATCGGTCTACTTCTACCATGGATCCTCCAACAACCTCTTCATTGACTCGGTACTGAACCAGTCCACCACATCTGATGTCTACGTGGATTCAAGTTTTCCAGTGGACTGCACCATAAACAACACCTTCATTAACGTCTCCTTCAACAATATATCATTTAATGACTGTGAAGGCTCTTCAGACGTATGCCTTCTTCGCGTGAAATGGTACGCTATGGTTCAGGTGAACTACAGCAACCAAACCCCGGTTTCTGGTGCATCAGTCAACGTCTACAATAACTCAGATACCTTAATAGATTCAGGGGTGACAGGTTCCACTGGTTTCACTCGCTTTAACCTGACCGGATTCGATGTCTCAAGTGTTTCTTCCGGGGTTTTTGCCGGGGACCGTAACAACCACAGCAACTACACAATAAACGTATTTGATGGAGTATACAACCACTCGATATTAGTTAACCCTGTCTCTAATAGCTGGATACCGTTTATCCTCGGTGACTGCACCACATACTGCAGCAGCTGCGGCGACTGCTCTGCTGCCATAAAAACCGCCAATCCGGGGGATGTAATCTGTCTTGATTCCAACATCACAAACGCATCCACCAGCTTCTGCATAAACGTGTCCACGAACAACATAACATTCAGTTGCCAGGGAAACCGGGTGGACGGAAACCAT